>CAYSHI010000230.1:0-13587 GCA_964430745.1 uncultured Acidobacteriota bacterium | reverse complement strand
GGTCATGGCTACGAGCGTTCCGCCGGAATGGCCGCGCCCCGACGTGCCCGCCCTGTGCGGGCTGCGCTAGTGGCCTGTCCCCGCGAGTTGCAGGCAGATTGCTGCCGAGCTGCGGACCCCGCGTCGGAGAGCGGCGAGCTCTATGCGCTCGTTGGGGGCGTGATGGTGCATGTCCGGCGGGCCGTAGGGGACGAGGATGCTGGGCACGCCGAGCCGGCGCGTGAAGACGAAATCGGGCGTCGTGCCGCCGAGGCGGGGCTGGATGTAGGCGGGGCGGTTCCAGGCCGCCTGAAGGGCTCGGCCAATGGGAGTTACGAAACGGTTGTCGAGCGGAGTATGAGACGGTGGGACGCTGGCGAGCCGGCGCACCCCGAGGCCCTGACGTGCGAGAAAATCGCGCATGGATTCGAAGATTCGCTCGGGGTCCTGGTCGGCGACCAGGCGCACGTCGATTTTGGCGGAGGCTCGGTGCGGGACGATTGTCTTGAGGCCGGCTCCGGTGTATCCGCAATCGATGCCGGCGATATTGACGTTGGGCTCGAACATGATGCGCTGCGCCGCGGAAGCGGCGCTCGTCGCGGAATCGCTACCGCCGCCGGGTGGCAACGGGAGCCGCGCGATGGCGCGCCGTTCGGCGTCGGTCGGCGCCAGGACGCGGTCGTAGAAGCCGGGCACGGCTACGCGGTCGTCGCTCGACCACAGCGATGCGAGAGCACGAGCGAGAGAGCGCGCGGGCGCCGGCGCGACGCCTCCACTGCTGCCTGAGTGAAGGTCGCGGGATGCTCCCTGCACCCACACCTCGAGATACAGGAGCCCGCGTACGCCCAGAATGATCAGAGGGTGTCCGCCCGGGTGATAAGGACCGTCCGCCGTCACCGCGACGTCGCATGAGAGGCGGTCGGAGCGCTCGGCGACGAGGGCCTCGAGATTCGGGCTGCCGCGTTCCTCCTCGCCCTCGATCAGCAACTTGACGCCGACAGGGATGCCCACCGTCTCACGCAGCGCGCGCAGCGCAAAGATGTGCGCCAGGAACTGGCCCTTGTTGTCGCCCGCGCCGCGACCGTAGACGGCGCCGTCGCGCACGACCGGAGCGAAGGCGGGGGAGTCCCACTCGTCCAGGGGTTCCGCCGGTTGCACGTCGTAGTGGCCGTACAGCAGGATTTCCGGGGCGCCCGCGGGGGCCTTGATCTCGGCGAATACGGCCGGCGAGCCGGCGGTTGGCCAGGTCTCGGCCGCAAGCCCGGCTCGCGTGCACAGCTCGGCGACCGCCCCGGCGGCGGCCTCTGCCGCGTCGCGGTCGCCCGAGACGCTCGGGATCTTTACGAGGCTACACAAGGCATCGACGATCTCGGGTTCGAGGACGTCGATGCGTTCAAACACCTGTTCCGTGCTGAGGTCAACGCCGGGCATGGTGGTTTCCTTACCGCGGGTGTGCCATCCCGATAGAATGACATGTGGAACGTTTCGAGGACGACCCTGGGCAGTCGCGCCCGATGGAGAGAGAGATGTCGCACGTCGAGAGCAAGAACCCACTCCGTTTCGCCGGCACGGGCGCGCTATGGCTGGTGGCCGTCGCGGCGGTGGTGTCCGCGCCCGGCGTCGCGCTGCCGCAGGACGAGTTCCCGACCACGGCGGGCGAGGCCCGACGCTTCTACGAGGGCCGCGTCGACGAGTGGACCGACGGGCCCGCCGAGATGATCATGACCGTGGAGGAGCGGGAGATCTGGGGCGAACTGGAAGACACGGCCCAGAAGGAGCGCTTCATCCAGTGGTTCTGGGACCGGCGAGATCCGGACGGTCGCGCCATCGGCAACGACTTCCAGGAGGAGTTCTACGAGAACATCGCCTGGACGAACCAGCGCTATCGTTCGTTTCCGCGCGGCTGGAAATCCGACCGCGGCAGGGTGCGCGCCATTCTCGGCAGGCCGGATTCGATCGGTCGACAGACCTGGGGACAGGTATTCGGCGCCGGGGCGGGCCCGGACTTCGAGATCTGGAGTTACTCCAACCTGGGCAACAACCGCGCCTTTCAGGCCACCGGCGGCGAGTTCCTGGTCTATTTCCTCGAGACGCGCATCAATAACTACGAGGTGTACGACTACCGGTGGGGCGCCGGCGTCTGGGACCGCAACATTCGTCTCGCCTTCGAGATCTCCGTCGAAGCCAGCATCATCGATCCCGTGATGGAGTTCGCGGCCGGGGAGGCGAAGGGAGATTTCGTGCGCGAGATCTCGGAAGGCAGCCTGCCGGTAGAGGTGCCGGTCGGCATCTGGGCCGATCTCGGCGCCGGCGGCGTGGTATCCGCCCCTGTGCAGATCCGGCTCGGGGATCTCCTCTTCCAGCCCGACGGCGACGCTTTCGTCGCCCGGCTCGACGCGGTCCTGAGGTTGGACCCCGCCGACGGTTCGGACGCTTCCCAGGTCTCCGAGTCATGGGAGATTCGCCTCGGAGAGGACGATCTGTTGACGCTCGGTAACGGCTCTTTCGTGACAGCGGTCACTGCCGACGCCAAGCCGGGTAGCTACGACGTAACGCTCGTCGTGGTGCACCCGCTGGCCGGCTCGGACGCCGAGTGGTCGCAGACCGTGGTGGTTCGTGAAGAGCCGGGCGCGTCGATCGTGGTCGGGCAGACGGCGTTGCCGTTGAGTGCAACGGATGAGGCTTCCGTCGCGGTTTTGATGTCCGATGATGGTCTGTTCGTCCCCGGCGGGTCCCTCGTGGTCGGCGCCTGGATGCGCGGCGAGCCCGGCGACCCGGAGGCGGTCTCGGTTCAGCTCGAAGCCGGAGACGGGACGGTCCACGTGCTCGAGATCGAACGGGCCCGTTGGTTCGGCGGACGAACGGGGTCGCTGATGGTGAGCGCGACGATTCCCGAGCTTGATGCGGGAGACTACGTTCTGAGGGTCGACTTCGGCGCCGGACAGGATGCAGCCTCGATGCCGGTACAGATCGGCGGCTGACCGCCGGCGACAAACGGCCCGTCGGTGTGCGACGACGACAATCGGCCGGCCGGTGTGCGAAGACGAAATACGGGACGCGGCAACACGCATCTGCTGTGTTGAGGCGCGATTGTTGGCCCCTCGGACCCCGTGCTACTGTCCTGTTTTCAGGATACGACTAGCGGCATTACTCCCTCAAACTCGGTGGAAGATCGGCTTCATGCGACTGAGCAGCGATCAGATCGGGGTCCTTGCCAACCGGATCGTCCGTGGTCTTGGCAAGCAGGGCTACTTCGACGTCGACGACGCCGACGAGATCGAGACCATGGTGCACGAGGTCATCACCGAGGAGCTGCGCGTCGAGGACAAGCTCAACGACGAAGTCCGCGACCTGATGCGCGAGCACACGCAGCAGATTCGCCGCGCCGACGTCGAGTATCATGAGATGTTCAAGGTGATCAAGGCGAGGCTTGCCAAAGAACGGGACATCATCCTCTGACATGCGCCTATCCCGCGCCAAGATCAATTACCTCTCCAGGCTGGTGGTGGACGCGCTCGACGAGGACCTTGGCGTCCGTTTGCGCAAGGACGCCAATGCGACGCGCCTCGAGGTGGTGAAGATCATTACCGAAGAGGTGAAGCGCGACGCCATGGTCGACGAGCTCGTGCGTGGCAAGATCGCTTCGCAGAAGCGCGACTTCCCCGAGGGAGGGCGAGAGTGGGAGATCCTCTACAAGCAGTACTACAAAGAGGAAATCGAGAAGCATCGCCCGCCCCGGGAGTGAGGCGCTTGGCGCGCCTTTTCTCCGTCCTCACGCTTCTCGCCGTCGTCTCCGCATTATCGCCGCTGCCCGTGCGCGCGCAGGCCGTCGCCAAGTCCGATCCCCGCGCACTCGCGATGGGGGGAGGGTACGTCGCGGTCGCCGACGGGTACTCGGCATTGCAGTGGAACCCGGCCGGCATGTGGGTGTCCGGCCGCAAGGAAGCGGCAGTGGCCTTCGGCAATATCCCCTACGAGGCCGGACCATGGGTCGAGGCGTTGCGTGTCGCCGCCGGCTTCTCGGACGCTTTCGAGCCGGTTCAGGCCGCGGCCGTGTTGGCCAGCGCCGACGCCGGGCTTGCCGGAGAGCAGACGTTGGGGGTCTATTTCGTCTCGACTCGTTTCGGCGGCGCGTTCCAGCAGATCACCTACGTCGATGAGGTATCCCGGCTCCGCGACGGCGAGATCGAGATCGACATGGCCTCGTTGAGAACACGCGAGTACCAGTTCAGCTTTGCCTATCCGCTCGCCCAGGGGCGCTTCGTCATCGGTGGTAGCGGCAAGGTGGTGCAGGCGCTGGGGCGCTTCCAGAGCCCCGAGCTCGACAGCCTGCGGCCCGGTGATCTGACGGCGGGCGAGTTGTTGAGTCGCGCCCGCTCGGGAGCGGAGGTGTCCGACGATACGGTGTTCAGCGTCGACTTCGGCATTCTGATGATCCCGTCGGCGAAGTTCCGCCTGGGGGCCGTGGTCAAGAACCTCAACGCGCCGGGCCTCGGTGTCGCCGGGTCCCCGATCACACGCCTGCCGCGGCAGATTCGCGTCGGCGGCTTGCTGATGCCGCATCCGTCGGTTCGGCTGACGCTCGATTTCGACCTCGGCACCGACATCTTCGTGCAGGGCGGCCGCAAGCGCCGCGAGCTGGGCGGCGGCGCGGAGTGGTCCGCGGGCGCCATGGCTGTACGCGGCGGATTGCTCTTCGACATGGGCGCCATCGAGCGGCGACCGACGTACACCTTCGGCGTCGGCCTCGGCGGGGAGACGCTGCGGGCGGATCTTGCCGGAAGCTGGGAGCCCGATCGCGACGGGTTCGGTTGGCTCGGCGCGCTGGCCGCGGATTTCTAGCGATGCGCACCCGCTCGCTGATTCGTGTGGCGATGGTGGCGGTAGCGATCGCCGTGATCGCCGTTGTCGCCGCCTCCTGGGAAGGGCGGCCGGAGTTGCCGCCGGAAGAACCCGTCGATGGCGACGCACCTCCGGTCGCGAGCGAGATTGTCTCGCGTACACGCGGGCTGCGGCACGTTGCCACCGTGAACGGTGTTGTTGTCTACGAGGTGGCGGCGGCGGAGGCGGTGAGCGGCTCGGGGAATCGCTATGAGTACCGTGGCGGCGTCGAGCTGGTGCTATATCAGGAGGGGGAAACGGAGCAGGGCGGGCCGGAGGAGCACGAGGAGCGTGAGGCCACCCGTGTCCAGGGCGAACGGATGATCCTCGTGGAGCGCGCCGTCCCCATCGAGGGCGACGCCTACGAAGAGATTCGTGTGATGGACAACGTTCGCGCCGTGCTGCCGAGCGGCGTCGAGGTGGTCAGCGAGATTCTCACGTACAGCAACGGTGAGCTTCGCAGCGAGGATGGCGTTCGGCTCCACGCCGCCGACCTGGTCATTGAATCCGGCGAGCTGCGGTACAACCACCAGACCCAAGCGGGCTCGCTTTCGCGGCCGCACGCCGAGCCGTCGCGCCCCGAGTTGCGCGGCCCCGTGAGGTTGTGGTCGGAGGCGACCACGCAGGGCGCGTCGCCGGCATTCGAGCTTCAGGGTTCCGCCGGCAACATTGTCTTCGACCTGGATCGCTCGGAACTGACATTGCGCGATCGTCCGGCGATGCGGCTCGAAGAGGCACGGCTTTCGGCCTACGAGATCATTCTCGGCCTCGACGAGGCCGCCGGCGGCGTGGACACGATCCGCGCGCGGGTCGACGCGTTCGCGGTGTGGCTGGCGGCGACGGAGCCGGGCGAACACGTGGCGTCCGGCGGGCTCATTACGGTCGACATGCAGGAAGGGAGCGCGGAGGGGCTGCAGGTGACCCGAGGCCCCGACCCCGATGTTCCGCGCCCGCGTTTCGAGCTCGGCGAGTCCGGCGAGCTGCGCGCGGACAGTTTCGCGCTCGGTTTCGGCGAAGGCGCATCCGTGCAGGCGCTGGGCGAGGCGTACTTCTTTCCCCGTGGCCCTGGCGCCGAGCTGCGGCACATCCGTGCCGAGAGCCTGACGATGGCGGCCGGGGGGTTGGACGAGCTCACCGCGGACGGCGATGTCGAGGTTCTGATGGCGGGCGACGGCGAGCCGGTGGCGTTCCGCGGGCCGCGGGCGGTTGTGGTGTACGGCGACGGCAATATCGAGTCGGCGGAATGGCCGGCGGGGATTCGTCACCAAGGCGCGGACGGTCGGGACGTGTCGGCGGGGCACGGAGAGCTGGACCCCGAGACCGGCAACTGGGTGCTCGACGGCGATCCCGCTCCGCGTTATGAGTCCGAAGATTTCGACGTTGCCGCCGGCGGCATCGCCTTGCTGCCGAACGGTGGTATCGACCTGTTCGACGGCATCGAGGCACAGCTTCGGGGGGAGCTCGTGAGCACGATCGGCCCGCTGTTCGGCGGCGCCGCCGAGATCGAGGCCTCTTCCGACGCCCTGCAGGTGCGCGAGGGGAACCGGCTCACCTTCATGGGCGATGCGAACATCTGGCAGGGCGAGGGCGACTATCTCATGCGCGCCGACGAGATCAAGCTGCTCGCCGAGTCCGACGAGCTGCAAGCCGCCGGCGACGTCGTCGTCCATCTGTTGAAGCCGGCGGAGGACGCCGAAGAGGCGCGCTCCATCGTGCTCACCGGCTATCAGCTTCTTGTCGAGGGCGAGCCGTTGGCCATGATCATGGCCGGCGAGGCCTTGCTCGAGCTGGAGGGAGAGGACCGCGAGATCGGCGGCACTCGTCTCGAAGTGGCGTTCCTCGAGGATGGGACGTGGGACGCGATCAACGTGGAAGGCAACGTCGTGATGAGGGACGCCGCCGGTACCGGAGAGGGCGATCGTCTCGAGTACGATGCCGACTCCCAGCTCGTGATTATCTACGCGAGTGAGTCGAAGCAGGCCACTTTCGTCAACGATCAAGAGCTGATCATCAGCGACCGGGAAGGCCTCCGCTTGGAGTACGCCGGCGACGAGCTCAAGATCACGGCGATGCAGAACGGGACGACGCAGACCGTTCGTGGAGGGCAGTGACGCCGGGAGATCAGAGGTAGTCGAACGGGTCGACGCCGGCTTCGTCCGCGTCGAGAACCGCCGTCACGTCGACCGCGGGCCGCTCTGCCGGGTCCGACATGTCGAGCTTGTAGGGCGCTTCCAGCGTGTTGCCCTCCGGTCCCGTTACCACCAGTACGTGCGGGTGGCGCAGCGCGTCGGGGTTGGTCTCGTAGACGACCGCGACCTCATCGCTGTCCAGCCTGACGCACATCCCCGGGGGGTAGTAGCCCACGAGGCGGGCGAAGCCGGCGAAGAGGTCGGGATTGAACTTCTCCGGGGCCTCCTCGTGCATGATTTCCATGGCCCGATCGCACGGCAGCTCACCGCGATAGGGACGGCTCGTTCGCAAGGCGTCGTAGACATCGGCGATGGTGACCATCTCCGAGACCAGGTGCAGCCGCCACTTCGCCGAGCCCGAGCCTCCGGGTGTCTGCTTGAGGTGGTGTTCGTAGGCGACGATCGGCGCCAGGTCGCCGACGCCCTCGGTGGTGGCGAGCGCTCGCGCCCCGATGAGGCTGTGGTCCGCCATCTCCTTCCATTCATGGTCGTCCAACTTGCCGGGCTTGCGAAGAACTTCGGCCGGCACCCGCTCCTTGCCGATATCGTGAAGCATCGCGGCGAGCGTGATCTCGTAGAGTTCGTACTTGCTGAGCTCCAATCCCTGAGCGATTGCAAGCGTCAGGGTGGCCACGTTGATCGAGTGCGTGAAGGAGTACTCGTCGTGCACCTTGAGTTGTTGCAGGGCGAGCAGAGGACGGGTCTGCTGGACGCCCAGTTCGACAATCTCACGGACGAATTGCTTGGTTTCGTCGAGATCTTCGAGCGTGCCGTCGGCGCGATACGCCTGGCGCAGACGTCGGGCGACGCGGAGCCCGCCGGTGTAGGTGTGCCAGGCTTTGACGAGAAGCTCGTGCTCGTCGTGAGATTCAACGGCGAGGGTGTCGGCAAGGATGTGCTCGACCTCTTCGCCGGCGAGCACCGCGGCGACACCGCCGGCCTCGGTCAGAGCCTCTTCATCGAGGGTGAGGGCGCGGAGGAACGCCTGCATCTCCCAAGAGCGCAGCCCGTCGGAAAAGATCAGCTTCTCGACACCGGCTCGGCGCAGCAGGGACGCCAACTCCTCGATCGATTCGCCGGCGATCGGGATCTGCAGGTCGCCGGCAACGAACTCGTCGCCGGCCAGGACGATGGGAATCTGTTGCTCGCGACGGAGCATCGAGCGCAGGAGCCGGTAGCAGTCATCAACCGCCGCCTTGATGTGGGGATGCCCTGCCGGATACAAGGCCAGGGCGCGCTGCGCGGTGAGCAGCGTCGCCGCGGTCGCGCGAAACTCGTTACGGTCGGCGAACATGCTCAGTCACCGGCCGGGTCGGACGGATTGTCACCGGCGGGCTTCGAGGGAAAAGCGGCGCCGCCACCTCTCGACGGCGTGGGCGCGAAGCCGGTGATCCGGGAAGGGGAGGGCATGTCGCCGGCGCGGCCCAGGCGCGCCTCCGGCGCTTCGTCCGTAGCCTCTCCTCGGAGCGCCGCGACGGCCCATGCCGCTGCGTCGCTGGCGGCTGCGCGTCGTCGACGAAAGAGCCAGGGTCGGCGCGCCAGCTGGACGAGCGCGTCTTGCGCCTCCCCGGCACCGAGGCGGCCGAGTGCCACAGCGGCGGCGCGGATGATCTCGGTGTTCTTGCCGGAGAGGTTCGGGAGAGAAATGAGCTCGCGCAGATGCGGGATCGCCGATAGAGCCCTCGAGGTGCCGAGGCCGTGAATGGCGAGTAGACGGACCTCGAGGTCCGAGTCCTCGGAGGCGCTCACCAATGCCTTGGCGGCGGCTTCGTTGCGCAGCCTGGCCAACGAGCGCACCGCCTCTCGCCGTACTCCCACGTCCGGATGCTTGACGATGATTCCCAGGTGGGGAGCGAAGCCGGGATCGCCGATCTCGCCGACGATCCACAGAAGATTGCGCACGAAGAACCAACGTTTGTCGCGGAGGTGCTTGCTGATCTCGGGCAACGCCTGATCGCCCATGGCGGCGAGCATACGCACGAGATGCACGCGCACCGGGCGGGACTGTTCCTGCGAGAGGGCCTCGAGCAACGCGGGTACCGCCATCGGACCGAGAGAATTGAAGATGCGCCCGGCCGCGTCGATCTGGGCGGTTGACCTTCCCGCCAGATTGCGCACCACTTCGCGCAGAGTGTGCTGATTGCACAGGCGGACGAGCATGTCGCGCGCGTTGCC
The DNA here is from genome assembly GCA_964430745.1 of uncultured Acidobacteriota bacterium. Lineage (GTDB taxonomy): Bacteria > Acidobacteriota > UBA890 > UBA890 > UBA890 > CBDCGW01. Next base: position 4,363 of record CAYSHI010000230.1, on the reverse strand, counting down.
TCGTTGTGCGTTGCTCAGACCGCTGGAGGGAATCAGGTCGGCCGCGAGCTTCTTGAGAACCTCCTCCGTGGCGATGTATTGCCCGTCCGCGATGAGCTCCGGCAACGATCGCTCCAACTTGGCGATCAGGCTCGCATATTCCTCGTCGTCGTTGTTCGCATCGAGTATCTCGAGGATGACCTTGGCCTTCCGTCGCACCAGATACGATGGCTCCAGCTCGCGGAAGCGGGGACCGATGCGCTGCAGATCCCAGAGGCATGCGGCGGGGCTGCTCGCCAGAAGTTGGTCGAGCTCGGCGCGGTAGGTCGTGCTCACGAAGCTCTCCAGGTGCTCGCCGTGGAAGGTTTCCGTGAGCCGCGGCCAGAGCTCCTCGAAGCTGGCCCGGTCGTTCGCCGTGTTGGTCTGACGCTGGACGGCTTCGCGGATCGCGTGCTCCATCTCGTCGCGTTCGTCGCGTCCCTCGAGCAGGTCGTGAAAGAGGCCATGAATACGCGGAGAGGCACGTTCGCGGCTCGCAAGTGTGTACGTGAGCAACTCCTCGACCTGCTCGCGGCTCAGAGACGCTCCGATTGCGCGGGTCAGGTCGGCGAGCGCCGTGGCGCCTCGGCCCGCTTCGTCGCCTCGCGGCGGTCCGGTAGCTCCGGGCGCCGTCGCGTCGGATGTCCCGTCTTCGGGTGAAGGCCCGAGGATGTCGATCCATATCTCCTTGTCGAGCGCGTCGTACCGGCTGCTCACGACGTTCGCGGCCGCATCGACGCGGTCCGGCCCGAGCCCGGCTGCAGCGGCGCCGATCCCCTTGCACACGGTCCGCACGAGCTCGAGGCGAGACAGCTCGGATGCCTGTGCCGGCGGGCTATCGTCGTCGAGGAGCCAGTCGAGAAAGTCGGCGAAGCGCTCGCTGTCGGCGGCCAACAACTCGTGGTCGAGAATGTCGCGGTTGCCGCTCTCGCCCCAGCCGCTGACGAGGCTCTCCCACACCGCCATCGTCGGATCTGCGCCCGCGGCCTCGCCGTCGAAGAGCTTGTCGAGTTGCAGCAAGTCGACGTTGATTCCCGCGGCATCCCGTTGCTCGAGCTGGGACCTGATTCCTCCCATCTCGGCAAGGATCTCGACGTCGGTGGAGAGCAGCTCTACGAGGTGCTGCAGGCCGGAGGCATCCATCGACGGGCCGAGATACAGGTGAGCGACGCCCCGTGCGTGCAACTTCGACGCGAGTGAGCGGGAGGCCTGCCCGGTGGGGTCGGTGTGCTCGCCTGCGGCGCGCAAACCATCCGGCAGTACGTCGAAGGTGAGTGCGGACGCTCCGATGTGGGGCGCCAAAGCCCCATGGGCCTGCTCGAGGGCGCGGCCCACCACCGGCGAGCTCGCGGGATAGAGCTGCAGGGCGCTGACCGCGAAGTCGAGGTCGCGAACGGCCTCGCCGAGCTGGGGTCGAGTCGGCGCGGCTCGTGCGGAAGTCGAATCGCCCGGCGACCGCACGCTCAGTGGCCCCGCAGCAAACTTTCCAGCCGTTCCTGGATCCGGATCTCGCCGGGGACCACGTGCCAGTTCACCAGGTCAACGAGCGTAGCGGGGCGAACGGCGTCCCTGAGGGAACGGCCCTCGTTGAACCGCTCGAGCGTCGCGCGTTGGCGCCGCTGATCGAGGAACTCGACGGCTCCGACGAAGCCGAACAGGAGGTCGCGTCCGAACAACCGGGATTTCAGCTTGGGGGCGGAGCCGTCGAGCGACTTCAAGAACCGCCTCAACGTCTTGTCGTCGACCTTCGGCGCGGCAAGGAGGACGAAGCTGAAGCTGCTCCGCGCGCGGGCGCCTCGAAACGCCTGGGTCGCTCCCGGGAACGCCATCGGCGTCCACGAGACCTGTCCGGGGACGCAGCGCTCGACGTGGCTCCGGAATTCCTCGGATGCCGCGCGGGAGACGAATCGTTGTTCCCCGATCCGATTGCGGGTTCCCGCGGGGTCGACCATCGGTTGTCCCGGCCGGGTCTCGACGGGAGGTTGATCCGTGGCGCCGCGGGTGCCGGTGGGGGAGCGGACGGCTTCGGGGAGGTGCTGTTTCGCGGATCGATCGTCGTACGCGGCCCGCCGGGCCGGATTTCGAAGAACGGCGTATGCTGCGTTGAGCTCCACCATCTTCTCTTCGGCGAGCTTGCGGAGATCTTCATCGAGATTGGCGACCCTGTCGGGATGGCAGGCGCGCACGCGCTCGCGGAACGCCTTGCGGATCAGATCGGCGTCGCCGTCGCGCGGCACTCCGAGAACGGCGTAGTAGTCGTTTTCAGGGGGCACGGTCGATAGCCTTCAGCCCCGCCGGACGCGGCGACGACACCCCGCGCCCCGCGTGCTGAGAAAGGACACTGGTGTCCTGAGAAAGGACACTAGCCGGTCTTACCGGGTTTCAGCGCCCTGATTGCCCGGTGCTCGAAGTCATCGCCGCTGTGGCTGTCGCCGATGGCGGCCGGCGGAAGCTGCGGGCGGTGTTGCTTCGCGTGGTCGGGCAGGTCGATGCGGCAGTACGGGCACGTGCGCCAGTCGTTCTGGGTATCGCGGCCGCAGCCCGGGCACGCGGTGCGGAGATCGACGCCGCAGTGCGGACAAACCTCGAAGTCGGGCTCGACGGAACCCTCGCAGTTGCCGCAGGACTCCGCCCAGTCGACGTCGCGCACCACGAAGGCGACGTCCTCGGCGGTGGCGACACCGGCCTTCACGAGCCGGGCTCCGGATTCGCTGAGGGTCGACATCCCGGAATCGATGGCGATGCGACGCAGCTCCTGCTCGTTGCCGCCGCGCGCGATTACCCGCCGCAGCGGGTCGGTGACCCGCAGCATCTCGAAGATCGCGATGCGACCCTTGTATCCGCGTCCGTCGCAGGCATCACAACCCGTGCCGCGCGTGTACTGCTCCGCCGCACTCAGGCCCAGCACCTTGAGGGCGTCGGGATCGGGAACATAGGGGGAGGTGCACGCCGGGCACACACGTCTCACCAGACGCTGCGACACCACGCCGAGCAGCGAGGAGCTCAGCAGGAAGGGTGCGATCTCCAGATCCAGCAGACGGGTGAGGGTGCTGACCGCGTTGTTGGTGTGCAGGGTCGAAAGAAGGAGATGACCCGTGAGGGCCGCGCGGACGGCTACCTGCGCGGTGTCCTGATCCCGGATCTCGCCGAGAAGAACGACGTCCGGGTCCTGGCGGAGAACCGACCGCAGTACCGTCGAGAATTCGAGGCCGATGCGCTCGTGCACCTGCACTTGATTGATAGTCGGGATCTCGTACTCGATGGGATCTTCAATCGTGATGACGTTTTGTGTCTTGGCGTCGAGGCGCTGGAGGACCGAGTAGAGCGTCGTCGTCTTGCCGGAACCGGTGGGTCCGACCACCAGAAGCATTCCCTGCGGCCGGTGGATGAAATCCTCGAGCGTCTCCAGGTCGTTGCTGGAGAGCCCCAGCTCTTCGAACGCCAGCAACTGGTTGCTGCGGTCGAGGATCCGCAAGACCATCTTCTCGCCGTGGCGGGTTGGTAGGGTCGAGACGCGAAGGTCGATGTGCTTGCCATCGAGCTGGATCCGGCAGCGTCCGTCCTGGGGCAATCGGCGCTCGGCGATATCCATGTTCGCCAGCACCTTGAATCGCGAAATGAGCCCGCCGTGCATCCACTTGGGGATGACCTGGCTCTCGACAAGGCGGCCGTCCACGCGGTTACGGACGCAGAGGTGATCGTTGCGAGGCTCCAGGTGGATATCGGAGGCTCGATCGCGCAGCGCCTCATGCAGCAGTAAGTTCTGCAGGTGAACCGACGTCGGCAGCTCACCGCTCTCGTCTTCCATGTCGTTCGGATCGGACACCAGCAGATCGCCGGATACCCGTCCCCCGCTGACCAGACCGTAGCGGTCCAGTTCGTCGGGAAGGTCGAACGCATCGAACTCGTTGGTTGCCAGCGTGTCGTCGTCGCGCTCGGCGATCGAGACCCCGGGACCACGCACCACCAACGCCTTGTCGGATTCGGTGGGGTAGTGCAGACGGATCGCGAGCTCGACGTCGCTGGCGCCCGATAGCAATGGCTCGACGTGGGCGCCGGTGATGGCCGTGATCTGCTCGATGGCCGAAAAATCGAGCGGGTCGGCCATGGCGACGGAAAGCCGGTCGCCGTCGAGAGCGGCCGAGATGCAGGTCAGGCGCTCCGCCACTCGCCGCGGGATGAGTTGCGCCACGGCGGGTTTGATTTGGGCGAGGGCGACGGAATCGAGAAGGAACCCCGGCTGCGTAGCGAGAGAGCTGAGGACATCACGCTTGGAGACAAGGCCGAGGCGAACGAGCATCTCACCTAGCCGTGCACCCTCGCCCTGCTGCCGCGCGAGCACGGC
>CAYSHI010000229.1:0-14821 GCA_964430745.1 uncultured Acidobacteriota bacterium | reverse complement strand
GGATTCGCAAGCGTCGGCGCTATAGACATGTTCGAGGGGGTCATGCCGAGGATTACGGGGACGCCGACAGTGGCGGTCATCCGCAGGAAGTTGAACGTGATGCCGAGTGCAATGAGCAAATGCCTGCCCTGCCGCGGCACTCAAGCAATGGTGACATCGCCGCCGTACCGTGTCCGAAAAAGCCAGGTGTATGGCGCCGTTTGCGAGGGCACGCCGCCTGGCACGCCTGGCGCGTCGACGACGCCGCGATCCTGAACAAGGGCACCTCGCGCTGGACCAACTACTACATCGCAGGCGTGCGATGGTTGGCCGAGAATCAGCAGATCGACGGGCTCTACCTCGACGACATCGCCTTCAGCCGAGAGACCGTCAAACGTCTGGTGACGGTGCTGAGCGAGCACCGCGACGAGGTGGTCATCGACCTGCACTCCGCCAATCAGTTCAACGTGCGCGACGGCTTCATCAACAGCGCCATGCTGTACATGGAGCACTTTCCGTTCATCTCGCGGCTGTGGTTCGGTGAGTACTTCGACTACAACCAGGGGCCCGACTACTGGATGACGGAGGTTTCCGGCCTGCCCTTCGGGCTCATGGGAGAGATGCTGCAGGACGGCGGCCATCCCTACCGGGGGATGCTCTACGGAATGACGGCGCGCAAGTACGGCAACGTCGATCCACGGCCGGTGTGGGAGCTGATGAACCGGTTCGGCATCGCCGAGAGCCGCATGCGGGGCTACTGGTTGCAGGACACGCCGGTGCGCACGAGTCACTCCGAGGTGCTGGCAACGACCTACACGCGTCCCGGGAGCGTGCTCATAGCGCTGGCGTCGTGGTCCGCGGAGGAGGTGGTCGTGGATCTGTCCGTCGACCTGGCGGCCCTCCGCTTCGAAGGCGCGGTCCGCGCTCGGGCACCGCATGTGGAGGGATTGCAGGCCGCGGCCGAGATCGACCTGGCGGCCGTTCCGGTGCCCGCCGGGGAAGGGCTGTTCGTGCTTCTGGAGAGCGAAGGCAGCGACCGGTAGTCAGATCGACGGCGACCACAGTTCGCTTTTCGCCGAGGCCGCGGGGGCGAGCGGGACCCGTGGCGCGTGAGTTTTCGCTTGCTGCTAAGCTGTCGCGGTCCCCCCTTTTTCCTAAAAGGCGCCGTCTGTGGCAGCGAATCTCGTCATCATCCCGACATACAACGAGCGGGATGTCATCCAGCCGATCGTCGAGGCGACGCTTGCCGAGCTTTCCGATGCCCACGTGCTCGTCGTGGACGATAATTCCCCCGACGGAACGGGTGATCTGGCCGATTCGATCGCCGAGAGTGACAGCCGCGTGTTCGTGTTGCACCGCTCCGGCAAGCTCGGGCTGGGTACGGCCTATCTCGCCGGTTTTCGGTACGCGCTCGAACGCGATTACGCGATGGTGTTCGAGATGGACGCCGATTTCTCCCACGATCCCGGTTGCCTTCCGCGGTTTCAGGAGAAGCTGGGGTCCGGGGGCGCCGATCTCGTCCTGGGGTCACGCTACATCCCGGAGGGTCGTACCGAGAACTGGGGATTGATGCGGCGTCTGATCAGCCGCGGGGGCAACGTCTACGCACGCGCGATTCTCGGCGTCGAGCCTCAGGATCTGACCAGCGGCTTCAAGGGTTTCCGTCGCAAGGTGTTGGAGGCCGTCGATCTCGACGCGATCCGCTCGGAAGGCTACGCGTTTCAGATCGAGATGACCTTCCGCGCGATTCAGCTCGGTTTCGACGTGGCCGAGGTGCCGATCACGTTCGTCGACCGCCGCGACGGGGCCTCGAAGATGTCGTGGGCGATCTTCGCCGAGGCCATCTGGGTGCCCTGCCGACTGCGGTTGGGGCGCTGAGCCCCACGCCGCTGGGAGCGCCGAGGGCCACGCCGTTCAGGTCACGACTCTTCGAACGGGCCGGGGGAGCAACGTACGAGACGGAAGCGCCACATGCGCTTGAACCAATCCGCGTCACTCTGAAGCCAGGGTGGGGGAAACTCGGCGAGAGTCGGCCGAACGTCGGCTTCATCGGCCAGCCGATCGGCGTGCATCCGGACCCCGTCCTCGGGAGATAGTTCGTGGTTGGTGCTGAGCCACAGCGCGGCCGGCCGCTCGGCGCAGGCCTCGGCGAGATTCGACGGGTGCACGTAGACATAGGCCAGCCAGCCCGGCTGCAAGAAACGTCGATACGATTCGCGCTCGAAACCGGCAGGCGGAGGGGTACCGACGTAGCCGTCGAAGTGACCAAAGAGGTTGGTTGCCGAGAGCACGGTTCGCTCCCCGCGCGGCAAGCGCCATAGCGCCCTGTAGACCCGATCCTGATCGCCAACGAGCCCGAACGTCGTGAAGCCGACAAGTGCGATGAAGTTCAGCGCGATGACGAAGCGCAGGTACGGAACGGCGAACAACCAGCGCTGCGTTCCGGCCTCCTCTCCTTCGCGGAGAAACGAGAAGGCGTAGAGCAGCAGCAGGGTTGCCGGTGCGAGAAGGGGAAGCAGAAAGCGCGGCTCCTTGTGCGGAATCGCCATGTGAACCACGAGGAACACCGCCATGCCGATGCTGAGGGAGCGGTAGAAGGGCTCGCGCCGGGTTACCCATGCCGCCCACGCGAACCATGCCAGTATGAGTGGATTGAGGGTGAGCACGGTCACGTCGCCCAGGTACTGATGCCACGGTGAGACACCGAAGCCGCTGGCCTTGCCCTCCAGGACATTGGCGGCGAAGTATCGCCACGGCGACAGCGTCAGCTCACCGTACCCCCACGTATCCACCGCCACACCGATTCCCACCGCCATCAGGATCCCCACGGCGAAGCCGATGAGAGCCTTGCTCGGTCTGTCTTCGTGGCGGCCGAACCAGCGAGCGACCCAGAAGGGAGCAACCAGCATGCCGACCTGGAATCGCCCCCACACGGAGAGTCCCGCGAGCAGACCGCTCACCAATCCGAGCGTTGACTGACGGTCGCGGCCGCTCTCGACGCGCCACCACACAGCGGCCGACGCCGCCCACAGTGCCGTCGCGAAGGCTTCGGAGGAGTGCCGCACGAGCATGCTCGGCGCGAACCACAACAACGCCCAGCTCAGGGCCGCCAGACGTTGTCGCCGACAAGCGACGGGGGCCGCCGACAATAGGGGCATGAGGAGCCACACGGCGCCGGCCAACAAGATGAACTGGACAAACAGCGTCGCTCGTTCGAGAAACAGGTGCGGATAACCGTCGGGAGCCCCCGCGTCGACAAGGCGGCCGAAAAGCAGGTAATAGAGACCCGGTTGGAGCCACGGCCGCATCCGTTCCGGGAACTCCCACGCCATCGACTCCGCGGGCATGACGCCCGCCTTCTGCATATAGAACGCGCTGATCTGTCCGATCTCGTCGAAGTGGTGGTAGCCGTACACGAGCAGGCAGGACAGCAGTGCCACAGCGAGCCAGAGGACGACGACGACTCGTGCTCGCCCCGAGGAGCGATCAGGAGCGGCAGAGCCGGGCGTGTGCTGGTCTTCGGTCATGGTGCGCGGTTGAGGTCGAGTTCCGGAGTTGCGGGGATTCTAGTGGACCGGCAGCGACCGTCCATCCGACCGCCCGTCTGCGCCGCGGGCGTTTCAGGTGCAGCCCACGATCGCACGAAACTACGGAATACTCGCCCCGTTACGCCTCAGGGTCGCTCCGACGCGTGCAGGATGCAGGCGGCGACATGGTCGGCCAGGAGCGAGTGTGCCCGCCGATTGGGATGCAGGTCGTGCGCATCGAGCTCATAGGCGCGGATATCTTCGCGAAAGCGGGGGAGGATCCCACTGGCCTGATGCAATGGAATCCCGAGCCCGGCGAAGCCTGCGAGGAGGCTCGCGGTCACCGGGGTTTCGTCCGCATCCCAGTAGATGATGTGAAACTCGCTGCCCGGGTATCGCTCGACCGCGAACCGCCGGGCTGTGGCGACCGTGGCAAGCATGAGCTCCACGTCCCGCCGGCGCGTCGGGCTGCGCTCGAAAACGATGCGCTGGAGTATCGCTGACTTTTTCAACTGCGCTCGCAACTTCCTCGTGGTCCAGCTCCCGTCGTTGAACCACCCGGAGTAGCGCGCGGTCCCGTCGGCCGAGAGGAGGTATCGCGGCTCCGCTTGGCCCCAGCTCGTCTTGCCGGCGACGCGGCGGACGTGATCCTCGATCGCGACGTAAACAAAGTGAGTGGGCGCGCAATCGAGGATCTGATCGACGACTCCGAACTCCAAGGCGGCGAGCATCTGGTGGGGCCCGTATCCCGAATAGGCGAAGTTGTACGCGCGCACATCAGGGGCTCGCGATCCGACGAGGTAGGGCATTGTCTCGTCGTCGTCGACGCCCGCACCGAAGGCGAACGAGCCTCCGAGGAACACCACGCAGCGCTCGGTTCGGGAGGGCGGGGAGGGAGAGGTCCTCAGGCCGTGCCGGTCGATCGTATAGGTCACATCGAACACCAGGCGATCGCCCTGGAAGCGCTTCCAACGCGCGGCTACGTTTCGTTCAGGGGCGTATCCCAGCGTGGCGTGACGCTGGTACCGCTCCGGTTCGAAACCGTCCGCGTCCACCACGAGGTCCTGAGTGCCCGCCACCTCCGTGCGCTCGCACGAGAAAAACCACTCGGTGGCGCCGAGCATCAGGAATATGACTCCGAGGTTCAGCCAGAGCGCCCGCCGTTGCAGCCGCCTCGGGGCGGCAGCCGCTACGAGACACGCGGCGGCCGAGGCGAATGAGATCCAGGCGAACGGCGCCGGCAACAACTTCAGCGCGGCAGCCGAAAACACCAGGAGAGCACAGAAAAGTAGCAGGGCGGCGGGGGGCCGCTTACGCTCCGGCGATGGCGAGGCGGCTGCGGCGCTCATGTCGGCGTCGCGAAGTTGGCGGCGAGCCAGTCGCTCACTTCCGCCGCCATCTCGCGCTGGTGTCGGCGGGTCGGCAACGTGTGGCGTGCCTCGGGGAAGTAACGCTCGCGAACATGGTTTCGGAATCCGCGCAGTCGCATCGAGGCGCGTAGCTGGCCTTGGTGGTTGTAATAGGCGTGGCTTCCGCTTGTGTAGATGCACAGCAGCTTGGCGTTACGGTTGCCCAATCTCTCGAGCAGCCGCCGAAATCCCGCGCGCGTCGGGAAGCTGCGGATCGGTGTGTTCACCGGGTCTTCTACGTCGGGGTATCGGACGCGGTCACCGTCGGGGGCACCGCCCTCTCGCCGCATGAGCTTGTTCAGCTTTCGCCCCCAGACGTCGAGGCGGAGTGCCCGCGGACCGTAGTGATGTAAGTAGAAGGCAATCGTCTTCGGCGCGTAGCCGTCCAGGAGCGCGGCACCGACGATGCGATCGTCCTTGCCCATCAGGCGCACGGCGTCGTCCGCGCCGGAACACAATCCCACGAGCACGAAGCGTCGCGCGCTGACCTCACGTTTCAGGACGCCGGCGATGTCTTCCATATCGCGATCGACGGACTCGTCGCGGCTGAGCCCGGGGCGCCGCTCGCTGTCGCCCTTGCCCGCCAGATCGACCCGAAGAACGGGGAAGCCCATGCTCGACAGACGTCGCGACAGCTCGACATACCAGCGAAAGGGCCCGACGCGGTGCAGGATGCCCGCGTTGAGCAGAACGACCGCCAGGTCCGCCCGCGGCCTCTCCGTGTCATCAGGCGTGGACAGCATCCCGATGAGCGTCTGATTCCTCCCGAATCGGCACGGTTTTTCCATGTTGCACCAACCCGTCAAGCTGATGGGCGATTGCTTTCAAGATCTCGTGGGGAAACAGCACGGTCCCCGTGAACCGGGTCCAATGGCAGTCGTAGTCGACGGCCGTTGCTCCGCCGGATGCGTCCATTGTTTGCAGGTGCGCCCGGGCCGCATCCGTGTCCTCGCCCTGGGACGTGACGACGGCGACACGACACGACGCCGACCCGGCGCCGCCGAAGGAGCGGAAGCCGAGCGCGGCGATCTTTTCTCTCACGGCGGCAGGCACCTCGAAGCCGACCAGCTCATCGTCGTCGACGAGGTTCGTCGTCCCGTCTCCGAAGCGTGGGTCGGCTTCGACCAACTCTTGTTGCACGAGCGCGAGCTGCTCGAGGAATCGGTCGCCGGCCAACACCGGGTCCCACAGCACCAGGCCCGCGACGTCCGCTCTTCCGTCGGCTGCCAGCGCCGCCAGCAACGCTCCCATCCTCACGCCGACCAGGCACACCCGCCGAGCCCCGGACCTTTGTCTCGCCTCGTCGATGGCCGTGGCCACGTTCGACAGCCACGCTGCCGGATCGAAGTCCCTCAGGTCGCCCGCTGAGTCGCCGGTACCCGCGTAATCGAACCGCAACACGGGGTACCCGTCATGCGAGAGGGCGAGAGCGAGCTGTCGCAGGCACCGATGAGCTCGCAGGTACTCCAGAAGGATCGGCGGGCAAATGACCACGGCCGGCTTGGCGACTTCGTCCACCGGAGGGTGGTAGACGCCGAACAGCTCGCCCTGGGCGCCGAAGCGGATCGGCTCCGGAACGGCCTCGTCGCCCAGATAGTCGTACGAGCGCGCCAGCTCCCGGGTCCGGGCGCTCATGCGGATGCCGGCCGCGTCTTGCTTCCAGGCGTCGGCAACCGAAGCGTCGATCGCGGCGTGCTCGTGAAATCGAGGGTCGCCGGTGGCCACCGACAGTTCGTCGATGCCGTCGCTCATGCGGCCGCTGGAGACCGCGTACGGATCGAGCATCTCGGCGTCGAAAGGAACGTCGAGAAAGCGGCAGAGTCTCCTCGATTCCCGCTCCGGGCGCTCGAGCAGATCTTCGAAACGAAGGAAGTGCCGCCGTTCGGGCGGGACGCCGACGAGAAATCGGGTGATGTTGTCGTTGGCGACAAACCAGTTGAGCTCGGCGATCTGCTCGGCGGAGAACCTGTCGCGATAAGGGCTGAAGCGGTCGAGGCGGAGCTTGTGGAAGGAGCTCATCATCCCCGCGGGATGGCGAACGAGGTGGATGTACAGCGGATCGCGGAACCACGACTCGATGCGCGCGAGGGTGTTGGGGTCGTACGCGTAGTCCGGTGTCTTGTCCACCAGCAGTCGGGCGCCGACCATTTCCTGCAGGGAAGCGCAAAACGAGCTGATGGTCGTCTCCTCGGCGACATGGGCCGCGACGTAGTCTTCGGCCGTCGCCGCGTCCCACGACTGTAGCTCCATGAGTGCTCGGACCAGCCCTTGCGCCTCGGCCTCGTTCCAGTGGTCGCGTAGGTACTCGTGCCGCTCCCTCATCGTGTTGAAGCTCATCAGGTAGAGCTCGGGAGGGCTGAAGAGACCCGGGCTTCCTCCCATCATGACGCGCGTGAGGGTGGATCCGGAACGCGGCGCGCTGAGCAGGAAGACCGCCCGGCGGTTCGGACGCTCGGCCTGCGAAGAATCGAGCGGTATCGAGGGAACCAGCGCGCGAAACTGCCGAATGGCCCTGTCGTCGAGAGACGGAGGGCCGACCTGGTGATTTCCCTCCGGCAACGACGCGGTCGCGCCCCGTGAGAGCTCGGGGAACGTTCGGTAGACGGCGTTCGGATAGTGCTCGATCAGGTAGTCGGCAAGCCGCTCGACGGTGCCGGTATCGTAGATCGCGACGATGTAGATGCTGGTGTCGATGAGCTCCCGCAGGCGGCTCACGATGCGGGCGGCGACCAGCGAATGGCCACCGATGTCCACGAAGTCGTCGCCCACCTCGACGTTTTCCCGCCCCAGTTCGGCGCGCCAGATCGCCAGCAACGCAGCTTCGAGAACACCGTGGGGGCGTGCTCCGTCGGGGGCCCGCTCCGCGGCGTCTTGGGGCTCCACGGCGACGGCCGTTTTCAGGGCGTTCCGGTCGAGCTTGTTGTTGGGCGTCTTCGGCAGCTCATCGAGGAAGACCACGCGGTGGGGCAGCATGTATTCAGGCAGGAACCTACGCAGGTGCGAGGTGACGTCGTTGCGACCGAGGGTTGCCGATGTCGACACGTAGCCGACGATCTCGGCGTCTCCGCGACTCGATTCGCCGAGTACCACCGCGCATTCCATGACGTGCGGATGGTCCGCCAGCACTGCCTCGATCTCGCCGAGCTCGATGCGATGTCCGCGGACCTTCACCTGCGAATCACCGCGACCCACGTACACGAGGTTGCCGTCGTCTCGGTAGTAGCCGATGTCGCCGGTGGCGTAGGCCTTGGTTCTCTCGCCGGCGCTTTCCGGCAGCAGGACGAATCTCTCGTGCGTGAGGTTCGGTTGGTTCAGATAACCGCGCGCCACACCCTCACCACCGATATAGATCTCGCCGCGCACACCGGCGGGGACGAGACGTAGATTCTCGTCGAGCACGAGGACCGAGGTGTTGGCGACGGGGTGGCCGATCGAGATGCCGGAGGCGGGTGTGATTCGCCAGAGTGTCGACCAGATCGTCGTTTCCGTCGGTCCGTACATGTTCCACGCGGCCGCGACTCTGCGGCCGAGCTCCGAGGCGAGCGCCGGCGACAACGCTTCGCCGCCGCACAGCGCCCGCAGGTTCGACTGCCCCTCCCAGCCGGATTCGATCAGGAGTTGCCAGGTCGCGGGTGTCGCCTGCATCACCGTCGCACCGGCCTTGTCGATCAGGTCGCCAAGCAGGACCCCATCGCTTGCCTGACGGCGAGAAGCGACCACGACCAGCCCGCCGGTGATCAACGGCAGGAACAGCTCGAGGACGGAGATGTCGAAGGCGGTCGTTGTCACCGCGAGCAGAACGTCCCGCTCGGTGAATCCCGGCTCGTCTCGCATCGACGACAGGAGATTGACGACATTGCGGTGCGTGACGCAGACCCCTTTGGGCTTGCCCGTGGAGCCCGATGTATACATGACGTACGCGAGTGCCTCCGGATCTGCCGGGAGGTCGGTCCAGGGCGCGGTCGGGACGTCGTCAAGATAAAGAGTTGTCCGGACCTGATCGGACAGTCTGTCGCCGATATCCCGAGACGTGATCAGACAATCGCATCCGGAATCAGCGAGCATGAACTCGAGGCGCTGTTCCGGAAGCGTCGGATCGAGCGGAAGATAGGCGCAGCCTACCCTCCAGACCGCCAGCAAAGTGGGTACCAGATCGAGTCGGCGATCGAGGCACACGCCGATGATGTCGCCCGGGGCCGCTCCCGCCTTCGCCAGACTCGCCGCGATCCCTCCGCTGCGCGCCCAGAGCTGCCGGTAGGTCAGCGAGCGAGCGCCGTCGCTGACGGCGGGAGCTTCGGGGTGGTCGCGCGCTACGCGGCCGATCGCGCCGTGCACCGCCTCCCGGCGCGGCAGCCGCATTCGCGTTCCCTCGAGGCCCCGCATGAGCCGTGACCGATCGGCGTCGGCCAGCATCGGGGCCCGTAACACACCCGAAGCGGGCTCGGCGAGCAGCGCGAGAGCCAAGGTTTCCAGACACCGGATCCAGCGGGATACGGTTTCGGCGCTGAAGATCGACGCGTTGTAGTCCCAGTCGGCGGTCATGAAACCGTCGTCTTCGCGGATTTTGGCGAAAAGATCGCAGTGCGAGCTGTACTTCGGGTTCTCCACCACCTGTCCGTCGAGCCCCGGAAGGTCGAGGGCGGCGTTGTATTGGGAGAAGTTGAAGATCGCTTCGACGACGGGAGTTCGACTGGTATCGCGATGGAGGTCGAGGTCCTCGATGATGCTGCCCAGCGTGCAGCGATTGTGGTCGTAGAGACGCAGGAACTCCTCGCGAACCCGGCCCAAAAGCTCCTCGAGGGAGACGTCGTGAATGCTCAGCTGCAGCGGCAGGAGGTTGACGCAGTGCCCGATCAGTGTGGGAAATCCGAGCGTCGCCTGGGCAGCCACCGAGACCCCCACTGTCTGCTCGGCCTGCCCGCTCAGGCGGCGCAGGAGCACGGCGAACAGCGTGATGAGGAGATTGAACTTCGACGTGTTCAGCGTTCGTGCGGCCTCGTTCACGGCACGGTAAAAGGCATCGTCGAATCGATGCTTGACGGTTGCTCCGTGCCCACGGCGGACCGGGTCTCGACGAACGTCCGTCGGTAGCTCGAGGCGCCTGTCTTTGTCGACCCGGTGCTTCCAGTAATCGAGATCGTCACGGTATGGGTCCGTATCCCGGTTCCGCAGCGTCGTGGCGACGAAATTCCGATAACTGCCCGCCGGCGGCAGCCGTGGGTCCCGGTTATCGAGGTAGGCGGCATAGTGCTCGGAGATGTCGTCGATCAGGACGCTGGCCGACCAGCCGTCGTACGCGAGGTGATGTGCGAAGAAGACGAAGTGGTGCAGTGAGTCGCTCAGCCGCACGATCGCGGCGTGGTGGATAGGACCGTGCTCCATGTCGAAGCAGTCGGTCGAGAGGCGGCGGATCTTGTCCCGAAGGCGTTGCTCGCGGGCGGTCGTCGAAAGATCCGAGAAATCCTCGAGCTCGACCTCCGGCGTCCGGCGCGAGAGCTCGTCGACCCACTGCGCGGAGCCGTCGGCGGCGAACCGCAAGTGCAGGGCTTCGTGTCGAGCAAGCGTTGCAACGATCGCCCGGCGGAACGCCGCGACGTCCAGGTTTCCCTCCAGGATCAGCGTCTCCGACTCGTTGTACGCCGTATGTACCTGTGGGCTGATCTGGCTCGCCAACCAGATTTCGCTCTGCGAATCGGTCAGCGGAAAGGTCGAAACCGGGAGCCGCGACGCCGACGCCGCCATCTCCCCGCGGCGCCGCTCAACCAGTCTCTTCGTTCCCCGCAGAGATTCACGGGCTTCGGGGGACAGGCGGGCGGCCCTGTCCAGAAGCCGTAGGTGCTCGTCCATCAAGCGCATCTGGGCCGAAACGATCCTGGAGAGGCCGCCGGCCGAGAACCCTCCCGATGTGACCCCTGCCGCCCCCGCGATGCCCGCGGCCCCGGCCTCTGCGGCGCCGGACTCGCGGCCGTTGCCGACGGCCGTATCGCCGGCTGCTGACGGGACGACGCGCTCCGATCGCGGCGGCGTGGGGTCGGAGTCGGGCGAGACGGTCTCCGGAGGAAGCTCCGCGCTCACGTGAGACGAAAGCGCGGCGATCGTGGGGATCTCCTCGAAGAGCTGGCGGAATGTGACCCCGACGCCGTAGCGTTGCTGAACGGAGGCGCTGAGCTGAGCCAGGAACAGCGAGTCGAATCCCAGCTGGAAGAAAGTGGCGGAGGGGTCGAGGTCGTCGACCGCATAGCCGGACAGCTCACCTACCAGCCGCGCCAGCTCACGCGTCCGGCGAGCTCGTGTAGCGGTCGACTCGCTGTCCACGGACAACGCCATATGCTCAGTCACCCTCTCCCGGCGGATCGCCGCCGTTGTACGCCGCGAGCTGCTCGGCCATGATCTCGAGCTGGCTCTCGATCAGCTCTTCCAGGCTCATCCTTTCGGTCACAGCTCTCCCGCCGTCGGTGGGCCGCGATTCGGTCCCCGCCGTTGCCACGGATGCGGGCTCGATCCAATGTCGGCGGCGGTCGAACGGGTACGTCGGCAGAGGAATGCGGCGTCGCCCCGGAGAGTGGAAATGTCGCCAGTCGAGCTCGGCGCCGAACAGCCAGAGTTGCGCTGCCGTGTTGATCAGCACGGTCACATGGCAGTCGCCGGTGGTTGCCTGGCCCAGGCTCGGCAGCACACGTCGAATGGCCGAAGGCCCGAGAGTCTGCTTGGTCAGCGAGGTGAGCGCCTGGCCCGGGCCGACTTCGAGGAACAGGTAATCGGCCGATCGCCCCAGCGTGTCGATAGCGCCATGAAAATCCACCGCCTGGCGAAGCTGGCGGCCCCAGTAGCTGCCGTCCGCCAGGTCGTCGGCCACCAGCCACTCGGCCGTTGCGGTCGAGACGATCGGTATCGTCGCCCGCCCGGTCTCCAGCGTCGCCGCCAGCGCGGCGACGCGCTTGGCCGCCGGCGCCATCATGGCGGAGTGGAAGGCATGAGACGTGTGCAGGACGGAGCTCGGCGTGCCGGCGGCCTCGAGCACCTCGGCGAGCTCGCGAATGCGATCCGTGGGCCCGCTGAGAACGGTCGACGACGGACCGTTGCGTGCAGCTACGGAGACGTCGTCGTCGAGATGCTCCCCGAGGGCGTCCGGGGCCGCGCGCACCGACAACATCGAGCCGGTGGGCATCTCCTGCATGTATTGGCCCCGGCGGGCGACGAGCTCCAGGGCGTCTTCGAGCTTCAAGACCCCGGCGATGCAGGCCGCGGCGATCTCACCGCTGCTGTGCCCGACGAGCGCGTCGGGTTGAATCCCCGCCGCCATCCAGAGCTTCGCCATGGCGTATTCGACGCAGAAGATAGCGGGTTGCGCGAACGCCGTTTGCGTCAGCTCCTCCTGGGCGGCCTCGTCGTGGGGGTCCGCTCCGAGCCCGTCCCGCACGTCGAAGCCGATCAGGGGTCGCAGGATCTCGACACAAGTGTCGAAGTGCGTACGGAAGACCCGGCTCGCCTCGTACAAGCCGTCGACCATGCCCGGGTACTGGGATCCCTGGCCCGGGAACATGAAGACCACCGGATACTCCGCTGCCGGGTCGTCGGCGCTCTGTCCGCCGGGCGCGTCATCTTTCAGGACGCGCACAGCGTTCGCGACGCTCGATGCCACGACCACGCGCCGGTAGGCGTGGTGCTGTCGCCCGACCTGCAGCGTGAAGGCGGCGTCGGACAGATCGATGCCGGCGTCTTCGCCGAGATGGCGCGCCAGATCGGCCGCGCGCCGGTCGCGCGCGCCCGGGGTCTTGCCGCTGACGGGAATGATCTGAACGTCGGTCCAGTCGCGCTGTGTCGGGGGCGCCGGGGGCGGCTCTTCCAGCACCACGTGAGCGTTCGTGCCGCCGACGCCGAAGGAGCTGACACCGGCGCGGCGGGCCGAGCCGGTCGTGTCCCAAGGCCGTAACCGATTGTTGACGTAGAAGGGCGATCGCTCGAAGTCGATGTTCGGATTCGCGTGCTCGTAGTGCAGCGTGGGAGGAATCACGCCTTCGTTGATCGCGAGTGTCGTCTTGATCAGGCCGACGACACCCGAGGCGACGTCGAGGTGGCCGAGATTCGACTTCACGGAACCGATGGCGCAGAAGCCGCTGTCGGCGGTCTCCGCGCGGAAGGCCTTGGTGAGGGCGGCGATCTCGATGGGGTCCCCCAGAGGCGTCGCCGTTCCGTGGGCCTCCACGTAGTCGATGCTGCGTGCGTCGAAGCCGGCGACACCGAGCGCCGTCGAGATCACTTCGGCCTGCCCGTCGACGGCCGGTGCCGTATAGCTCATCTTGCGAGCGCCGTCATTGTTGACCGCCGTGCCACGGATGACCGCGTAGATCGTGTCTCCGTCGGTCAGGGCGTCGGATTCACGCTTGAGGACGACGACCCCGGCTCCGTTGCCGAACACCGTGCCCTGCGCGTCGGCGTCGAACGGCCGGCAGTGCCCATCGGGCGATAGCATGCCGCCTTCCTTGTAGAAATAGCCCTTCTTGAGCGGAAAAGTGAGCGTGACTCCGCCGGCGAGGACGATGTCCGACTGGTAGCTCAGCAGGCTGTGGCAGGCGTGGCAGACGGCGACGAGCGACGTCGAGCAAGCGGTCTGCAATGTCACCGCGGGCCCCCGCAGGTCCAACTTGAACGAGACGTGGGTGGCGAGATAGTCCTTGTCGTTTCCGAGCTCCGTCTCGAGCGATCCGATCTGCGTCGATTCGATCAGATGCTTGAGGTTCGACGGGTTCGAACAGATGTTGCACACCAGATAGGTGTCCATGTAGCAGCCCGCGTAGACACCGATGGCGCCGGCGTAGCCGGTCGGGTCGTAGCCGGCGGTCTCGAGCGCCTCCACGCAACACTCCAGAAAGACGCGGTGCTGCGGGTCCATGATGGCGGCTTCCCTCGGGTAGTAGCCGAAGTAGCCGGCGTCGAACATGTCGACATTCTCGACCACGCCCTTCGCCGGCACGTACACGGCGGTGGCATCCGGCGAATCGTAGTCGGGCAGCAGGTCCAGCTCGGCCTCCTCGAAGCGCGTGATGGACTCGACGCCGTTCTTGATATTGCTCCAGAACTCGTCGACGCTCGATGCCCCGGGGAAGCGACCGGACATGCCGACGATGGCGATGCCTTCCTGGCCGGGGTCCGCGCGG
Organism: uncultured Acidobacteriota bacterium; assembly: GCA_964430745.1. Taxonomy (GTDB): domain Bacteria; phylum Acidobacteriota; class UBA890; order UBA890; family UBA890; genus CBDCGW01. Next base: position 748 of record CAYSHI010000229.1, on the reverse strand, counting down.
CTGTCGGGTGGGTCAGACATGCCGGCCTCTATGGGTAGTCCGGGACCACGCCTGACGCTGCTTCAGCGAGCGGCGGGGCTGCTCTGCGGGGAACTTCCCTGCTGCGGGGGAATCCGTGGTCTGCTGCGCATCCGTATCGGCCGCGTCTGTCGGGCGCCCGGCTGCCGTCTGGGCGGCGCAGGCTTCCGCCATCTCCGCCACCGTTCGGCACTGAAACAGCGTCGTGATGTCCAGGTTGATGCCGAGGCGTTCGAGAAGCAGTGAGTGGATCCGCACCAATGCGAGCGAGGTGCCTCCCAGTTCGGCAAAGTCGTCGACGCGGCCGACCTCCGACAGATGCAGCACGTCGCCCCAGATGTCGGCGATCGTCACCTCATCGCCCGCGTGCGGCGCCACACAAGGCTGGGGGATCGAGCGGCGATCTCTCCGCGGGCCGCGCACGGCGGCGGCGATGGCCGCGACCGTCGAGAGCGTCGTGGCGGCGTCTCGGAACGCCGCGTTTCTCTCCAGCCGGCCTGAGGTCCCGTGGGCGCGATGATCGCCGGCCGCCGCTGATCCGGCCGGCGGCGCCGAATCGAGGCCGGGGCCGACGACCCTCTCGGGGCGCGGGCTCGCCGCGACGGAGGGGCCGGGCGAGTTTGCCTCGACGGACATGGGGGGCGAGCTTGCCTCGGCGTCCGGGTCGTAGACGAGGGCGAGCGCGTCCGCGGTATCGATGCGAAACGCGGCCGTGGACTCGCGTTGTTCG
>CAYSHI010000228.1:0-5312 GCA_964430745.1 uncultured Acidobacteriota bacterium | reverse complement strand
AGATCGGCTGAGGGTCGTCCTTGACGATCGCGGCGAGGATCGACAACTTGGTGCCGCCGACGAAGGGCCGGTCGCCGGTCGCCATCTCGTACAGCAGGATGCCGAGCGAGAAGATGACCGAGCGCGGATCGGCCGCCTTGCCTTCGGCCTGCTCCGGAGACATGTAGGCAACGGTGCCGACGATCTTGCCTTCCTCGGTGAGCGCCTCCGAGCCGATCTGCGTTGCCGCCTCGTCCTCGGGGATGTCCTCCTCGATGAGCTTGGCGATGCCGAAGTCGAGCACCTTCACGCGGCCCTCGTCGTCGACCATGACGTTGCCGGGCTTGAGATCGCGGTGGGCAATCCCCCTGCGGTGCGCCGCCGCGATCGCATCCGTGAGCGGGACGGCGATCTCGAAGAACTGCTCGATGCCCAGCCCTCCCTCGGGGATCAGCGCGTCCAGCGTCTTGCCGCCGACGAGCTCGAGAATGATGAAGTGGACGTCGTCGGCTTCTTCGACCGAGTGGATGGTGACGGTGTTGGGGGGGTTGAGAGCGGCAACCGCCTGGGCCTCGCGCTCGAAGCGTTTGAACCACTCGGCGTTGGCCGCCATCTTTGCCGGCAGCACCTTCAGCGCGACCTGCCGATTCAGCCGTGTGTCGTTGGCCTCGTACACGTCGCCCATCCCGCCCCGACCGAGCGTGCGGATGACGTGGTAGTGGCCGAGCACCTGACCGACTCTCATGACCGGCGAATCTACCCGTCGCGGCGCAAGATTTCCACAGCAGGTGCCACGCGATACCCTTCAAGCAGGCCGCGCGCCCATCGCAGGGTGGTGCCCCGAGGGTGCCCCCAGGGGTTCCTCAGCGCCCCGCCAGGAGACCGCGCACATGGAAGCAACCCGGAGCGCAGAGACTCTCGAGGAGACGCTTGTCTTCCGTGCGAGCGGCATTACCAAGGTCTACGACATGGGCGAGGTGCAGGTGCACGCGCTCCGCGGCGTCGATCTGGAGCTGCATCGCTCGGAGCTGATGGTCCTGCTGGGGCCTTCCGGCAGCGGCAAGTCGACCTTGGTGAACATTCTCGGCGGTCTGGACACTGCCACGAGCGGCGAGGTGTTCTACGGGGATGTCGAGCTGACGGCGGCCGACGATCGGGCCCTGACCCGATATCGCCGGCATCATGTGGGGTTCATCTTTCAGTTCTACAACCTCATCCCGAGCCTGACCGCGCGCGAGAACGTCGCCGTGGTTACCGAGATCGCGGACGATCCGATGGACCCCGCCGACGCGCTGGCCCTGGTGGGCCTCGACGAGCGGCTCGATCATTTTCCGGCGCAAATGTCGGGGGGCGAGCAGCAGCGAGTGGCCATCGCACGCGCCATCGCCAAGCGGCCGCAGGTGCTCTTGTGCGATGAGCCCACCGGCGCCCTCGACTCCGCAACCGGCGTGGTCGTGCTCGAGGCGCTCGAGCTCATCAATCGCGAGATCGGCACGACAACCGTGGTGATCACCCACAATGCCGTCGTTGCCGGCATGGCGGACCGCGTGCTGCACCTCTCCGACGGCGTGGTCGCGCGAGTCGAAACGAACGACACGAAGATCTCGCCGCGGGACATGCACTGGTGATGCGATGAAGAGCCTCGACAAGAAGCTGTTGCGCGAGCTCTGGCAGATGAAGGGCCAGGCGCTGGCGATTGCCATGGTCATCGGCAGCGGCGTGGGCACCTTCGTCATGTCGCTCGCCACGTTGGAGTCGTTGCAAACGACGCGCGCGGCCTTCTACGAGGAATACCGATTCGGCGAGGTCTTCGGTGCCCTCAAGCGTGCGCCGGAGAGCGTGAAAGAGAGGGTGGCGGAGATTCCCGGCGTCGATACCGTCGACACGCGCGTCGTGGCCAACGTGGTGCTCGATGTTCCGGACTTCGCCGATCCCGTCACCGGTCTGCTGATCTCGATCAACGAAGACGGCGGCTCGCTGCTGAACGGCACGCTGCTGCGCAGCGGGCGCATGATCGACCCGTCGCGGGCGGACGAAGTGCTCGCTTCCGAAGGGTTCGTCGAGGCGCACGGATTCGAGCCCGGCGACAAGATCGCCGCGACCATCAACGGTCGTCGCCAGCAGCTCACGATCGTCGGCGTGGCCCTGTCGCCGGAGCACATCTACATGATCGCGCCGGGGTCGACGTTTCCCGACTTCGAGCGCTATGGCGTGTTGTGGATGAATCGAGAGCCGCTGGCCAACGCCTACGACATGGACGGCGCCTTCAATGACATCTCGTTGACGCTGGCCGCGGGCGCCCGCGAGGAGGAGGTGGTCGATCGACTCGACGAGATTCTCGGTCGCTACGGTGGGCTTGGCGCCATCGGGCGGGAGAACCAGATTTCGCACCGGTTCCTGTCGGAGGAGTTCCGACAGCTGCGCCTTCTGGCGACGGTGTTTCCGGTGATCTTTCTCGGCGTCGCGTCGTTCCTGCTCAACGTCGTCATCACGCGCCTGGTGCGTACTCAACGCGAGCAGGTGGCGACGCTCAAGGCGTTCGGATACACGAATCTCGGCGTGATGATGCACTACAGCAAGATGATCGGACTGATCGTCATCATCGGCGTCGTCATCGGGCTGGGTATCGGTGTCTGGTTGGCCGGCGTGATGGGCGAGATGTACATGAACATCTACAAGCTGCCGTACCTGCGATTCGTGTTGTCGAGTTGGGTGATCGCCACCGCCGCGGCGATCAGCATGACCGCGGCCCTCACGGGGGCCGCCTACGCCGTGTTCCAGGCGGTGCGGCAGCCACCGGCGGAGGCGATGCGGCCGGAGGCGCCGGCGGAGTATCGCGAGACCCTCGTCGAGCGGTTGGGGCTCAAGCGCCTGATGACGCAGCCGACGCGGATGATCCTGCGGCACATCGAGCGCCAGCCGGTGAAATCCCTGATGACCATCCTCGGCGTCGCTTTCTCGGTAGCGATCCTGATGACGGGTCTGTTCTTTGCCGACGCGGTCAACGTCATGATCGACGTCCAGTTCGGCTTTGCCCAGCGGGAGGATCTCGCCGTGCTTTTCGTCGAGCCGACCTCGTACGGCGCCTACTTCGAGCTGCTCAGCCTGCCGGGGGTGCAATACGGCGAGCCTTTCCGCTCGGTGCCGGTCGACTTGCGTTATGGGCATCGCAACTTCCGCACCGCCATCCAGGGGCTGGAGCCCGACGGCGACCTCGTGCGCCTGATCGACACCACCCTCGCGCCCGTGCCGATTCCCGAGGAGGGCCTGGTGCTGACCCGCTATCTCGCCGACATCCTCGGTGTGCGCGCCGGCGACCAGGTGACGGTCGAGGTACGCGAGGGAAGCCGGCCGCTACGCGAGATCACTCTCACCGCGCTGGTGAGCGAGTACATCGGCGTGTCGGCGTACATGGAACGTTCGGCGTTGAACCGGCTCATGCGCGAGGGGAATGCCATCTCGGGCGTATATCTGTCGATCGACGATCCGTATCGGGACGACATTTACGAGACCCTCGACGGCATGCCGCGAGTCGCCGGCACCACCGATAAGGACAAGTCGATCGAGGCCTTCTTCGAGACGGCGGGCAATCAACTGTTGACCTGGGCGCTCATCAACACCTTCCTGGCCGGGTCGATCGCTGTCGGGGTGGTCTACAACAGCGCCCGTATCGCTCTGGCCGAGCGCAGTCGTGAGCTGGCCAGCTTGCGGGTCCTCGGCCTTCGGCGCGCCGAAGTGTCGTACATTCTCCTGGGAGAGATTGCCGTGCTCACGCTGCTGGCGATTCCGGCGGGCTTTCTCATCGGGCGTGCTCTGTGCACCTACATGGTGCAGACGTTTCAGACCGACCTTTTTCGCATTCCGGTGGTCATCGAGGGAAGCACGTACAGTTACGCCGCGGGCGTGGTGTTGATCGCATCGGTGGTTTCCGGTCTCATCGTCCGGCGTCGAGTCGATCATCTCGATCTCGTCGCCGTGCTCAAGACGAGGGAATAACGTGACCTGGTTGCGCAAACTCGGATGGGTCGTGGGTGCCGTGCTGGTGGTTGCGGCCATCGCCATGGGTTTCATGCCCAGCGCGGTTCTGGTCGACACCGCGGTTGTCGAACGCGGCCTCTCCGAGGTCACCGTGCGGGAGGAAGGCAAGACGCGCGTGGTCGAGCGCTACGTCGTGTCCTCCCCGGTGTCGGCGTACGCGCGTCGTATCGAGCTCGACGTCGCCGATGCGGTGACGGAGGGCGAGGTGCTTCTGTACCTGGAGCCGCTGCGCTCGCAGGTTCTCGATCCGCGTAGCCGCGCCGAGGCCGAAGCCCGTGTCTCCGCGACGCAAGCCGCTCTGTTGGTCGCGCAACAAGAGGTGGATGCGGCCGAGGCCGAAGCCGCCTATGCCGCCACCGACCTCGATCGCGTGCGTCAACTGCAAGCCCGCGGCGCCATGTCGCAGACGGCTCTGGATCTCGCCGAGACGGCCGCCCTGCGCACCACCGCACGCCTGGAGTCGTCGCGTCGCGCCGTGGAAGTGGCGGAATACGAGGTAGAGGCCGCCGAAACAGCCTTGGGGTACTCCGCCGGCCAGGGCGGCGGCGAGACGGTGCCCGTGTACTCACCGGTAACCGGCAGGGTGCTGAGTGTGTTGCGCGAGAGCGAGGGCGTGGTCTCCGCGGGCATGCCGCTCATCGAGGTCGGTGATCCCACGCTGTTGGAGGTCGAGGTGGAGGTGCTTTCGGCCGACGCGGTGAAGATCGAGCCCGGGACCCCGGTGCGGTTCGAGCGCTGGGGTGGTGACGGTGAGCTCGAGGGGGTCGTGCGCGTCGTCGAACCGGTGGGCTTCACCAAAGTATCGGCCCTCGGTGTCGAAGAACAACGCGTCCGCGTGGTGGTCGACTTCACGTCGCCCCCCGACCGGTGGCGGCGCCTCGGCGATCAATACCGCGTAGAAGCCGTGTTCATCGTCGGCCGTGGCGACGACGTCGTGAACGCGCCCACCAGCGCCTTGTTCCGGCAGGGCGACGGTTGGGCGGTCTTTGTCGCGATGGAGGGCGTGGCGAGCTTGCGCGAGGTGGCAGTGGGTCGGCGCGCCGGACTGCGCGCGGAGATCATCTCCGGGCTCGACGAGGGAGAAACGGTGATCGTGCACCCGGACGGCTCCATCCGGGACGGCACCGCGGTCGATGTCGTCGGCTAGTGACGCGGTTCAAACATCGTCGAGGAGCCGCGACAAAGGAATCGCCCCGTCCCGCCGCTACCCTACGGGCAGAGGGAATTGCGCGCGATCTCGGCGTCAGGGCTCGTCGACGATGCCGAAGCATCGCCTTCCTCGCCCTTCCTTGATC
>CAYSHI010000227.1:0-2766 GCA_964430745.1 uncultured Acidobacteriota bacterium | reverse complement strand
TGCCTTCGGGGCGATTCTCCTCGACGCTGCCACGGCAACTCCACGATTCGACAATCCCGAGTCCATGCGAAGCATCTGGAACGACTTCGTGCACGCCGCCGACGGTTACAACCAGCCCGGCAGCTTCAGCGCCATGACCGGCTTCGAGTGGACCGTGGGGCCGAACGGCAACAACATCCACCGCGTCGTGTTGTTCGCGGACGGCGCTGACAAGACCAGCCGCGTATTGCCCTATGGCACGTTCGATACCCAGGACCCGGAAGACCTCTGGGCGTACCTGCAAGACTACGAGGAGCTTACCGGCGGTCGTGCCGTTGCCATCCCGCACAACGGCAACCTCAGCAACGGCATCATGTTCAACGGCATGGACGCTGACGGAAACCCGATCACTCGGGCCTATGCCGAAGCCCGCGCCCGCTGGGAGCCGCTGCACGAGATGACTCAGATCAAGGGCGACGAGGAGACCCACCCGCTGCTGTCGCCGGAGGACGAGTTCGCGGATTTCGAAAACTGGGATGTCTCCAACCTCGACGGCAGCGCGGGCAAAGAGGACTGGATGCTGCAGTACGAATACGCGCGCTCGGCTCTCAAGCTTGGGCTCAAGATCGGTGCAGAGGTGGGCGTCAACCCGTACAAGCACGGCTTGAGCGCGGCGACCGACTCGCATACCGGCCTCGCGACCTCGCGAGAGGAAAACTATTTCGGCAAGTACCAGCACACCGAGCCGTCGCCGACGCGGCAGGATCGCGAGGTCATTCCGGCAGCCGACCCGTCGTTGCGCATCATGACCTCGCAGGAGGTCGCCTCCGGCCTCACGGCGGTGTGGGCGCGCGAGAACACCCGCGACGCCATTCACTCGGCCATGCGGCGCAAAGAGGTGTACGCGACCACCGGTACGCGGATCCGCGTGCGCGTGTTCGGCGGCTGGGACTTCGAGGCCGCCGATGTGACCAAGCCCGGATTCATCGATCGCGGCTATGAGCGCGGCGTGCCGATGGGCGGTGATCTGACGTCGACACCGGCCGGCGCCGCGCCGACGTTCATGATCCGCGCGTTGCGCGATCCCGACGGTGCCAACCTCGACCGCGTGCAGATCATCAAGGGATGGCTCGACGCCGCCGGGGAAACGCACGAGCGCATCTATGATGTGGCCGTCTCGGACGGTCGCACGATCGGCGCCGACGGCCGCGCCCGCGAGCCGGTGGGCAACACGGTCGACGTCGCCACGGCGAGCTTCACCAACACCATCGGCGATGCCACCTTCAATGCGTATTGGACCGACCCCGATTTCGATCCCGACGAGCACGCCTTCTACTACGTGCGCGTGATCGAGATCCCGACACCGCGCTGGACGACATACGATGCAGCGTTCTTCGGCATCCCGCTGCCGGAGACCGTACCGGCGACGGTGCAGGATCGCGCCTACACGTCGCCGATCTGGTACACGCCCGGTCGGTAGGCGTTGCTGCCGTACACTGCATCAGCTTCCGGAGGCGCTCCTCGCGAGCACCTCCGGAAGCTGGCCTTCATCGCCGCGGTCTTCATAGCGCTTGCTACCCCCGGCCCGGCGCGAGCCGACGACACGCGGTGCGGCGACGGCTGGTCGACGTCGGTTTCTTTCGTACGCGCACCCGCATCGGAGACAACTGGAACCTGCGGAACAACCAGCAGTTATCGCTCGCCTACCAGTTCCAGTACACGCAAAACCGCGCCGGTACGTGGACGCCGCAGCACGCGCTGGTGTTCCGCTATTGGTTTGGCAGAAGGTTCTCGGCGCGCGGGCGCTGACACTTGCTCAGGGGTCGGTCGTTCGCCGGTCGGCCAGGCTGAACTCCTGATGCCACTCGGAGTCGGCGCCGTCGCCCTTGCGGTCGATGACGACCTCGAGCAGGTACGGCTCGCCGGCCTGCGTCGCCGCGATCCCGCGCCTCAAGCCGGCTTGCAGGTCGACGCCGCTCTCGACCCGTGATCCGCCGACGCCCTGGCTGGCGGCGAGCTGGACGAAGTCGATGTCGGGGTCTCCGAGGTAGGTTCCCGTGTAACGGTTTGCGGCTCTCATCTTGCCGCCATAGCGCGCATAGGCGTTGCGCACCGTCTGGTAGTTGTGGTTGTTCCAGACGACGGTCAGGACGGGGACCCGGTAGCGAGCCTGGCTCCAGAACCCGGAGGCGCTGTACATGACCGATCCGTCGCCGATGCTGCAGACCACCTGGCGGTCGGGGGCCGCGAGCTTCGCACCGGTGGCGGCGCCGACCCCCCAACCGAGCCCGTAACCGGAGGTGGCGATCCAGGTCTTTTCGTCGTCGCGGAAACCCGTCGAAAAGAACTGATTCGAGCCCGACAGGTTCTCGGAGACGAGGATGGCGTTGCGATCGAGCTCCTGCTCCATCACCCATCCGAGCTCGTCCGGGTGGATCGGCGACCGGCCCACCCGCCGGCGATCGATCTGAGGGTCGCGAGATCTCGTCCCTTCGCGTCCCGCCCCGATCGTCCGCCGGCGCTCTGCCGTCGTCATCGACTCCACCGCGTCGGCGAGCGCACCCAGGGCGAGCTTGACGTTCGCCACGATGGCGACGTCGAACGGCCGGTCGCGCCCAATGGCGTCAGAATTGAGTCCGATCCAGGCGCTCCTCGAGTCAGCAGGGTCCGAACCACCAGGCCCCGCGCCGCCGATGTCCGAGACCCCGATTCGCAGGATGAAATCGTTGCCGCGGCTCGAATACCTGCCTGCGTACAGTGGGCTCCTGCGGGGAAAATTGTGAAACG
>CAYSHI010000226.1:0-16870 GCA_964430745.1 uncultured Acidobacteriota bacterium | reverse complement strand
GACGAGACGCTCGTTGCCGAACCAGCTATCCATCGACCACTCCCGAGGGATATCGAGAGGTCGTAAGCTGCCATCGGCTTCGACCACCACGTATCGGTACTCCACTCGATTGCGACTCCTGCCGCTGACGAGCGTTCGGCGAGTTCCGAGCCTCACGACGAAGCGCGCATCGGCCGGGGAAGGGTGTAAAGAGGCCACGTAGCCATCGAAGGTGGCAATCGGCTCGCCTGCCGCGTCGTCGAGGGGCCTACTCAGGAGTGTGCCGCGAAACAATGCGTCGTGATCGTCAAGGTCCCGCCCGTCGCGCCACGGGCTGCGCACTCGGCAGGCATAGACGAGCCGCTCGCCGTCCGGGGAGATAAGGGCGACCGGAAATTCGGGTCCGCCCGGTGGGCACAACGGCGGAATCGTGCGCTGGCTGCCATCCGCAAGCTCGATGAGTCGGGTCACCTCGTGTTCCGAGTTGAGGTCGTCCCAGTAGACGTAGCTGTCGCTCTCCGGCCACTCGCGAACAACCAGTCGCGTCGACGATCGAGCCACCGAGGAGAACGTCATTCCATCGTCCGGCCGATAGATCTCGCTTATCTCACCGGTGTCGATGTTCACCCGCCAGTAGCCTTCGTCGCTTTCCACGAGAACCACACCCGGCGCGATCCAACTGATATCCGGATACCACCAGCTGCGGTTGCCAGGCGTGATTCCGACCAGGTCGATCTCTCGCATATCGCCGTCGTGAAGTGACGCCACGAGAATGCTGGGTCGTCTAGTGGGTGGACGACGGTCGTACAGCGTCATCAGTAGTCGCTCGCCCTGCGGTTCGAACGTCCCACCATTGGGACAGCCCACGCCCTCTCGGACGCGTCCGACGAGACGATCACCGCTCCCACCGAGCCGCACCGCGCGTAGCTCGCACGTCGAAGTCCTCGTACCCACCCGACTCATCCACGACGTGTAAACGAGCCATTCGCCATCAGGGCTCACCGCCGTCGCACTCGTACGACGCCCGGTCAGGCGACGCGGCCGCTCGCCCGGCTCAGTCGCGCCGATGGCGGCCCCGGCAAAGCTCGTGCCGCTCAGCAACACGATGCTGGTGTCGGTTCCGGGGACAGGCAGGGTAAAGCGAACGATCGCCGTGTCGACGGAGATCCGGGTCGACGAGAACCCGGCAATCGCGATGGCCATCGGAAGAGCCGCTCCCGCAACGATCATCGCGCGCCGGGCGGAGCGACGATTGCCTCCGATGCCGGCCAGTCCGGCAGATCGGAACGTGCAGAACGAAGCGACGAGTAGTCCCGCCGACAGCAACAGCGAATAGATGCCGATGAACCGCTCGATGCCGGCCCCCATTCCGCTCGATCCGATCACTGCGGCGGCCGTCAAGGCAACGACCTGGGAGGCAATGGCAATGCCGATGCCGCCGATCGCCGCAGCGATCGGCCGGCGGAAGAACGTCGACAGAAAGATCGCGGCGCAGAAGGTGACGTAGAGCCCTCCCAGAGCCATCGCTCGTACGGCGCGTTCCGGCGGCCAGGAGAAGGGATCGGAGCTGAACGGAAAGCGGAAGCCCCAGCCCCCGACCCATACATGGATACGGAGCGCGGCGTAGAACGACACCGCCACGATGAAGCCGATGGCGACGCCGCCGATGGCGACCTTGATGAGCCACACAACGGAACGAGGCACCGGGCGCGAGAGCAGATAGGTCGCGGACGCGGTCGAATTCGACTCCGCGTTGACCGTCGCACCGACTAAAGCCGCGAACAACGGCCACACGAGCATGCCGAACAGGAACGGAATGATGTCGGCCGCGTCGATGAGGTCAGGGGCGCCGGAAGCGGATACTGCGGCCAGCACAATCGCCGGAATCATCAGCGCCACCGCCGCGCCCGCATACGCGATGCCACGCTGCTCGCGCCATTCCTTCCACAGCAGCGCCTTCAACACCGCGCCACCGGTGGGCGGTGGCTCGAAGGGCGAACGGGCGCGTTCATCGTCAGGCCGCTCCGCCGTTGTCGGACGCCGCTTCGGCGCTGCGCTCTCCTTTTACTGTTTCGACAAAGATCTCCTCGAGCGACAGGTCGAGCACCTCCACCGACTCCGCCCCATTGCCCATCAGCGCGTCGTCCATCGAGGGGTCGTACTTGGCAACCGTCAGCAGCGCCTGGTGATGATTGGACTCCGCCCGCACGATGCCGTCGAAGGGAAAGACCTCAGGCACGACGTTGGGGTAAACGACGCGTAGCTTCTTGAAGTCGCGCTTGATGCCCTCGAGCGAGCTGCGCACGCGCAGCTTGCCGTTGTGGATCATCGCGAGGTCGTCCGCGACGCGTTCCATCTCGTGCAGCAGGTGGGTGGAAAAGAACACTGTGCCCCCTTCGGCCTGCACGTTGGCGATCATCGCCTCGAGAAATTCCTGGCGCACGACGGGATCCAGGCCGGCGGTGGGGTCATCGAGAATGAGCAACTCGGGGCGCTGGCCCAGCGCCATCACCAGACCCACCTTGGCCTGCATACCGCGCGACAGCGATCCCAGCTTGCGATCACCGGGCAGGCCGAGGTCGTCGAGCAGCCGGTCGGACAGCGCCGGGTCCCAGGTGGGATAGAAGGCGGCGTTGAACGAGATGATCTCGTCCACGGTCATCCACTGGTAGTAGGTCGGCTCCTCCGGCAGGTAGCCGATGCGCTTGCGGATGTCGAGGGAGTCGCGCACGGAGTCGAGCCCGAGAACCTCGATCGACCCCTCGGTGGGCTGCAGGAGGTTGATCATGGTGCGGATGGTCGTCGTCTTGCCGGCGCCGTTCTGACCCAACAAGCCGAAGATCGAGCCCTTGGGCACGTCGATCGACAGGTCTTCGACGGCGGTCACCTTGCCGTAGCGCTTGGTGAAGTTCCTGATGCTGATCGCCGGGACACTCATCGCATGCTCCTCCTGTCAGCCGCTCTTCTTCGCCGCCCCGCGCTCGAACTCGCGCGCCAGGCGTCGGGTCATCTTCAGCACTTCGTCAAACGGGATTTCCAGGTGATAGGCCTCGACGAGAGCTCGATTGAGGCTGTGCTCGAGGCGTCGCAGGCGCTCGTCCCGAGACCAGGGCGGCACGCCGTCGGCGACGAACGTTCCCTGCCCCGCCCTGGTCTCGAGAACCCCCGCCGCTTCGAGCAACTGGTAGGCCTTGGCCGCGGTATTGCGATTGATCCGCACCTGCGCGGCGAGCTCCCGCACCGACGGCAGCTTGTCGCCGGGGCGCAAGGCGCGCAGGGCAATGAGCGTGCGCACCTGGTCGACGACCTGTGCGTACACCGGGACGGCGCTCGATGGATCGATTCTCAGCTCCATGCGCCCATCCTCATCGAATCCCCGCTTCTCTCTTTCGCGGCAACCACTGTGTCCTACTGGCATATGACAGTAGGTGTTTGATTCTCCCCGTTTCAACACCTTTCTTGCAGAAGGCCTTCGTCCCTTCGCGGGAGGCGTATCCGGCCTACGCTGGTAACCCATCCGCGTGGCGGCGGTCCCCGCGAACCCGGTGCGATCACCTGCTAGGCTGCTGCCCGGCTCACCACCAACCAAGGAGGCACGATGCTCACCCCCATCGCCGCTCTGTGGCTCCCCATTCTCGTCGCCACGATCATCGGGTTCATCGCCAGCGCCGTCACGTGGACCGCGATGCCGCACCACAAGACCGACTTCAAGCAGCTTCCTGCCGAAGATGACGTGCTCGACGCGCTCCGCTCAGCCGGCGCGAAGCCCGGCGAGTACATGTATCCGTATGCCGCCACCCACGGCGACATGAACACACCCGAGCACAAGGAAAGAATGGACAACGGTCCTGTCGGCATCATGACCATCATGAGCAACGGCGTGCCGTCGATGGCGCCGATGATGGCGCAGCAGCTGATCTTCTTTCTGCTCACCACGGTGCTGATCGCGTACATCGGTGCGGTGACGATGGAGCCGGGCACCGACTACCTCAAGGTCTTCCGCGTCATCGCCACCGCGGCGATCCTGACCTACGCAGGCGCGCACGCGCCGCGATCGATCTGGTTTCAGCGCCCCTGGGCCAACACCTTCAAGGAGATCTTCGACGGTGTCGTCTACGGGCTGCTGATGGCGGGCGTGTTCGGCTGGTTGTGGCCACGCTGAAGCCCCCGCAGCGCGCCGCTGTTAACCTACCGCCATGGAGAACCGGCGGATCCTGGTGATCGAGGATGATCCCGACATCCTGGAGATCCTCGACTACAACCTGTCGAGCGAGGGGTTCACCGTCGTGCGCGCCACCGACGGGGAGCGTGGCCTGAGAGAGGTCGCCGCCGAGAAACCGGCCTTGATCCTGCTTGACCTGATGCTGCCCGGCATTCCCGGCCTGGAGGTTTGCCGACGGCTGCGAACGGGATCGAAGTCGCGCGACATCCCGATCATCATCGTCACCGCGAAGGGCGAGGAGGCCGACGCCGTCGCCGGGCTCGAGGTCGGGGCGGACGACTACGTCACCAAGCCGTTCCGCGTCCGCGAGTTGGTCGCCCGGGTCAACGCGGTGCTGCGACGCACTGCCGAGCCCGCGCTCACGGAAGAGGACCGTCTCGAGCGAGGCAGTATCTTCATCGATCTCGTGCAACACGAGGTCAAGGTCGACGACGTGCCCGTGGAGCTGACGCTGGCGGAGTTCCGACTGCTGGTCGCGCTGGCGCAGCAGCCGGGGCGGGTCTTCCCGAGAGCCCGCCTGGTGCAGCAGATCACCGCCGGCGGCTACCAGATCTCCGAGCGCAACGTCGACGTTCATGTCGCCGCGCTGCGCCGGAAGCTCGGCGAGCGCAGTACCGCAATCGCCACCGTGCGCGGCATCGGCTACAAGTTCAAGGAAGATACGGGAGCCTGAGGTGTTGGGCTCCCGGTTCTTCTGGAAGCTCTACCTCGCCTTCGCCGTCCTCGTTCTGGTGACGCTCGCCGCCACCGGGTTCCTGGTGCATCAACAGCTCCGCTCCAGCCTGCTCGCCGATGTCGAGACACGGCTCTTCGACATGGCGACATCCCTGGTTCCCTACTCTCTTGACGTCTTCGGACGGTACGAGCAACAGGTGAGCCGCGACGGCCGGGCCGCGTTCGACGCGACAGGTCAGGCACAGATCAACCGGATGGGGGAACAGACAGACACGCGCATCACGCTGGTGGCGCCCGACGGCGTCGTTGTGGCCGACTCCGACCGCGATCCGCGCGCGATAGACAATCACGGCACGCGCCCCGAGATTGTCGCGTCCAAGACCAGCCCCTACGGTGTGTCTCGCCGCTTCAGCCGAACCCTGGAGCAGTCGTTGCTCTACGTGGCGATCACCGTTCGCGACGGAGATCAGGAAGCCGGCACCGTACGGACCTCGATTCCGCTCGTCGATCTCGACGCGCGACTCGCAGCGCTCCGCAACACGCTCGCTCTCGGCGCCGCCCTCGGCATGTTGGTCGCGTTGGGTGTCGGGCTCTTCGTCGCGCGACGCATCACCGCGCCCGTGACCCGGATGACGGAGGTCGCCGAAGGCCTGCGCGAGGGGCGTTATGACCTGCGCATCGAGACGCAAAGCGACGACGAGTTCGGCCTCCTCGGCGCCACCCTCAACCGGTTGGCCGATGAGCTGACGAACCGCATCGCCACCCTTGCCGAACAGCGGGCGCAGCTCGGTGCGATGGTGGCCGGCCTTCAGGACGGCGTCTTCGCGGTCGACGAGTACGACAACCTGCTCCTTCACAACCAGTCCGCCCAGCGCTTTCTCGACCTGCGGGAAGGTCTGTCGGGGGAGATCCTGTGGGAGACGATCGCGGTGCCGGAACTGGCTTCGATGTGCGCCCAAGCCCGGGAATCGGGGGTGCCGACGGCGCATGAGATCCATGTCACTCGCGGCGACGCCACCTACGTGCTCAGCGCCCGCGCCACGTCGTTCGAATCGGACGGGCAGCGGGGCGTGGTGGCCGTGTTGCATGACATCACCAACCTGCGCCGGCTGGAGCGCATTCGCACCGAGTTTGTCGCCAACGTCTCTCACGAGCTCAAGACGCCGCTCACCTCGATTCGCGGTTACGTCGAGACACTCATCAACGGCGCGATTCACGACGACGAAAACAACCTTCGCTTCTTGAGCAAGATCGAGCAGCAAGTCGATCGCCTGACGGCGATGGTGTCGGACGTCCTCTCGCTCGCCCGCATCGAGGCCACCGGCGACGTCGCCGAAAAGACCATCATCGACTGGCGCCCCGTGGTGCAGGGCGTCATCGAGCGGTATCGCGAGGCCGGAGAGCTGGACGACCATGTCTGCACCGTCGAGATCTCCGACGAGGCCGTGACGATTGCCGCCGATGAGGAATCGATGACGCAGGTGCTCGATAACCTCATCGACAACGCCATCAAATACACACCGGCCGGCGGCACCGTCACGGTGCGCGCCCACGAACACGACGGATTCGCCGTCCTCGAGGTCGAAGACACGGGAATCGGCGTCTCGGCCGCCGACCGCGAGCGCATCTTCGAGCGCTTCTTCCGCACCGACCGTGCCCGCTCCCGAGACACCGGGGGCACCGGTCTCGGCCTCGCAATCGTCAAACACCTCGCGCAAGGGTTCGGTGGTGAAGTGCGCGTCACGAGCGAGCTCGGCCGCGGCAGTCGTTTCGCGGTGTGGACACCGTCGACTCCACAGTAGCCACTCCCGAGCGACGGAAGCCTCGAACGCGCCTTGGTCCTGTCGGAATTCTTAATCGACTCTTAATCAGCCGTTAGCAACTCCTTAGCCCTTCGACCATAACCTTCACCTCAAGCCTGCCCGGGGTTCACAGTCTCCGGCACAGCACCACCGCAGATCGCTCTTCGACCCGAGGTTTCTTCCAAAATGTCTTGTTTTCGAGTTCCGATGTATCGCTGGATGGCGTTGTCCGTGTTGTGTATCGCGTTTCTTGTCGGCCCACCGGCTGCTCTCGCCCAGTCGGCGGACACCGATAAAGCCTCCGTCGCGGGCGACCATGTTGGAGGAGGCAAGGCCGACGAGATCAAAACGGCCAAGATCAGCGGGGAGAAACAGCGGCAGGACGGCAAGAAGAAGCAGGCGGACGACAAGCAGCAGGCCGACGAGCAGGGGCCGGCCACAGAACCGGCCGCACAAGAGGAACCCGAAGAGCAAGAAGAGCCCGAGGACGACAACGGCGTCAAGGTCAGCTACCGCGGCGGCTTGCGCCTGGAGGCGGAGAACGGTCTTTTCTCGGCCCGGATCCGCTGGCGCGCGCAAACGCGCGTCACCCATCTGAGCAGCGAGGATCTCGCCGGCGAGGACGACGGCATCGAAGAAGAGAGCGGCTTCCGCATACAGCGCGCCCGCTTCAAGATCGACGGACACATGTACAAGCCGTGGCTGAACTACTACCTGGAGTTCAGCATCGCACGGCCCGCCATGCTCACCTTCCAGTTCGACGCGGCGCCCTCTGAGGAGATCGGCCTGCGGCTGGGTCAATACAAAGCCGTCTACAATCGCGAACGCCTCGACTCCTCGGGCGCACAACAGTTCGTCGATCGCTCGGTCGTCAACAGTCCCTTCACGGTCGACCGGCAGCAAGGAGCCACGGTCGTCGGTCGGCTCTTCGCGGGCCGGCTTGCCGATTCGAGCTACGCCGGCGGGATCTTCACCGGCACCGGCCGTGGCGGAAGTCTCGAGGGCGACGGCCGGCCGATGTACGTCGGGCGCTGGCAGTGGAACTTCCTCAAGCGCCTGCTGCCGTTCAGCCAATCGGACATCGCGCGACGGGAAGAGCCCGCCGCGTCTCTCGCCTTTGCCGCCATGTCCAACGTCGGGCAGTTCACCCGCTTCTCCTCATCGGGCGGCGGGCAGCTCCCGGGATTCAGCCCCGGGCTACCGGATCAGTACAAGCTCACGCAGTGGATGGCGGAGTTCGCCTTCCACGGCCATGGTCTCTCTCTCCAGGCCGAGTACCACTTCAAGCGCGTCGACGACCGTGTGAACGAGCAGGTAACCGATTTCACCGGCTGGTACGCCCAAGCGGGGTACTTCTTTCACGAGGCTTTCGAGGGCTTCCCCGACCCGTTGGAGCTGGCCGTTCGCGTCGCCCGTGTCGAGGACGACGAGGGTGGCGCCGTCTTGCCGACCGACGAAGAAGTGACGGTCGCCGGCAACTGGTTCTTCAACGGCCACAACAACAAGATCACCGTGGACACGTCGTGGCTGAAGAACACCCTGCCGTTCGGGCTGTTCGAGGACAGCGGCTGGCGTATCCGCGGGCAGTGGGACGTGCAGTTCTGAGCCGCCCGCGGCTTATCGCTGCCGCTCTTTGGCCCAGTCTTCCATGAGGGAGACGATTCTGTTGAGCTCGCGCGCCAGGTAGGCGGTCGAGCTGATGTCGGCGAGATCGATCCGGCGGCGATACGCCTCCTCGCCGCTGCGCGTGTCGAGAAGCTTGAGCACGCCGCGGAGCTGCCGCGTGTTCATGGTGTCGATGTCGATCACCATCATGTACTGAGCGCGCTCCTGTCGAGGTACCAGGCCGAAAGACCTCGCCGCGGCCAATTGGCGGCGCATCTCCTGCAACAGAGCGAACCGATCGCCGGCGGAGGCGGTGAGTATGCCTTTGGCCGAGGTGTTCGTGCCGCCCCTCTCGAACGTGGTGCTGTCGAACCCGGCAACAAACACCGTCGCCGCGCCGAGTTGCTCTTCGATGTCTTCGGGGGCCGAGGAAATCGCCCGCAGCTCGGCGAACGCGTCGCTCATATCGACGCCTGCCTGATGCGCCTTGACCGCGTGATCCCACGACGCGTCGAGGTCGCCGATGTCGGCGGAGGCGATGGAGGCCAAGCGGTGCGCTTCGCCCCAGCCGGGCGTGATCTCGGTGGCGCGCACAAAGTAGTCGCGTGCCTCCGCGTACCGCCCCATCCGCCCGAGCGCCACACCGCCGACGAACCAGGCCCCGTCGAATTCCTCGTCTTCGGCGAGAAGTTCGTCGATCGCAGCCAGCGCCTGCTCGGATTTGCCCTCGCTGAGCAACCGCTCGGCGACACCCACGCGCTCGAGCGCCGCCGACTCTTGCGGCTGCGCCTGACGCGTCGCGGCGGAAGCCGCCAGCGGCAGGAACAGTGCGGCGAACACCGCGATGAGCAACGATCTCATCGGAAACCGGAAAGTCGGGAAGCCTAGCGCTGCTGCTCGGCCGCCCATTCCTCGAGCAAGCTGATGAGGCGATCGACCTCGCGGTTGACCTCCGACACCTGCACGATGTCCGCGAACTCGATGCGCATGCGGTGCGCCTGCTCGCCACTCTGGGCATCGAGCAGGTTCATATGGCCCTTGAGATCCCGCTTCGCGTTGTTCCTGCGGTTTTCGCCGATGTCGCCGATGTCGTTGACCTCGATGACGAGAAGGTACTGCGCCGAGTTCGGGTTGCCGACGAGACCGAACTGGCGAGAGTCGTTGAGGCGCTGCCGAATCCGCAGCAACACTGCCTCGCGATCGCCGGCGGTCTCACTTACGATCTGTGCCCCGACGTTGGTGGCCTTGGTGTTGCTGATGTTGTCGGTATCGGTGGCGCTGCCGTCTTCGTCGATCATGGCCCCGAAGGGACTCCCCTGGGCGGCGATAAACTGCTCCAGGTTCATCGGCGTCACGAACACGCGATAGGCGGCGAGCCGGGAGTCGAAATCGTCGGGGGCCGGGCCCATCGTTTGCAGGCCCGCGAACGCGTCGCTCATGTCGGTGCCTGCCTGGTGCGCCATGATGGCGTAGTCCCACGAAGCCTCCAGGTTGCCCATGTCGGCCGCCTTCATGGACGCCTGCCGAAGCGCATCGCCCCATCCCGGCTGGTACTCGGCCGCCTTGACGAAGTTGTCGAAGGCCTCCTGCGGCTGACCTTTGGCCGCGTAGGCGTGGCCGGCGAGGAAATAGGCAGGGGCGAAGACGTCGGTCTTCTCGAAGACCTTCTGCAGCTCTGCGAGCGCCTCGTCGGGCTTTTGCTGCTGCAGAAGCTGCTCGGCGGCGAGGACGATCTTCATCTCCTCGGACTGCTCCTGAGCCGTGGCAATCGGAGCAACGGTGAGGATAGAAAAACAGACGACCAGTGCGGCCATACGCCGCAGCGACGACGAGACGTTCATAAGAACCTCCGAGGTTTCGTTTCGTGTAACCCGTTTTTCATGAAGCGTCAACCGGCGTTCCATCGACGCGACGCCCTCACGATAGTGCCGGGGCGCGTTCGAGAGAAGCCCCTCACAACGTTAGCCGGTGCGCTTTCGCATCCAGTCCTCCATGTAATCGACGTAGCGCTCCATGTCCGCGTTGAGCTCGGCGAGAGAGGCGATGTTGCGCAACTCCAACACGCGCCGGTAGACCTCTTCGCCGCTGCGCGGGTCGTAGAGCTTGATGTAGCCACGGAGGGATTTCTGCCCCTCATCGCCCAGGCGATCGACCTCGATCACGAGCAGATACTGCGCCATCTCCTGGCGTGCCACGACGCCGAAAATCCGTGAGTTCGCCAGCGATCGACGGGTCTGCGTCAGCAGGTTGAAGAAGTCGGACTGTGACTGGGTGATCTGCTGGCCGCCGACGTTGGTCGCCTTGGTGGCCGACGAATTGAAGGGATCAACGATGCCGCCCCTCGCACCGCCTCCGGAGATCACGTCGACCCCCCAGGGATTGTCCTCGCGCGCCGCGAGCTTGTCCGTGTTGAGCGGCATGACGAACACGCGGGCCGCCGCAAGCTGGCTGTCGAGATCCGCGGGCGCCTTTTCCATGGCCAAAAGCCGGTTGACCGTCTCGGCAACGTCGGCGCCCGCCTGATGGGCCTTGATCGCCTGATCCCAAGCAACCGGCAGGTCGCGGACGGTGAGCGCTGCGAGGGCCGCGAAACGGTGTGCGTCGCCCCAGCCCGGATTGAGCTCACCCGCCCTGACGAAAGCGTCCAGAGCTTCGCGCTCGCGCCCGAGGCTCCCCAGGGCGACGCCGCGGAAGTAGTGAGCCTGCGGCAACTCGGCGTCTGCCCGAACGGCTTCGTCGAGCTTCGTCAACGCTTGTTCGTACTGACGCTCGACGATCAGTTGCCGGCCCTGATCGGTGAGCTCGACGGCCTCGGATTGGGCGTACGCCGGCATCACGGCGCCGACGAAGACGGCGAGCAACAGGATCGGACGAATTGCCACCGAACAGTCTTTCATCGCTCTTCCCCCTCGATGTCTCGGGAAGCCGAGTTTGTGGCGAGAGAGGCGCGTTCCGGCCTGCCCGAGCATCGACCCGGGAGGGCGGTGCGTTTGCTGATCGCGAAGGGGACCCCGATTACCTTTACCATAGCGCCCGGAATCACCCAGCGTCCAGGCCTGCCGCCCGCCACCTTCACCCGCGCCGGTGTTGTTGCGGCGCCGAATCCGATGCTATTCTCATGGTTCGATCGGGCGCCGTTCGGCGCCTGGCCTGCGCCCATAGCTCAATTGGATAGAGCGTCTGGCTACGGACCAGAAGGCTGGGGGTTCGAGTCCTCCTGGGCGCATTCTTCTTTTTCCCCCGCCGCAGGCCGGATGATGCACGGCACCGCGTTGTCCCCCGACGAAGCAACATGGATGGCAGCGGCGCTCCGGGAAGCTCACCGCGCCGAGGCCGAGGGAGAGGTCCCGGTGGGCGCCGTCGTCGTTCTCGACGGCCGCATCATCGGCGCCGGCCACAACACCACCGAAGGCAACGACGATCCCAGCGGGCACGCCGAGATCAACGCCCTCCGGGCGGCGGGCGAAGCGTTCGGCGACTGGCGCCTCGAGCAATCGATACTCGTGGTCACGCTCGAGCCGTGCACGATGTGCATGGGCGCGATCGCCCTGGCACGCGTCCAGAGGGTTGTTTACGGAGCCACTGATCCTCGGCTCGGCGCCTGCGGCTCCGTCCTCGACCTGCTTCGGCCCGACATCGCACCCCACCTCGAGTCCCTAGAAGGCGGTGTGATGGCCGACGAGTGCAGCGCCATCCTCAAGGAGTTCTTTCGGGCGCTCCGTTGAGCCCGAACGCCGCCGAAACCGCGCCGAAGCCCTGCGAGAAGCGGGGAAGTGCGTGGCTCCGAAACGCTCTGACGCCTTACTCGGGAGGGGCCTGCCCCTGGCCGGCGCCGGCGCCGACGAACTCTCCGGAATGCAGGATGAGGTCGTCGTTGCTGCCGTCCTCCTGATCCGCTCCGTGCGAGATCAGGGTGTAGTCGTCGCCGTCGGACTCGTATTCCAGGTCGCGCTCCCAGGCGTCGTGCAGCTGGGTCTCCGCGGAGATGAAGTCGGGGATCAAGGCAAGGAGCGCCTCAGCGGTTTCGCCCTCGGGGTAGCCGTCATTCGCCGCCCGGTAAAGCTCCAGCGCGCCGGCCAGCTCGCCCATCAGCACCATCGTCGCGGAGATCTGCTCCAGGTCGCGGATGTAGTAGAAACTGCCGTCGAAGTCGACCGCCTCCAACGACCAGGTCTCTTCTATCGGCTGGAAGAAGAAGCTCACCACTTGCTCGTTGAACCTGGCGTTGGCGACGCCGCGGCCCTGCTCATCTACGCTCGCGGTGCGAACTTCGAGGTCGGCGTCCGGGAATTGCGCGAGGATCAGCGTGGTCGCCTCTTCGGGCGTAAACGTCGGGCCTCCACCACCGCAACCGACCGCCGTGACCACCGCCAACAGCATCACGGTGAGCCGGAAGCCGCTGCGTGCTGCGTGTCCGTCGATCATCACCGCATCTCCCATTGTTCGGATGGCCACCGCATCGAGCGGATCGACACGGATTTCCCCGAAAGTTTCGCGCTGCACTTTTGACGCCACCCAGCAAGATATCACGGTAAGGTATGCGGCCATGCGCCGGAATCTGATCACCGTGATCGCCCTGGGCGCCGCTCTCTTTCACCTGTGGGCGGCAGGAGTCTCGCCGTTTACCGCGCTGGTACAACGGCCGATCCACCTGGCTCTCATGGCGAGTCTCGGGTTTCTCGGCGTCGGCGTGCGAGCCGCCCATCGCGAGCGTCGGTTCGATGCACTGCCGCTGGCGGCAGCGATGGCTCTCGGCTGCCTCTACATCGCCAGCCAGCACGAGGAGCTCGTGCGACGTGTGGGAGCGGCGACGACACTGGATCTCGTGGCCGGAGCGGTGATCGTCGTTCTCGTGCTCGAGCTCGCCCGAAGAACGGCGGGCTGGGGCCTCGTGTCGGTGGCCCTGGCCGCCCTCGCGTATGCCTTCGCCGGCCCCTACCTACCCGGTTTCCTGGCCCATCGCGGATACGGGATCAGACGCCTGATCGAGCACCTCTATCTTTCCACCGAAGGGATCTGGGGGATCCCACTGGGCGTCTCCGCCGACTTCGTGTACCTGTTCGTCTTGTTCGGCGCCATTCTCGATGCCGCCGGAGGTGGCGAGTTGCTCATCGGGCTCGCCGGGCGTGTGGCCAGGGGCACCCAGGGCGGCCCGGCGAAGACGGCCTCGGTAGCCAGTGCTTTCATGGGCTCGTTGTCCGGTAGCGCGGTGGCCAACGTGGCAACCACGGGCAGCCTGACGATCCCGCTGATGAAGCGTTCCGGGTTCTCGCCGCGCATGGCCGGCGCCATAGAGGCGGCGGCGAGCACCGGCGGACAGCTCATGCCCCCCGTTATGGGCGCGGGGGCGTTCATCCTGGCGACGTGGACCAACATCCCGTACCTCAACGTCGCGCTGGCGGCGTTGATTCCGGCGGCTCTCTATTACGTAGGCCTGTACATGGCCATCCACTTCGGCGCCGCCAAACGCGATATCGCCGCGGGAGCGGCCGTAGCCCAGCCGGGAGAGGTCGTGGCGCGGATGCACCTGCTGGTGCCGATCGGCGTCATCGTCGTGTTCCTGGCGCTGGGGCGGTCGCCCATGCGAGCAGCGTTCTGGGGCGTCGTCGCGGCGGCGGCGGCATCGATGATGCGAAACAACACCCGCCTCGACACCGCGGGCTGGCGCCGTGTCCTGACCTCGGGAGCGTCCGGCACGGTGCAGGTGGCCGCGGCGTGCGCGACCGCGGGGATTGTCGTCGGGGTGGCATCACTCACCGGCATCGGCCTGCGCATGTCGGAGCTCATCATCACGGTTGCCCAGGGGCAGCTCCCGGTGGCGCTGCTGCTGACGGCACTGGGGTCGATCGTCATCGGCATGGGCCTGCCGACCACCGCGGCATACGTGGTGCTCGCGGCCCTCGGCGCACCCGCCCTCACGGAGCTCGGCGTACCTCCGCTTGCCGCCCATCTGTTTATCTTCTATTTCGGCTGCCTTTCGAACATCACGCCGCCGGTGGCCCTGGCCGCCTACGCCGCCGCCGGCATCGCCGGCGCCTCGCCGTTACGGACCGGCGCGAGCGCCATGGGGCTCGCCATCGGCGGTTTCTTGGTGCCGTTTGCGTTCGTCTACGACCCGCATCTGCTGCTGTCGGGATCACTCCTAGCGGTCGGAGCGACCTTTCTCTCGGCCGGCGTCGGAACCACGGCACTGGCCGCGGCGATCGTCGGCTACATCGGCAGCCCCGTCCCCACGATCGGCCGGCTGGCGCTGGCGGGAGCGGGCGTCGCCCTGCTCGCACCCGGGCTCGTCAGTGACGTCGTCGGCCTCGCCGTCGTCGGCGGTGCCCTGCGGCTCTGGCGGAGCCCGGTGGAGGCCGGGCGAGAGCCGTAGAGGCCGTCGGGTTCACGCGATCCCCGCCGACCCCATGGAAACCCGCCGACCCCATCGAAACCCGGAGAGAGCCTCGAAACGAGACGTTTTCCGGGCTGTTAGAAGTTCGCTTGTGGGAAATCCCTGTCCCACAAGCGAACATCCGCGAGAGCCCTCACGACCTCACCAGGGCTCGGTTTTGAAACGTTTTTCCCGCACCGGCGTAAAACCTATGCAGGCGGGGGTTGTGGTCATCGAGAATCAAATCCCGCGACGACGCCATTCCGGCACGGGGTTTGCTCTATAAAGGCAACGCAGTCCCTCGTTGTTTGAACCGAATTCGAGGATTTAATGGACATCAAGCGCGATACTTCAGGTCAAAAGAAGCTGCGCATCTTGTATATAACCGTCGGGGTCCTGGCGGTCGCCGGGATTACCTACGCTCTGTCGGGGCTGGATCGAGCTGCGCCTACCGTCGATAGCGCGACGCTCTGGATGGATAGTGTGCAGCGGGGCGAGCTCCTGCTGGAGAGGCGCGGCGCCGGCACGCTGGTGCCCGAAGAGGTGAGAGCGATCACGGCTCGTTCCGCAGGCCGCATCGAAGAACGCTACCTGCTGCCCGGCGCGCGTGTCACCGACGACACCGTGCTCCTGCGCATGACCAATCCCGACGTCGAGTTGGCGGCCCAGAATGCCGAATGGGCTCTCGAGGCCGGGCGCGCCGACTTGCGCAATCTCGAGGTCCAGCTACAGACTCAGCGGCTGGCGCAACAATCCACCGCTGCGCAGGTGCAGGCAGCCTATAAGACCGCTCAGCTACGGGCCGACCTCAAGCAGCAGGAGTACGACGAGCAGCTGACCTCGCAGCTGGAATTGCAGCTCGCGGTCACGACGGCTAATGAAACGTCGACACGGCACGATATCGAGCAGGAGCGCCTGCGCATCATCGAGCAGTCGATTGAAGCTCAGTTGGAGTCGCGCCGCACCCAGGTGCAGCAGCTCGAGGCGCAGTACGAGCTGGCGATGTCCGACCTCGAAGCGCTCAATGTTCGGGCCGGGATCGTCGGGGTCCTGCAGGAAGTGCCGGTGGAGATCGGCCAGTCGGTGACCCCCGGCAACGTGCTGGCGCGCGTGGTGAACCCCAACAAGCTCAAGGCCGAGCTGCGCATCCCGGAGACACAGGCCAAGGACATCGTCATCGGACAGCCGGCAGTGGTGGACATTCGCACGTCGACCATTCCGGGGATCGTCACACGCATCGACCCGTCGGCGTCGCAAGGAACGGTGACGGTCGACATCAAGCTGCTCGTCGACGAGCTGCCTCCGGGCGCGCGGCCGCAGCTCTCGGTCGACGGCACCGTCGAAATTCAACGACTGCCCGATGTCTTGTACGTCGGCAAGCCCGCGTACGGGCAGTCGAACAGCCAGGTGGGGTTGTTCAAGGTAGTCGAGGACGGCCAGTACGCGGTGCGCACCACCGTGCAACTCGGCCTGGGCTCTGTCAACCTGATCGAAGTCATCCAGGGATTGAACGAAGGCGACGAGGTAATCCTGTCGGACATGTCTCGTTGGGACTCCGTCGACCGCGTGCGTCTACGCTGACGGCCGTCCGGCACATCCCCCTAGTCAAGGAGTACGAAACATGAATGCAAACGCCGCGTCGCTCATCAAGCTCGACGGTGTCACCAAGATCTTCTACACGGAAGAAGTCGAAACCCACGCCCTGTCGGACATCAACATGGACATCAAGACGGCTGAGTTCGTCTCGATCGCCGGCCCGTCGGGCTCGGGCAAGACGACGTTGCTGTCGTTGCTCGGGTTGCTGGACACGCCCTCGGGGGGCAGTTACGTGCTCAACGAGCATCCGGTCGAGAGCCTGTCGGCATCGGAGCGGGCGCGCGTGCGCAACCGCGAGATCGGCTTCGTATTTCAGAGCTTCAACCTGATCGGCGACCTGACAGTGTACGAAAACGTCGAGTTGCCGCTGACGTATCGGGGCATGGCCAAGGGCGAGCGGCGAGAGCGGGTCGAGGCGGCGCTCGAGCGCGTCGGCATGTCGCATCGCATGAAGCACTATCCGAGCCAGCTATCGGGCGGTCAGCAGCAGCGTGTGGCGGTGGCGCGAGCGGTGACGGGATCGCCGTCGATCCTGCTGGCGGACGAGCCCACGGGTAACCTCGACTCGGGCAACGCCGAGGCGGTGATGAACCTGATGGGCGAGCTGCACAACGAGGG
>CAYSHI010000225.1:0-5862 GCA_964430745.1 uncultured Acidobacteriota bacterium | reverse complement strand
CGGCGAGAGGGGCGGTCGGCCTGGCGTTGCCCGATCCGAGCTGATCCGAGAGATCTCGCGGTTGTCCGAGTCCTCAGATCCGGACTCTCCCGCAGGGTTTTTCCGGGTTTCGGCGATGGCCCCGAGCCCCAGCCGGTTGGCTGTTCACCGGCTGTCGGTGGACAATGACCACCTGTTCGGGTGACGATTCCACCGGCCGGGGACCACTGCCAATGGAAAAGCCACGCAAATTCGGGAGGTTCGAGGTACGCCGGATTTTGGGCCGGGGAGCCATGGGGATCGTCTATCTGGCCGACGATACCTTCCTCGGGCGCAAGGTGGCGATCAAGACCACCAAGGCGCACCCGGATCTCGAAGGGGACGAACTCGATGAGCTGCGCGAGCGCTTCGTCGCCGAAGCCCGGTCGGCCAGTGCGCTGTCGCATCCCAACCTCGTCACCGTCTACGACGTGGGGCAAGAGGGCGACGACTTCTACATCGCCATGGAGTACGTCCGTGGCGAAGGGCTCGACAAGGTCCTCCGCTCCGATCGCGTGTTCTCGTTCAAAGAGGTGTCGGACCTCGCCGTACAGGTGGCGAGCGCTCTCGACTACGCGCACGCCAATCACATCGTCCACCGGGACATCAAGCCGGCCAACATCATGGTGGCGCGCGACGGCCGACCGAAGATCGCCGACTTCGGCGTCGCTCGACGGGCGACCTCGACGCTGACCCGCACCGGCACGCTCATCGGGACGCCGGCGTACATGTCGCCCGAACAAATCACCGGGCATCCCGTGAGCGGCGCCTCCGATCAGTTCTCGTTCGCCGTCGTGCTGTTTCGCATGCTCACCGGAGAGCAGCCGTTCGAAGGAGAGAACCCCACCACGGTGATGTACAAGATCGTGCACGAGGAGCCTCGGCTGCCGCGCACCTTCAACGAGCAGCTTCCCGAGGCGATCGATCGGGCGTTGGTGCGCGGGCTGGCGAAAGACCCCGCCGAGCGCTATCCGAGCTGTGTTGCCCTTGCCGAGGCTGTACGCGAGGCGCTCGGCGCGGCACGGCCGCGGGCCGTGGAGCTTCTGGGAACGATCGAGCACTCGGCAATCGTTTCGCCGGCGCACGACGCGGAGGTCCACCCGAGGGACGCGGAAGAGCTGCCCGTGCCGGAAATGGAGACCTCGTCTCCGGACGCGGAGACATTGGCGCCTCACCACGAGACGGCGGCGCCGGTTCCTCATGCGGGCGCGGGCGCGAAAATCGATCCCCGCCCGCCGGCCGAGGCCGACACGCCCGATCGTACATCGGCTCCGCCGTCAGGAGCGGATCGCAGCCCGGCTGCTTTCGAGTCGCACGCGGCCGGTGCCGGCGGCCTCGGCGCGATGTTGCGCTCGCCGGCCGCTCTCGGTGCCGCCGGGGCGGCGGCTGTGCTTGTCGTGGCATTCCTCGGGTGGATTCTCCTGGGAGGCTCGGCCGGCACCGACAATGCCGGTACGACTCCTCCTGAACCCGGTCAGACGGAGGCCGGTGGTGCCGAGGCGCCGCCGACGGTTCCGCAACAGCCCGCGGGAGCCGGTGGGGCCGAAGTGGCTTCGGGTGGGCGCGGAGCAGCGCCCGCGGAGGACACAACCGCGGTGGCTCCCGAGGCTGCAGGAGCCGGGTCGGCTACCGCGGTCGGAGCAACCCCCGGAGCGCTCGAGATCACACTACGTACCAGCGACGACCCGGCCCGCGTCCGTCTCAATGGCGAGGATCTCGTCGACGGCACGCCGCTGCCGCTGCGTATCGAGCCAGGTACGCCCTATTCCGTGGTCGTCGAGAAAGACGGCTACCAGCCGGTGAGCTGGAGCTTCTCGCTCGACGCCCTCAGCCCCGAGCAGGTGAACACGCAGGAGCTCTACTTCCCGCTGCGGCCGGCGGTTCCCGAGGGCGGGGAACCCGCGGCCGTTGCCGAGCCTCGGCCGGTGTCCGAGTTGCCGCTGGGCGATGTCGATCCGATTCGCCTACCCAGCGACGGCGAGCGCCCCGTGGCTATCGAGCAAGTGGATCCGGAGCTTCCCGATTGGGCGGCGCAGCAGGGACTGCCTTCCTACGTCGTTGTCGAGCTCGTCATCGATGCCCAGGGAAGGGTGCGCGAAGCGGAGGTTCTGGGCGACGGCATCCATCCCGAACTCGACAAGCTCGCGCTGGACGCCGTGCGCCAGTGGCTGTTCGAGCCCGCCCGCGTCGACGGCGAAGCGGTTGCCGTGCACCACAACCTGGCGGTCGTGTTTCGCCGCGACCGTTGAGACCAAAGCTCGTTCTCATCAAGCACGCGATGCCCGTCCTCGACGCCGACAGGCCGGCGAGCGACCCGCTTTTCGACGCCAGCCTGACTCCCGATGAGTATCGCGGGCTTCTCGGAGAGATCGGGTCCTCGGTGGTCGCCTACGTCGAGGACGACCCCGACTGCGGCCTACACACGATCTGGCTGGCGAAACGGACGGATCGCTGATCTGCGCTCGCTACCTGGACGCGTCGTTGCCCGCTAACATGTATTCGTCCCGCTACCGGAGATGCCGACATGACCACAGAGGCTTCCGGGAAGACCCCGCGCCTCGAGGTAGCGCTGCACCACGGAAGCACCCCGCGGCTTTCGTCGGATACCGCCGAGCTGCTGCGAGCCCGGCTCCGCATCGTCGTGGGGCTTTTCCTGGTCGACAGCATCGTCTTCGTGGCCCGCGACCTGTCGCACGGGGACACGTTCCTCCTGTGGTGGCGCGTCGCGCTCGCGCTCTGTTACCTCTTGGCGGGCGTGGTCCTCGTCGGCTCCACGCCTCTGAGCCTGACGCGATTACGAGCCCTCGAGGTTGCCGTCATCGCGCCGTTCACCGTGATGCTCGCCGCCTACTACTCTCGCGACCTTCTCCAATGGGCTCTCTCGAACGACGGCATACTGGCGCCCGGTCAACCGGAGGCCCTGGCGTTTCCCTTCTTCGTCGTGACGGTCTGCTACGCGATGTTCATCCCCGCCGGATGGCGCCGCGTTCTCGCCATGGTCGGCCCGGTTTCGGCGATGCCGTTCGTGGTGTTGCTGGTTGTTCGGGCACAGGTGATGCAGCAGGCGGGGGTCCCGCTTCGCCTCTCTTACCTCCAGGTTTCGAATCTCGCCCTGTTGTCCGTTTTCGAGATCGTCATTGCCGTGATCAGCGCCTCCACGATCCACTCCCTGCGGGCGAAAGCGTTCGAGGCCAAGCGGCTGGGGCACTATCAACTGAAGAAGGCCATCGGTAGCGGCGGCATGGGTGAGGTATGGGAAGCGGAGCATCACATGCTGGCCTCTCCGGCAGCGATCAAGCTCATACGGCCCGACATGGTTGCCGCCGGGGACACACCGGCGGCGGAGGCGGTTCTTCGTCGCTTCGAGCGCGAGGCGAAGGCCACCGCGTCCTTACGCTCCCCGCACACGGTCACGGTTCACGACTTCGGCATCGCGGCGGACGGGACGTTCTACTACGTCATGGAGATGCTGCCCGGAGTCGACCTCGATCGGCTCGTCCGTCGTTTCGGGCCGTTGGAACCGGGTCGCGCGGTTCACCTGCTGCGACAAGTCTGCGATTCGTTATCCGAGGCCCACGACCGCGGCCTCGTCCACCGCGACGTGAAGCCCGCCAACATCTTCGCCTGTCGTCTCGGTCGGAGCCATGATTTCGTCAAACTGGTGGATTTCGGACTGGCGAAATCACACGGCGCCGCGCTCGAGAGCGAGGCCTCGCTGACCCAGGAAGGGTCCATCATCGGGACCCCTGCCTACATGGCTCCCGAGACCGTCCTGGGTAAGGCGGACACCGGCCCCCGCGCCGATATCTACTCGCTCGGGTGCGTCGGATACTGGCTGCTCACCGGCGAGGTCGTCTTCGACGAGGAAACCTCCATGGCCGTGGCCGTGGCTCACGTCAAGAACGCACCCACGCCGCCCTCGCAGCGGAGCAATCGGGTGATCCCTGCCGCCTTGGAAGCGGTGATCCTGGCGTGCCTGGAGAAGGATCCCGGCAATCGTCCGCAATCGGCCGACGAGGTGCGCAGACTCCTCGATGAATGTTTGCCGAGCGACGGGGCCTGGGACGAGTCGCTCGCCGAGGAGTGGTGGACGATGCACATGCCGGACGAGAGCCTGACGGATTCGACGGGTCGTCGGTCCGCCCACTTCGAGAGCGTGTGATCCGTGTCTCGGACGACGTCCGAATCGTCTCAGCGAATGAGAAGAATCCGCTCGTTCGGCGGGTAGAAGTACTGCACGCCGTCGTCCGTCAAGATCGCGTCGTCTTCGATGCCGAGTCGGATGCGCGTGCCGCCCCATTCGGGAATCGCCGTGTTGGCGAACAGCTCGAAGGCGAAGATGTGGTTGGGCTTGAGCACCATGTGGTGCACCGCCGGGCGAAAGCCGCTGATGCACGGGCCCGCCTCGACCTCGCTGTCGCCGGTGTTGCCGACGCAGTGACAGTCGCTCGAGACTTGCGTCTTTTCCTCCTCGCCGGGCCCGAGCCCGCCGCGTGCCTCCAAGGCTGCCGACCAGGCCTCGTCCCAACCGCCGCTGAACGCCGGGTCTCCGGTCAGGTTCACGAAGACGAACCCGGCTTCTTCCATGTTTCGGGCGATCACCTGCACGGTCTCGCCGGTGGTTCGTCCGACCTCGATGCTCTCGCGCAGGACTCCCCGGGCGCGCAGGCCTTCGTCCCATGCGTGTTGCAGGCCGGCGGGAACCGCGTTTTCTCCCTCCGGTAGAACGTAGGCCGTGCGCTTGATGTCGGAGCCGTGGTTCATGAAGTCGAAGCCGAAGTCGAACTGGAACAGGTCGCCGCGCTGAAAGGCGTAATCGGGCGAGTCGTATGCCTCCGGCTCCGTCTCGGCGGAGTACAAGACCGACGGCATGAAGAGCTTGTTGAAGATGGGCTCGACGCCGAGCTTCAGCAGCTCGTCCTTGGTCCACCAGGCCACCTCTTCGAGCGTCGTTCGACCCGGTGTGATCACCTCGCTGGACAGGGCGCGCTCGATGAGCCGCCGCGTCGTTTCGCCCAGCCGGCCGTACTCGACGATCTCGGCGACGACGCGTCGATCACGGTAGTCGGTGATGACCTGCTCAGCCGAGGTCAACCGGGCCGAATATTTCTCTCCCAGCGCCTCGCCGAGCCGCGCATACCCCGTGTACGAGAGCCCGTCGCCGACCGCGATCCGCCCGGACATGTTGACGGCGATGGATTCCGGGTCGCGCTCCTGAACGAAGGTGCGCAGGTCTTCCTCGCCGCCGAACAGATCGTAGCCGCCGTTGCCGCGGATGACCTCGCCGCCCAGGACGGCCCGCTCGATACGCTCGCCGCCGCGGTCGGTGAAGACGAAATAGCAGCTGCTTCCATGCGAGGGGTGAGGAGCCAGCACGTCCACACCCGCGCCCAGATCCTTCGCCAGCGCATCGGGGTTGCCGTGCTTCATGACGTGGATCCACATGCTCACGCCGTTGTCGCGCAGCGCCCGCGGCAGCGAGAAGTCGAACTTCTCCCTGCGAATCAGGTCCAAACGCTCCCACCGGCTTCGAAACTCGTTCACGTTCTCCCTCGACGATTTGATCGGGTCTTGGTGCCCGGGAGAATAACCGATCTGCTACGGGTGAATCTCCCGCGGATGCATCCCCGACTCTGCGGCGAGGTCCGGCTCGTAGCCAAGCGTCCCTTTGGTCATGATGATCACGACGAGGGCGATCGCCCAGTACACCACACCGCGAAGGACCATGTAGGTCCCGAACCCGTCGAGCACATCGGTGGGTGCCGGCAGAAAGCTGCCGATCACGTTGGTCCCCGCATGCAGCAACATGACGGAAATCACGCTGCCGCGCGACCTCAGATACAG
>CAYSHI010000224.1:0-6041 GCA_964430745.1 uncultured Acidobacteriota bacterium | reverse complement strand
TCGAGTACGAATGCGCCGATGAACCCGGCGGTGGAATATCCCGAGGCCCGCAGCACCTCGGCAAGCGTGAGGGCACCTTCGTCGAGGCGGAAGGTGCCGTTGTTGCGCACGCCGTGTCGCATCGGCAGTTGCCCGGTGAGGATCGACGAATGGGCGGGTAACGTGGTCGGCACGGTTGTGGCTGCCTGGTCGAAGAGCACGCCTTCACGGGCCAGGCGGTCGAGATTCGGCGTCTCGATCTGTTGGTACCCATAGGCGCCGAGGCGATCGGCACGCAGCGTGTCGAGCGTTACCAGGAGGAGATTCGGCCCCGCTCGCAGCTCGCCGCCGTCGGCGCCGGATACGGTCGCTTCCTCCGATTGCGGAGGCGTCACGTCACCGGAGCAACCCCCCGCCGCGGTCAGCACGAGAGCGCACAGCAACGGTGCAGGTCGTCGTACCCGCTTGTTCGGGTGGGTTACACTCGCATGGATTCGCGCGGCCGCTCTCACGCCATTCTCATCCCGTGAAGATTCCTTTTCGACGTCTTGCTCTGATCGCACTGTCGCTGCTGGTGGCGGCGGGTAGCGTCTGGTGGCTATCCAGAGGCTATCGACTCGACTATGCCGGCGCCAACGTGGTGCTGGTTACCATCGACACTCTGCGCCACGACCGCCTCGGTTCGTACGGCTACGGCGCAGCGGAAACGCCCCGACTGGACGCCCTTGCCCGCGAGGGGGCACGGTTCGAGCAGGTCGTCGCCAGCGTGCCCCTGACGCTGCCGTCCCACACCTCGTTGATGGCGTCGCTCGATCCTACTGCCCACGGCGTGCGCGACAACGGTGCATTCGAGATTCCCGCCGGCACGCCCTTGCTGGCGGAGCTGTTCGAGCAGGCCGGCTACGACACCGGCGCCTTCGTGGGTGCGTATGTGCTGCACTCCCGCTGGGGCCTGGCACGTGGTTTTCAGGCCTATGACGACAGCTTCGAATATGGCGGCGAGGGAGTCACCCCCGGGCAGGTCGAGCGCCGCGGCGACGCCGTGCTCGACGCCGCCCTGCCGTGGTTGCGCGCCCGCGGCGAGAATCCCTTCTTCGCCTGGGTGCACCTCTACGACCCACACGCCCCGTACGCCGCCCCCGAGCCCTACGGCAGTCGGTTCGCGGCCGAGCCCTACGACGGTGAGGTGGCCTACACCGACTCGCTCATCGGCGAGTTGCTCGACGCGCTCGACGCTGCGGGCGTAGCCGACGACACCATCGTGCTGGTGACCGCGGACCATGGAGAGGCCCTGGGAGACCACGGCGAGCCCGGGCACGGGTTGTTTCTCTACGACTCCACCATCTTGGTCCCGCTGATGATGCGCTTGCCGGATCGCTTCGGCAGCGGGCTCGAGATCCCCGCGCAGGTACGTCTCACCGATGTCGCGCCGTCGCTGCTCGAGCTCGCCGGTCTCGACGTCCCGGATACCTTCGTTGGAGAGAGCCTGGTGCCGTTTCTGCTCGGCGAGGGGAGCGCGCGCCCGGCGTATTCCGAGACTTTCTTTCCTCGTTTTCACTTCGGCTGGCAGGAGATCCATGCGCTGCGCGCCGACGGCTACAAGTACATCCTGGCGCCGCGGCCGGAGCTCTTCGACCTCGATGCCGATCCGGCGGAGCTCGACAACCTCGTCGCGACACGGGTGGAGCTGGCGTCGGACTTCCGAGACGATCTCGACATCCGCCTAGAAGAGGTGGTTGCCGTCGGTCCGGGTCGGCTCGACGGCGACGCGGCTCAGCGGCTGCGGGCGCTCGGCTATATCGGCGGGTCCCCCACCGATCTGCCGGAGGGCCCCCTTCCCGATCCCAAAGACAAGGTGGATCTGTTTCGCCGGCTCACGCGCGCTCAGGGTCTGCTGCAGTCGGGCGACCCGGCGGCCGCCGAGCTGCTCCTCGAGGAGGTCGTCGAGGAGGACTCCGGCGTCGTCGACGCGCAATTCACGCTCGGCAACGCCCGCTTCGCACAGCGCGACTTCGCCGGCGCGGTGGAGGCGTTTGTCGCCACCATGGAGCTCAACCCCGAGTACGACCTGGCGCTTTCGAACCTCGGGCTGGCGCGCCGCAGGTTGGGCGACGCCGACGGGGCACGCGCCGACTTCGAGGCGCTGCTGGCGCTCTCGCCGGACAGTCCCGCCGCACACTACAACCTCGGCGAGATGGAGCTGGAAGCAGGGAATCCGCGCCTTGCGCTGAGCCACTTCGAGAGCGCTCTCGAGAGCACCGACACGATGCCCGCGACCCACTTCGGCGCCGGTGTCGCGTCGCTGCAGCTCGGCGACGCTCCCTCCGCCCGCCGTTACCTCGAGCGCACCGTGGAGCTGGCGCCGCAGTACCCCGAGGTGCACTACTACCGGGCGCTGGTGGCCGAAGCCTCGGCTGATCCCGCCACCGCGGTGAGCGAATATCGCGCCGAGGTCGAAAGCTACCCGGAGCATTACCGGTCGTGGTTCAACCTCTCGCTCCTGCTCGCCGACCTGGGGCAACCGGTCGAGGCGGTCGAGGCGGCGCAGAAAGCCATCGATGCCAACGAAGAGTTCGCCCGCGCGCATGTTTCGCTGGGACGCTACCTGCTACTTCTCAATGACGCGACGCGCTACGAGGAAGCGGGAGAGGCGGCGCGGCGCGGCCTGGCGCTGCAACCCGAAGCGTCCGTCCGCGCGCTCGGCCACTTCGTGCTCGCCGACGTCTACAACCGCCTCGGCCGGCCGCAGGACGCGGCGCGCGAGCTGGCGTTGGCGCGCCAGGCGCAACAGCAGGTACGGCGTTGAGGCTCCGTTCAAGGCTCCATGCGGGCGCCAGAGCGGGTCGGTGGGGTCTCGGCTGAAGTCCGAGCTTGTCGGAGCCGATGCATGGCCGTAGAATTCGCCAATCCGCCCTCACCACGGGCGGTTCTACTTTCCGGCGCAGTGTCAGGGCAGCCGCGCCGCCATACAGCGAATTGCGATGGGGACCGATCTTAGCGACACCTCTCTTGAGGCTCATTCTGTGGACGCGCGACTGGACCCGGCGCAGGATCTCGTTGCCTACTTCTGCATGGAGTTCGGACTGCATGAGGGGCTGAAGCTGTACTCCGGGGGGATGGGAATTCTCGCCGGCGACCACATCAAGGCGGCGAGCGACTACGGCGTACCGCTCGTGGCCGTCGGGCTTCTCTATCATCAGGGTTACTTCGACCAGACGATCGACCGCGAGGGGCAGCAACAGCACAGCTATGTGCAGGCCAATTTTGCCGAATTGCCGCTGACGCCGGCGATCGGCCCCGATGGCAAGCCCTTTCGCGTGAGCGTGGAGCTGCCGGAGCGCACCGTATTCCTCAACGTTTGGAAAGTGCACACGCGCGCCATCAGTTTGTTCCTTCTCGACAGCGACGTCCCCGAAAACGACCGGGCGGACCAGGAGATCACCTATCAGCTCTACGGGGGCGGTCGCCGTCATCGCCTCGAGCAGGAGATCGTCCTCGGCATCGGCGGCGTGAAGGCACTGCGGACCATGGGGTTGGCGCCCACCGTATGGCACAGCAACGAGGGGCATTCCGCCTTTCAGATCCTCGAGCGTTGCCGTGAGCACGTCGCCGAAGGGGAGGAATTCGATACGGCTCTGGAGTTGGTGGCTTCGAACACCGTGTTCACGACCCACACCCCGGTTCCGGCGGGGCACGATGCATTCGACGCCGAGCTCGTAAGCGAGTACTTCGCCGGCTTGGCAGGAGATCTCGGGCTCGAGCTGAGCGAGTTCCTGGCACTTGGCGTTCATGAGGGTGAGCCCGAGACGTTCAACATGACGGCGTTGGCTCTGCGGGGCTCTCGCTTCCACAACGGCGTCAGCCGCACGCACCGGCACGTCGCGGCTCACCTCGATTCACAAGCGTGGAGCGAGGTGCCGCCGCTGGAAAATCCCATCAGCTACGTTACCAACGGCGTCCACGCGGGAACCTTCTTGGCGCCGACCTGGGCCGACGTGTTCTCCCAACATCTCGGAGCCGAGTGGCGCGACCATCTGCGCGATCGTGACTACTGGCGGGCTATCGACCAGCTTCCCGACGCCCTTGTGTGGAACGTGCGGGAGCTTCTGAAGCGGGAGATGCTCGGCGTCGTCAGAGCCCGAGCCCTGCAGCGTTTTCACCGTATCGGGCGCAGTGCCGAGGCCATCGGCCGACAGACGGAATACATCGACCCCTCGCGTCCCGGAGTGTTGACGGTCGCCTTCGGTCGACGTTTCGCCACCTACAAGCGGGCGACGTTGGTGCTCTCTGATCCCGACCGCTTCGCCACGTTGGTGAATGACCCGGATCGCCCGGTTGTCTTGTTGTTCGCCGGCAAGGCTCACCCGCGCGACCTCGACGGGCAACAGACGATCCGCACCATCCACGACATGTCGCAGTGGCCCGAGTTCGAGGGGAAGATCATCCTGCTCGAGGGCTATGACCTGCCGTTGGCGAAAGCGATGCTTCTGGGCGTCGACGTGTGGCTGAATACGCCGCAATACCCGC
This sequence comes from uncultured Acidobacteriota bacterium, assembly GCA_964430745.1. Lineage (GTDB taxonomy): Bacteria > Acidobacteriota > UBA890 > UBA890 > UBA890 > CBDCGW01. The sequence goes on along the minus strand of CAYSHI010000224.1, from coordinate 1,535 downwards.
TCGAAGCAAGCGGCACCTCGGGAATGAAGGCGGGGATGAACGGGACCCTGAACCTGAGCGTCCTCGACGGGTGGTGGGCGGAGGGTTTCAACACGCGCAACGGCTGGGGCATCTTCCCGCACACGGATATCGAGGACCCGGGAGAGCGCGACGAGCGTGAGGCCGATGAGTTGCTCACGCTGCTGGAACAACAGGTCGTGCCCGAGTACTACCACCGCAACGACGCCGGCATCCCGGAGCAGTGGGTGAGAATGATCAAGGCGTCGATGAGCTCGATCATCCCGCGTTTCAATGCGTTGCGGATGCTGCAGGAGTACAGCGCCCAACTCTATGTTCCCGCGTCGCGGCACGGACGGCGCATGCGGCAACAGCAGGGGGCGGCTGCCGCCGAGCTGGCCGCCTGGAAGAAGGGGCTCGAGCAGGCCTGGCCGGAGGTCGCCATTCGGCGTCTCGGGCGGCAGCCGGGCGTCGCCAACGGCAGTCCGTCTCCGCCCAGCAAGGTTGCGGTCGACCTGGCGGGATTGAGCGTTGACGAGGTGGTTGTCGAGTGTGTCTGGGGTACCGACTTCGGCGCCCCTGAGTTCGACGTTCGCGAAAAGCGCGTCTATCGCCCGATTGAAGATCGAGAGGGCGAGGTCGTATACGAGCTCGACATTCGCGCCGGTTTCGCGGCCGGCGAGCTCGCCCGCTATGAACATGGCGTGCGCGTGTACCCCCGCAGCGACCTGCTTGCGCACCCGGCCGAGACCGGCCGCATGCGCTGGCTCGACTAGGGCCTGCTAACAGGCCCTAGCCGCCCGGAGTCATCGCCGGGCGGCGCGCCCGCGCGTCGGGTACGACGCGCTCGAGCATCTCCGGCGTCACCACGACGATGCCGTCTTCGGTGATGTGAAAGCGCCGGGCGTCTTCTTCCGGATCCTCGCCCACAACCGTGTTGGCCGGAATCCGCGTCCACCTCTCGATCACGGCGCGACGGATCGTGCAGTGGCGGCCGATGTCGACGTCGGGAAGGATGACAGACTCGGATACCTCCGAGTACGAGTTCACCCGCACGTTGTTGAACAGCAGCGAGCGCTTGACGACGGCGCCGGAGACGACACACCCCGCCGACTCGGCGGCGATGCTGAGGGCGTCCCGCCACGGGACGTCGGTCAACTCCAGGGACACGGGGACGTCAGCGCCCTCGGGAAGGACCAGCACGATGTTGGCGCCGGACTGCTCGCGCAGGTACTGCACGACCTCGGAGAGCTTTCGCTGCTCCACGCGCAGGTTGACCCGAGCGTCGGCACCGATTCCCTGACCTGTTGCCGTACCGACACACAGGGTGAGGGCGGCGACCAGACTCCAAACGAACTTGCGCATAGTTGATACCACTCCAATCCGGGTGTTCCCCGGAAGACGCCGGCGGCTAGAACCGCCGGAGAAGAACCACCCCTCTGAAGATGAACTCGATCTCCCCCGGCTTGATCGTGCCGATCACGAGTTCGTTGTTGACGAGGTCGCCCTCGCCAAGCGCTTTCCCGTTGATGAGCGCG
>CAYSHI010000223.1:0-21766 GCA_964430745.1 uncultured Acidobacteriota bacterium | reverse complement strand
GGCCTGAGCTTCTCGACGATCCTGGTGCTGCTGCTGGTGCCGGCTCTCTACCTGATCAACGAGGACATCCAACGGGGCCTCCGCCGATTGCTCGGGCGAGCTCGCGCCACTGCGGTCGATCAACCCCGGCCGGTCGGTGCTTCGAGCTCAGCGGCGCTTCAGCAACCCGCGAACCTGAGAGGTCGCGCGGGCGGCTAAACGGGGTGCGGCATGATCAGCGTCCGCTGCCGCGCCCTCCTCGACCACCCCTGCCGCCGCGACCGCCGGCGTCGTCCGGCTCCTCGTCGCCTTCGCCTTCCTCTCGCTCCGGCGCTGTCCAGAAATCCGGCGAGCCCTGTGCCTCAGCCGCCATCTCACCCTGGAACAGGGCAGCGTTGAAGAGAATCCTGAAGTTGCCGAAGGGCTGACCCCGCCATTGCGGGCGAAAGCCCAGCAGGACGACGTGGCCGTCTCCGTGGTGCACGTCGACGCCTGCCGCGTAACCCTGGACATGCTCCTCGCCGAGCAGGTATCCCGACACGAGCGGTGAGCCGTTCTCCGGATACTTGGCGAAGACGCTGCCCTCGAACCCTTCGCTGACGGTGAAGACCGGCCCTCGACCGACGAAGATCTTCGACTTCGGCTCCATTCCTGCCGCGACGGGATGGTAGGGATCGAACTCGAGCTCGAGAATCGAGCCGGACAGGAAGAAGTCCTCGCTGGCGACTCCTTCGACGACGTTCTCGACGGGAACGTGAAGCTCATCGATGGCGAACATGCTGCTGCCGTTGAGACACACCAGGGTGCCTCCGCCACGAACGAACGCATCCATGATGCGCACGCCCTCACGGCCGATGCCGCCGGCGTAGCGGGCCGGAACGCTGCCGGATCGTCGGCCCTCGATCAGTGCATTGGCCCCGAAGTCCGCGAGGATGATGACGTCGAAACGCTCGCGGAGGTTGCCGGCCCTGATGTCCGCCGGGCGCACTGTGATCGGCTCGAAGCCGTACATCTGCAGCACCCAGCGAGTCCACCCTTCGTCCATGTTGCCGCCCCAGGGGCGGTACAGGCCGATGCGCGGGTCACCCAGGTCGCCACCGGCCGCGTTGCCACGCCGCGCCTGCAGGGCGAAATCCGAGACCCACTGGTTGAGCGTGCTCTCCGCCACGCCGCTGATCTCGTAGCTGCCGCTCGTTCCGCCCTGCCCGTCGGCGCCTTCGGCGCCGGCGCGAAATCGAACCTGCCCGCCGGCGCCGAGCGCCGCGTTGATCGCCTTGAACGAGTTGTTCTGCGCCGGCTCGACGATCAGGGCGCCGCCGGAGCCGACGGCACTGCCGGCCGGAGGAACGATGCCGGCTGCGGCGGCGACAGTGTCGAATCCGACGCCGGGAGCGGTGTCGAACGGAGCGGCGTCGACGCTCGCATTCCACTCCAGCGCCTCACCCTCGATGGGCTGCATGGCCGCACGGGCCGCGCCGTCGAGCGGGCTGGCGGCTTCGATCACGCGAATGCCCATCATGTGCGAAAGGGTCCAGCCGGCGACGTCGTAGGGCTGGTCGGGAGGGCCTTCGGGAAACTGCCGGAGGTCGGGATAATCCTGGATATCGAAGAGCTGGCGAACGAAGTTCGCGAAGGGCTGGTCCATGGGGATGACCCACGTGCCGGCCGAATAGTCGATGCCGTCGTGCGTCAGCGGATCGCTGAGCTGGTGCACCTCGATGCCGTTGAACGCCAGCCGCCGCAACAGCTCCACCGCGGCGACCGGGTCGCGCTGCTCCTGCGGGATGAAATACGCATACGGCGGATTCTGGGTGAATTCCGCGATGACGTCGCGTCCCGCCTGATAGCGGTTGTAGAGCAGATCGTGCTTGTACTTGGCGGCGAAATCGAGCACCGAAAACGAGGCCGTCAGCATGTAGTCGACGGCGTCGCGCAGTCGCCACCAGCCACCCGGCCAGGGACTGGAGTAGAGCGACTCCGGACGCAGGTCGCGCCGGGCCGCGGGGAAGTCGTTGACCGTATAGAGCCGCGGCGTCGCCCAGCCGGCTGCCGCGGTCTCGGTGAGGAAAGACGCCACGTTGTGGAAGTTGTGCGCGTGGTCGATGAAGCCGGGGTACCAGTCGTCGAACCCGGTCCCCATGTGTGTTGCACCGACCTGCCCGCGCTCCTCTAGCGCCTGGGCCATCGACATGCCCATCAGGTTGACCGTACGCCACATCAACGGATGCACGTGCGTCGAGACCGGCTCGGCAAACGGCGGAATCCAGATGCGCGTCGGAAACGGCGACGATTGGTGATGGTTGTAAAGAACCTGCGGCTCCCACGAACGGGTGACCCGCGTGACGACGCGCGACTCGATCATGTTGATGGTGTAGCCGTCGCGGTTGTTGTCGTGGCCGACGTACTTCTGATAGAGCTCCGGTGTGCCGGCGGTCTCGTAGGGTGTGCCGAGGTTCTGGCGATACCACTCGGCCACCATGTTCTGCCCATCGGGATTGATGGAGAACCACAGCACCAGGATCACATCGTCGAGAATGGCGGCGATCTCGGGATCATCGTCGCCGGTGATGAGGTCATAGGCGAGCTGGATGGTGTGTTGCCCATGCGCCACCTCGGTGGCGTGCAGGCCGCCGTCGATGTGCACGATCGCCTTGCCCTCGGTGGCGAGCTGACGAGCCTCCGCGTCGCTGAGACCTTCGGGGTGCGCCAACCGCATGGAGATCTCGCGGTAGCGGTCGACATTGGCGAGGTTCTCCGCCGATGAGATGAGCGCCAGGTACCAGGGGAGCCCGAAGCTGGTCTCGCCCACCTCGACGAGCTGGAGTCGATCGCTGGCGGCATCGAGGCGGCGAAAATACTCCAGTGACTCGTCGTATGTGGCGAGAAAGAAGTCGGCGCCGACAGGCTGGCCCAACACCGATTCCGGCGTCGGCACGGCCTGAGGAGAAGCTTCGTGGCCGCTGGCGAACGGCGCCGCCGGCAGCATCAGCAGGATCGCCCATACCAGGGGTCGCAAGAAATGCGTGCGCATGGAATGTCCTCGTGTGCGGGAAACGTGCGGGAAACCCGATCTGCATGTCGGGTATTCTACTCTCGATCGATCGTCACCGCTGTCCCATACACGAGGATCTCCGCGACGTTGGCCATGACGTAGGAAGTGCTGAAACGAACGCCGGTCACGGCATTGGCGCCGAGATTGCGGGCCTCTTCGATCATCCGGTCGAGCGCCTGTTCGCGGGCTTCGGCCAGCATCTTCGTGTAATCGGTGATCTCGCCGCCGACGATGCTCCGCAGCCCGGCCATGATGTCGTGCCCGATGTGGCGCGCCCGCAAGGTGTTGCCGCGCGCCAAGCCATGCGTCGTCACGATGGTGTGGCCTGCTACTTCGTTGGTCGTCGTGACAATCATCGATTCACCTCTCGGTATCGCTCGCCGCGATGTTTGGTCAGCACCTCGCGGCCGATGGAAACGAGCAGAACGATAACCCCGGCAAGCACGGCGCCGACACCCAGCTTGATCACCAACGGTGGTTCGGGGTCGAGAAAGAAGCCCTGAAGTAGCTCCCAGGCGCCGTAGGCTAGCAGCAAGATCAACCCGGCGGAAAACAGCAGCCACCCGGTGGAGCGTTCGAGCCGGCGGTAGATCGTCTCCCAGGCCGCGTCGATGTCGAGCATCGGAAGCTCCTCGGTGACCATCTCGTCCGTCACTTCTGCGAGCCGGCGAAAGCCTCGCTCCTCGTGTCGGCAGCCGACGCACACCGCGAGGTGATCTTCCAGCTTGCGAGCCTCCACAGTGTTCAGCTCGTCATCGATGTATGCCATCGTCAAGATGCGGGCTTCCTCGCACCGCAGGACGGGCCCGCCGCCAACCGTCGATCGCCGCGTTTCGTTACCGGCGCTCATCATGACTCGTCTCCAGCATTATCAGTAGGCTCGTTGTCGACTCCGATGAGTGTGGGGTCGAGTTGCTCGAGCTCTTTCTTCAGCCGGCCCCGCGCCCGATACAGACGCGACGCCACGGTGCCCGTACCGATCCCCAACGCTTCCGCCAGCTCGTCGTAGCTGTAGCCTTCGATGTGCTTGAGCACGAGTATTTCGCGGTCGTCCTCGTCGAGCTCGGACATCGCGCGCCGCACGACGTCGGAAACCCTACGACGCTCCGGAGCCGGCGATACGGTTGCCCCCAGCACCCAGTGCCCGGGCCTCTCGGCAGCGGCCCGCGAACGCGCCGCCGCGCGCCGTCGGGTACGCAGGTACACCTTGCATCGATTCATCAAGATGCCGCGCATCCACGGATAGAAGGGGCGTCCGAGGGTGAAGGTGTCGAGCGCGCGGTAGGCGGCGATGAACGCTTCCTGAACCAGGTCGCGCGCCTCCTCTGCGTCGCCGACGACGGCCCCCGCCACTCTCACCAATCGCGAAAAGTACGCGTCGACGAGGGGACGAAAGGCCTCCTTGCGGCCACTCTTACAAATCTCCAGCGCCTGCTGTTCGGCGGCAAACTCCATCGGGCTCCAACCTGCCGGCACGTTCGTGTCGCCGGCGCCGGATTCGTCACGCGTTTCCGGCGTTGTCACATCAGGGTCGGTGTCACTGCCCTTCATATGCCGAGGCCCGAGGGTTTCTGCGTCTGGTTTCTAGTTTTTGTCGAGTGCGTCGGCGAGCCATTCGATGGGGTGCCGGCCGGATCGCCCGGTACCGTGCAAGACCTGCTGCCTGCAGGAAACACCCGACACGACGACACCCGCGTCCGGCGCCTCCCGCACGGCGGGGAAAAGCACACGCTCGCCGATCGCCATCGAGATGTCGTAGTGCTCCGCTTTGTATCCGAAAGACCCCGCCATACCGCAGCACCCGGCGTCAAGCGCCGCCGGCTCGTACCCCGGCACCCACCGCAATAGATCGAGGGTCGGCGTCATACCGACGGCGGCTTTCTGGTGGCAGTGACCGTGAACCACCAGGCGGCGGGGAGTGTCACGGAACTTCAACCCGGCCGGGGAATACTCCGCCGCGGCTGCCGGCTCTTCGGCGGCAGAGCGAAGGAGGAATTCCTCGATGAGGAAGGAATGTTCCGCGACGTTGCGCGCGTTCTCGCTTCCGGGCATGAGGTCGAGGTAGTCCTCTCGCAGCATCAGCAGACACGAGGGCTCGCAACCGACGATGGGAACACCGCGCGCGGCGTAGCCGGCCAACCGCTCGACATTGATTCGAGCGTTTTCCTGCGCCTTGCCCGCGAGACCGTTGGACAACATCGGACGGCCGCAACATACCTTGGGCGCCAGGATCACCTCATAGCCCGCCGCTTCCAGGACGGACACGGCGGCGCGGCCCACGCTCGGGTAGTTGTGGTTCATGAACGTGTCGTGAAAAAGCACCACCTGGCCGCGACCGTTGGCGCCGTTGCGCGGCGCGCGCGCGTGAAACCACGACTCGAACGTCTGACGCACGAACGGCGGCACCGGGCGTCGCGCCGAGATTCCCAGCGTACGCTCGTTGAGCCAGCGGGCCGGCGCGGAGTTCGCCAGCCAGTTGGACACCGGCGCGAAGCGCGACGCGGTACGGCTGGTGGAAGCGACGTCCCCGAAGAAACGCGCGCGGCGGGGAGTGCCGTGGATGTCGTAGTACTGCGCCAGGAACTCGTACTTGAGCTTGGCCATATCGACACTGCTCGGGCACTCAGCGCGGCATCCTTTGCACTCGAGGCAGAGGTCGAGGACGTCATGAAGACTGTGGCTGCCGAAATCGCGGTCCGGGACGCCGCCCGAGATGACGGCGCGCAGGGCGTTTGCGCGGCCGCGGGTGCAATCCTTCTCCTGGCGAGTGGCCTGGTACGAGGGACACATGGTGCCGGCACCGTCTTTGCGGCACATACCGTTGCCGTTGCACATCTCGATGTGCTGCGCCATTCCGCCCTCGCGCGACCAGTCGAGGTAGCGTTCCGGCGCCCTGGCCTCGTACTCGGCGCCGTAGCGCAGGTGCGTATCGATCAGGTAGTCGCTCGTATCGGGAGGGGCGGCCGCGCCGGAGGCCCGGTCGATCGATCGCCGGGTTGCTTCTTCGGCGCCGAAGGGATCGCAGATGTTGCCGGGGTTGAGACGACCGTCGGGGTCGAAGGCGGTCTTGATGCTACGAAAAGCGTCGTAAATCTCGTCGCCGTAGAAGCCGGGTAGGTACTCCGTCCGGGTGCGCCCGTCGCCGTGCTCGCCGGAGAGCGAACCACCGAACTCCACCACCAGGTCGCGAATCGACTCGGCAATCGAACGTAGCTTGGCGACGTCGACGGCGTCCTTGCAGTTGATCAGCGGGCGGAAGTGCAGGCAACCGACCGAGGCGTGGCCGTAGAACCCAGCCCACGTATCGTGCTCCTCGACGACGCCCTGCAGCCGCTGGACATATTCGGGAAGTCGGTCGACGGGAACAGCCGTGTCTTCGACGAAGGCAATCGGCTTGGCGTCTCCTTTGACCGACATCAGCAGCGACAGGCCCGACTTGCGCACTTCCCAGACGTCGCTCTGGTCCTTCGCGGTGGTGGCGGCGTGGAAGCCGTACCCCAACCCGGCGGCCGCGAGCTTGCGTTCCATCTCGGAGACTTGATCGGCGACCTGACGCTCGTCGTCACCGCTGTATTCGGTGATCAGCACGGCGCCGGGCTCGCCATGGACGAAGCCGGTCAACGGCCCCAGAACGGGATGGTTGCGGGCCTGGCGAATCACCAGCTCGTCGATCAACTCGACGGCACTGGGGCCAGTCGGAACGATCTCGCGAGCCGCCTCCATGGAGCTCACCAGGTCGTCGAACTGGGATACCAGGAGGGCGCGAGCGGCGGGCAGAGGTACGAGCGCGACTTTGGCCTCGACGATCGTCGCCAGTGTCCCCTCCGAGCCGATGATGAGGTGCGCCATGTTGAGGGGCCCGTCCCGCAGCAGGTAATCGAGGCTATATCCGCACACGTGACGCATGATCTTCGGGTAGCGTTCGCGCACGGCTTCGCCGGACCGTTCCAGCACCGCCGCAACCGTTCGATAGACACGGCCCTCGATGCCCTCGAGCTTTTGCTTGGCCTGCATCCCGGCGGCGTCGATCTCGCCGAATACGGCCTCGGCGCCGTCGGCGAGCAAGCAGCGAACCTCGAGCACGTGGTCGATCGTCTTGCCGTAGACGATCGAATGAGCGCCCGCCGAGTTGTTGCCGAGCATGCCGCCGAGCGTGGCGCGTGCGGCGGTCGCCGTATCCGGCCCGAAGTCGAGTCCCCACTGCGCGACGTGTCGACGCAAGCGCTCCTGCACGACGCCCGGCCGGACCCGTGCCCAGAGCTCCTCGGGGTTGACCTCGAGGATGTCGTCGATGTGAGCCGAGAGGTCGAGCACCAGCGCCTCGTTGACCGTCTGGCCCTCGAGACTCGTGCCGCCTCCCCGCGGCAGAAACGGAAGGGCATGTTCCGCCGCGTACTCGACGGTCGCCCGCACATCGTCCTCGTCGAGAGGGACCACCGCGCCCAGCGGCGTCGCCCGGTAGATGCTGGCGTCGGTGCTGTAGAGGGCGCGAGACATCGGGTCCGCGGCGACCCGGCCGCGAATGCGGCTGCCCAACTCATGGGCGAGATCATCGGTCCAAGACATGGCGGCGAGTATAGCCCGCATCTCGGCCTTGTGACGCACACGAGGGACCGTCTCGGCGCGTCGTCCTTCCGCTCTGCGACCGACCGGAAGGGCCGGTTCGGAAAAGTGGCGGCGGGAGATGATATGTTTTTCCGCCATGCTGCTGACGATCGCCGCGCTCGCCCCACTCCTGGCCGTCTTCGTGCTGCTGGTCGTCGCCCGCTGGCCGGCCACGCGGGCGATGCCGGCCGCTTACGGCGTTGCCGTCGTCGTGGCCCTGCTCGGCTGGGAAATGACACCCCGCCTGATCGCCGCCGCCTCTCTGCGCGGCGCCATGATCGCGACATCACTTTTGTGGATCATCCTCCCCGCCCTGGCGCTGCTGTTCACGTTGCGCGAAACCGGCGGCATGGAGACCATCCGCGCGGGGTTTTTCGACGTTTCGCCCGACGCCCGTGTGCAGGCTCTGGTCGTAGCCTGGCTCTTCGGTTCCTTTATCGAGGGCGCGGCAGGCTTCGGCACACCCGCCGCCGTCGCCGGGCCGTTGCTGGTCGCGCTGGGGTTCCCGCCACTGGCCGCCTGCGCTTCGGCACTCATCATCCAGAGCACCCCGGTGACATTCGGGGCCGTCGGCACACCGATCCTGATCGGTATGGGCGAGGCGCTCAACGTCCCCCCGGTGATGCAGGTGGTCGAGGCTTCGAGTATCAGCTACGACGCCTTCATCGCCGGCATCGGAGCGCGCGCCGCCACCGTCCACGCGATCTGCGGCCTCATGGTGCCCTTCACCTTGCTTGCCGTTCTCGGCCGCCGCTTCGGCCCCGACCGCTCCGCGCGCACCGCGCTCTCGATCTGGCGCTTCGCTTTGTTCTGCGCCCTTGCGTTCGTCGTTCCCTACCTCACCGTGGCCTGGCTTCTGGGGCCCGAGTTTCCCTCACTGCTGGGGAGCCTGATCGCTCTCGCCGTCGTCGTGCCGGCGGCTCGACGGGGCTTTCTTCTCGGCGACGGACCCGTTTGGACGTTCGGCCCGTGCGAAAGCTGGCCCCCACGATGGGGCGCCCCCGGCGACGCCGGTCACCTTGTCTCCGCGCGCGAGGGCGAACGGGAAATCGGCCTTCTGCGTGCGTGGTCGCCCTACATCCTCGCCGCCGTGCTGCTGGTACTGACGCGGCTTCCGCAGCTACCGTTCCGCTCCGCCCTGGAGTCGATCACGCTGTCGTGGGACGGCATCCTGGGAACACCGCTGTCGCAATCGGTTCAGCCCTTGTACCTGCCGGGCACGGTGCTGGCCATCGCCGCGTTGTTGACGCCGACGCTGCACCGGCGCCCGCGGGCGACGACCATACGCCGCGCGTGGTCGGGGGCCGCGTCGACCCTCGCGAAGCCGACGCTGGCGTTGCTGTTCGCCGTCGCGCTGGTGCGTGTATTCATCGACTCGGGCAACAACCTCGGCGGCAACGCCAGCATGCCGATCTTTCTCGCCGAAAGCCTGGCCGGCATTACCGGTGCGGCGTGGCCTTTCTTCGCTCCCTGGGTGGGCGCGATGGGGGCATTCGTCGCCGGCAGCAATACCGTCAGCGACCTGATGTTCGCGGTATTTCAGTTCGGAGTGGCGACCGCCGCCGGGCTGCCGATACTGCTGGTGCTGGCCCTGCAGGCCGTCGGCGGCGCCGCCGGAAACATGATTACCGTGCACAACGTCGTCGCCGCCGGCGCCACCGTGGGGCTGGTGGGCGAGGAGGGCACGCTGATTCGCATCACCCTGGTGCCGATGATCGTTTACCTTTTCCTGGCCGGAGTCCTCGGCGCTCTGCTGGCGCAAGGGCTTATCCCCGAACCGTTTTGACAGGTTGCGGAACATGAGCGAATGAGTGATCGACCGGTCGACCACGACAGACGAAGCGATCCCCGCGTCACCGCCGAACACCGCATCCATCTGATCGTTTCACTACACGGTTTCGACGAAGACGATCGCCGCTTCGAGTCCAAGGGCCTGACGGTGAATCTCAGCCACCGGGGCGCGCTGGTGAGGGTCAGCCGACCGGTGGCCGAGGGATCTCGTTGTCTCGTGCACATCCCCGACGCCGGCAAGAGGGTCGGCAGGACACTGATCTACGGCACCGTGTTGCGCAGCCGGGAGATCGCCGATACCTACGAGATCGCCATCGAGTTCGAGACCCGCTTGCACGCCATTTCCGCGGATGGCGACTAGCCGGAACCCGACCCATCCTCGTCGGACGGCTCGCGACGCTCTTCCTTGATGACGTCGCGCATCTCCTCAACCATTTCCTCGATCTGGCCCTTGTGCGACCTCATCGCGCGGCGTGAAAACCACACCATCCACGCCGACACCAACGCCATGAGCAGAAGGATGACGCCGAAGACGCCGAACCAGCCAAGATCGCTCATCGGCCGAAGTTGCGGCGGTCGTCGAACAACGCGGCGCTCCCCGCCCTGCGCCTAACCGAGCGCAACACCTTCGCCCTTGAGCACGGCGGCGATGTCGGACATGGCGTCCTCGAGGGTCTCGCGGTCGATGACCAGCGGCGGCGCGAAGCGGATGACCTGCTCGTGCGTCTCCTTGGCAAGGATTCCGCGCTTCATCAGCGCCTTGCAGAAGGGCTTCGCCGGGCCCGAATCATCGGCGATGACGACACCGATGAGCATCCCCTTGCCCCGCACCTCGACGACGTGCGGCGTGTCGACGGCACGAAGCTCGCTCATGAACCAATTACCCATCTCGTCGGCGCGGTCGGCCAGACCCTCGTCCACGATGACGTCCAGAGCGGCCATTGCAACGGCTGCGCCCAGCGGGTTGCCGCCGAACGTCGATCCGTGGTCACCGGGGCGAAACACGTCCATGTATTCCTCGTCGGCGCACACGGCCGACACCGGATACGCCCCGCCACCCAGCGCTTTCCCGAGGATGAGCATGTCCGGCCGGACCTTCTCCCAATCGCAGCACAACAGGCGCCCGGTGCGGCCGAGCCCGGTCTGGATTTCGTCCGCGATGAAGGCCACGCGATTTTCGGTGCACAGCTTGGCGGCATCCCTCAGATAGCCCTCGGGGGGCACGATGACCCCGCCCTCGCCCTGGATCGGCTCGACGAGGAAACCGACGGTGTTCTCGTTGATGGCCTCTCGCAGGGCGTCGATGTCGCCGTACTTGACCACCGTGAAGCCCGGCGTGAAGGGTCCGAAGCCGTCTTTGTACTCGGCCTCGGTCGAGAAACCGACGATCGTCGTCGTACGGCCGTGGAAGTTCTCGCTGCAGACGATGATCTCGGCCTTGTCCTCGGCCACGCCCTTCACCTTGTAACCCCACTTGCGCACCGTCTTGATCGCCGTCTCGACGGCCTCGGCGCCGGTGTTCATGGGCAGAGCCTTGGCGTAGCCCACGAGGCTGCACAGTTGCTCGAGGAAGGGTCCCATCTTGTCGTTCTGGAACGCTCGCGAGGTGAGCGTGCAGCGCTCGGCCTGCTCGCGCATCGCCGTCAGAATCCGCGGGTGGCAGTGCCCCTGATTGACGGCGGAGTAAGCGGAGAGGCAGTCGAGGTAGCGTTCGCCGTCGACGTCCCACACCCAGACGCCCTCACCACGAGCGATCACCACCGGCAAGGGAGCGTAGTTGCGTGCGCTCCAGCGATCGGCCTGTTCCAGGTAGTCTTCCGTCGATACAGTGGCGCCAAGCGTCTTGTCGGGCATGGATTTCTACTCGTCGTATGGGTAATGGAGAACCGCCGGCGCACCGGAGCGAAAGCCGATGTACCGAAGTGGTAAGCTGATTATAGCCTCGCCGAGAGGCGTACCGTAACGTTTCGGCAAGGCGAATTACGAGGCGCAGCAACCAATGAGGAGGCCGAAGAATTTCGGCTTGCGGGTTGACGGGCGAGCGTCCGTGCCGTATCCATTGAACCCTCGCATCATCGTCACGATCCCCATGACCGTCGCAAATCGCCCATGCGCTGAGGGATGACCTTTATTCGGCGTTCCCTCCGAGACAGGTCTTCAGGAGAACTCGAGTTATGCACCCCCGGAAACGTTGGATCTCGTTGCTGACACTGGCCACCGTTGTCGCCCTGAGCGCCGCCTGCGGCGGCGGTCAGACGGCCGAGCCTCCCGCCGAGGAGGCCGCACCGGCACCCGAAGAGGCGCCGGTCGCCGAAGTGGCACCTGAGCCCGAACCGGAGCCGATGCCCGTTGAGCCCGTCGAGCAGGCTCCGACCCTCACCGGAAACATCGTCGAGCTCGAGCTCTCCGAAGAGCAGATGGTCTGGACCACCGCGGCGACGCGTGAGGTTCCCGGCGAGTACTACTGGGTGGTTCAGCTCCGCAACGACACCACGCAGACCCTCGACATCACCGTCAGCTTCGATTTTCTCGACGAGAACGACTCGGTCGTGAAAACCGACCGGAAGACGGAGCGTCTCCAGCCCGCGGAGACGAAGACGTTCCGTGTCGAGGGCGAGATGAACCGCGACCAGGCACGTGCCGTTCTCGGTTACTCGTACGTTTGGGATTGGGAGATCGTCGGGAGCAACTGATACGGGCTGCGCCGACGGAACAGCGTCAGGCCCAGATATTCTGAAGACCAGCGCCCTCCGGTACCGTGACGCCCACGTGCCGGAGGGCGTTCTCGATTTCGGCGAGCAACAGATCGACCTCTGCGCGTTCGATCGAGCTGCCCATGTGCCCGATGCGGAAGATTTTTCCGGCGAGATCGTCGAGCCCCCCGGATATGAAAATCGAGCGCTCGACGAGAAAACGGATCAGATCGCCGGCCGGTAGGCCCGGGTGCGCGTACACCGAGGTCGTCACGGGCGAAGCTACATCGTCGTCGGCAAACATCTCGAATCCCATGCAACGCAGACCGCTTCGCACGGCGCCCGCAGCCTCGGCGGTACGCCGAAACCGCACGTCGAGGCCTTCATCGAGCACCTGTTCGAGGCTGGTCTTAATGGCGGCAACGGTGTTGGAGGCGACCGTCGTCGGATAGGGGTGCCAGGCGGCCCACTCCTCGCGATAGCGGCGCCAGGTACGCAAGTCGAGGTACCAGCTGCGGGTCGAAGGATTGGCGTCGATCGCCTCCCAAGCTCGGCCGCTCACGGTGACCGCGGAGATGCCGGGGGGCGCGGCGAGGCACTTGTTGGCAACGCTCACGCACAGATCCACGCCCCACCGGTCGACCGGCAAATCGACGCCGCCGAGAGAGGCCACCGCGTCGACGATGGTCAGTGCGCCGTGATCTCGCGCCGCCGCGACGATCGGCTCGACGGGGTTGAGAACACCCATCGAGGTCTCGTGGTGCACCCAAACGATCGCGTCGTAGGCGTGCCCCGAAGATTCGAGGTGCCGTCGAACGGCGTCGGCATCGATCGCCGTACCCGCGGCGAATTCCAGCATGTCGACCTCGGCGCGATGCGCACGGCACATCTCGGCGAGGCGGCCGCCGAACCAACCGCTGGACGGCACGAGCACGCGCGCCCCGTCGGGAAGAGCGCTCGCCATCGAGGCGTCGAGGGCAGCGGTACCGGGACCGACGATGAGAAAGAGATCGTTGTCGGTCTGGAAGGCGGCCTTGAAGAGATCGATGCAGCGGTTGTAATCCGCCACGAATGCGGGGCCGTAGTGAGGGGCGATCGGGCGACCGGAGGCCTCGACCACTTCCGGAGTACTTCCCGCCGGACCGGGAATGAACAGATGAAGGTCGTTTTCGCTCATTGCCGCTGCTCCTGTCCGGCGGGATCGATCGATTGCCACGATTGTAGCCCGCGGGGAACCGGTGAGAACAACGATCAGAGGTCGATGTCCGCGAGGCGCTCATTACGGGGAACGAGCGACACCAGAGCCCCCCGCTCGTGCCATTCGCCGCATCCCACCGCTACGCCGCCGAAGAGAACAGCGACGAAGCCCCGCGAGATCAGCTCGCGCCGCGCGTCTCCCGGCTCGAGCTCGAGCTCAGAGCCTGCGAGAAAAGCACGCAGCTCATTGACGCCCAACTCGACCGTGTTGGTTGTGGCGAGCGACCCGAAGGCCCGAATCGCCGTCGCGGTCGGCTTCCACATGCGCCGCCCGACGCGCAACAAGTGGATGCCGACGGCGTCCATCCGGGTGGTTTCGAGCCCGACGATATCGGCGGTGCCGACCCAGAGGTTGGCCCGTCCGCGCTGATAAAAGCGCATGCGCCCGAAAGGGTCGGGCTCGGGCGCGAATCGCTCCCGCCACCAGTCGGCGTAGTGTGTTCCGTCGATTTCGGCGAAGGGAACACGCTTCATCTCGTGCACCCGCTCGCGGACGCAGGTCCCGGCGCTACCGTTGCCGTGACTCCCGGGATGGCGCTCACGCTTCCGCCGCCTTGTGCACCACGGCGACGGTAAATCCACCGGTATCATTGAGATGCGGCCAGAAGCGCGCGACGTTGCGACAATCTTCCCGCAGGGCCTCGCCGCGCCATTCGGTGACGCCGGCCGAAGCCGCCAGGCCCTCCACCGCGATCGGTTCGATGGCTGCATCCTCCCGAAGGCTGTAGTCGAGCACCATCTCGTTTTCCTCCGGCGCGAACGTGCACGTGGCGTACACCAGACGACCGCCGGGGGCCAACATCTTCCACGCCCTGCCGAGGAGCGTTGCCTGGAGGCCGGATCGACCGGTGAGGAATCGGCCCGGCGTCTCGTAGCGCGCGCCAAACCCCTGCCGCACGTTGCCTTCGCACGAGCAGGGCACGTCCAACAGGATCGCGTCGAACGGCCCGGATTCGAGCGGAAAGCCGGTGCCGTCCTGCACGGTCATCGCCACGTTCGTCAGTCCGAGGCGCTCGCAATTGCTGCGCAAGGCGCGCACGCGGTCGACGCGCACGTCGTTGGCGACGATGGTCCCGTCGCACCCCGTCGCCACGGCCATCTGGGCGGTCTTCCCACCCGGCGCGGCGCACAGGTCGAGGATGCGTTCCCCCGGCCGCGCGTCCAGCAACATGGCCGGGATCAAGGAGACTTCTTCCTGCACGTGGTAGCAACCGAGCAGGTACTCGAGCGTGAGACCGGGTTTGTCCAGCCCCTCGACCTTCAGCCCCCCCGGGTACCAGCCGAGCTCCCGGCACCTGTACCCGCGGGCTCGAAGCCGGGCGGCCAGCGCGGCGCCGCCGGCCTCCGCCGGCAGGGCGGTCTCTTGCGGGCGGATACCGTCGGCCTCGTTGAGCCTCGTCAGGGCTTCCGCTCGCAGCGGGTTCGCCCACACCACCACGGGCAGCGTCCGCTCACAGGCGCGAGCGAACGCGTCCCAATCGTCGACTAGGCTCGCATAGCGGCGCAAATTGTCCATTTCGAAGCCCATCGGCGTTTGCCGGCTCACGCCGCCGGCGGCGGGCACAGTGAAACTGAGTGCGGTTTGCGGTTTAATCTCCCGGTCGACGCGTTGCGCAAACCGGGCGACAGCCGCGGGTGGACGTCGCGTCGCAGCCTACGGAGTCAACCATATGCGAACAAGGTTTCCCGCGCGCGCTACGGACATGCCCCGTCGACGCGCCGTCAGGGCGCGTTCTCCGCTGCGCTTTCTCGCGGGACTCGGTTGCCTCTCGATCCTGGTGTTTTCCGCTCCGGTGTCGCCGCGCGTCGAGGGCGCCGAGCCGGCGGCAACTCAGGACGCCGGTCTCGAGCGTCAGCAACTATTGGTGTTGCGCGAGGCTTTCCAGCTCGCGAACACGGTAGGCAACGAGGTATGGCCCGGCTGGTCGCGCAGCCCGCTGACGGTGGTGATCATCCACGAAGATCACGAGTACCTGGTGAACGTTCCCGGCGACTGGCAGCCCGCGGGCGGCTTCGAGCTCATCGAGCAAACCTTCATCGGCCAACCCATATACCGTCGTCCCCGTACCTTGCCGCACGCCCTTCGCGCCGCCTTCCCTATTGCCGGGCTGCCGGCGGCGGTCGTGGGGGCCTGGCGGCCTGCCGAGGAGAGCCCCAACGAGTGGGCCGTGACACTGGTCCACGAGTGGTTCCACGTGCTCCAGATGAGCCGCGACGAAGCGCGGAAGGTCGGCGACCTGAAGCTCGGGGAAGGTGTGTACCCCTCGTTGCAGCTCGACTATCCCTTCGCGTACGGAGACCGCGATATCGGCCACGCCATTCATCTGCTGGGATCGGCGCTCTACGACTTCTGGTCGCGCTCGCGAACCCTGCCGCGGGCCATGCAGCGGACGTTCGTGGCCGAGACTTCCTGGGCGGCGCTGCAGAACCTCGAGACGATGGTTTCGTTGAAGTACGGCGATGATGCCTTCAACTACTTCCGCTATCAGACGTGGAAAGAAGGCGTCGCGCGGTACACGCAAGTGCGCGTGTCGTTGCTGGCGGCGGATTTCGAGGACAACGGGCGCTTCTATCAGCAGCCGGGATTCGCCGCGCTGCAGGGCAGCATGTCCTACGCCCGTCTCTGGGAAGAGGTGACGCGCACGAACTATTGGCTGATGCGCACCTCATCGGGCGACCAGGGTGGCGATCCAACGAGCTTCTACGGCATCGGGCACGGGCTGGCCGAGTTACTCGACGCCATCAACCCGACTTGGAAAGAACGCTACTTCGACGAAGGCGTGTGGCTCGACGACCTCGTGGCCGAGGCCATGAACGCACAGGCGGTGGCTGCTCGTTGAACGAGCTCGACACCCTTCCGACCCCGGCGCTGATCCTCGATCTCGACGTCTTGGAGCGTAATCTGGACGGCATGGCCCGGCACGCCGATTCGCTGGGCGTGCGACTCCGACCCCACATCAAGACCCACAAGTGCATCGAGGTCGCGGAGTTGCAGCGCCGCGCCGGCGCGCAGGGGATCACGGTTTCGACCTTGCACGAGGCCGAGATCTTCGCGGCGCACGGCTTCGACGACATCACGTGGGCCTTCCCCGTCATCTTGAATCGGCTCGCCGATGCCGCGGAGCTGGCCGGGCGCATCGATCTCGGGCTCCTCATCGATTCAGAGGAGGCTCTCGACGCGCTCGTGAGCTTGCCGCGGCAAGGCACGCCGCTCCGTGTCTGGCTGAAGATCGACTGCGGATACCATCGCGCGGGCATCGACCCGGGTTCGGAGCGCATGCTCGACATCGCGAGGGGCGTAGACGACGCCGCCACCCTGTCGCTCGCCGGAATCCTCACGCACTCCGGGCACGCGTACCACGCCTACGGGGACGAGGCTCGGCGGGCGGTAGCCGAACAGGAGCGCAGCGCCATGGCGTCGGCGGCAGCGAGCCTCGGCGCCGCGGGCATCGAGGTCAAGGAGGTCAGCGTCGGCTCCACCCCCGCGATGACCGCCGCGAGATCGCTCGAAGGTGTTACGGAGGCACGTCCGGGAAACTACGCCTTCTACGACTACATGCAGTGTGCACTGGGGTCTTGCGATCCGAGCGACGTGGCCGTCTCGGTGCTCACCAGCGTCGTCTCGCGCATGCCCAACCACTCGGTCGTGGATGCAGGGGCTCTGACGATGTCGAAAGATCCGGGACCGGAGCACGAAGCCGCGGGAATGGGACCGGTGCTGGCCGAGGTCGGATCGATCGACCGGGACATGCGGCTACTATCGGTCAGCCAGGAACACGGGATCCTCAACACGCCGCTGCCCGTGGGCACGCGGCTGCGCATCATGCCGAACCACTCATGCCTCACGGTCGCATGCTTCGACGAGTACCGGGTCGTTCGCGGCGGGGAGTTGGTGGGCCGCTGGAAGATCCATCGGGGGCGTTGACCGGGGGGCGGCCGGGTTCAGACGACGTTTCGCCCGGAACGGCTGGTCGCGCCGAGGAGTCTCTGGATCTTCTCCGGTGGCTCCCCTGCCTCGCGCAGGTGCCAGGCCCGTGACAACCTCAGCGTGTTGTAGTTGACGCCGGATTTTATCCCCACCGCCTTGCTGTGGGCGCCCAGGATCTGCCGTATGTCCTGCACATGGACCCGATGCCCTTTGTTGGTGACGAACACGGCGGGCATATTGACCGCGCCGGCGGCGACGCCATGGGCGAGTAGCGGCCTTCGCGATTCCGTCAGATAGAGGTCGAGAACCTCCCTCAACGGCTCTTCGACCGGCACGCGACGGGGCTTGCCGTCGTCCGAGCGGAAGCTCAGCGTGCCGCGCCGCCAGTCGATGTCGCCGACGTCGAGGTGGGCCGTTTCCCCGGCGGTGGCGGCCCCGTAATACAGGAGGGAGAGAATGGCGGCATCGCGGAGGCCGAAAACGTCGTGGCGGTCGGGATGCGCGATCAAGCGCTGCACGTCGGCTTCGGACAAGATCTCGACAGGAAGCTGTGACATGGACCACGCTCCTTGCAGCGAAAATCCATGGTAGCACGCACGAACCGAGATCCCCGGGGCAAGGCCGCTTGGGGCGCGATACGGCACCCATTGGGGCGCGACATGCCATCCAGGGCGCGCGATACCCCACCCAAAGGATGCGCGGAGAACGCCACGCTAATGGGGCATACGGGCCCCCAGGACGGGGTTCGACCCAAAAAAGAAGGCTCGCGACCACGATCCCTGGGGACCGATGGGACCGTGAGCCGCGAGCCTGTCAGGATGGCGTTGCACTCCGATAACGACATCACTGTGGTTTTTCCGAAAGAATGCGGCTTTTTTTTTGAACGGGTGTAATCTTCCCCCTGTGAGACGTTCATCCCGAGCAGCCGCAGTGCCGTCCCGTCAGGGGATGCTCGACGAGCCTTCGTTGAGCCGTCAGTGGGTCGCACGCCGACTACAGAGAGCTCTTTCGGTGGAGCGCTGGGGTGCCCCGTTGCGCCTCGGCTTGGCGCGTGTCGGCGGCGATCACGGCCGCACACTCAGCAATCATGGCGACACGGCGGCGCGGCGAGCGCGGGTCCTGGAGGAGTTGATTCGCGATGTCGGCGCCGAGCCCTACAGCTCTTGGGGCGTCGGCGCGCGACTGACCCGCGCGGCCGCCTCATTGGTCGGTCACGGCAGCACGGCCGCCAGCCGTCGCATCGCCATGCTCATGGCCGAGCACACGGTGTCGGAGTACCGGACCCTCGAAGCGCTCGTCCAAGAAGCCCCCGGCGTACCCACGGAGTTGCTCGACGCCGTCGCACCGATGTCCGCCGAGTCGGCGCGCGAGTTCAGAGAGCTGGCGGGTCCGAGCAAACCCTGACCAAAGTATCGCAAGATCCCATAAACCGTCACGAAAGCGGGGTATTCGGCGGCTACGCTTGTGGCTCGCGGGGCATTTCTACTACCTTCTTCCCGTCTATCGACCCCGCCTCGACACCATCGTCGGGGCGGCGCCCCGGTGGGGCGGCACCCGAGCGGGTCGCCATCTGAATCCCTTTCACGCGGCGAAGGTCGCCAGGAGCCATGGCCCGCAGCGAACAGAAGAGAGCAGATCGCCGCGCCGGCGCAGGCGGTTACGAGGGTTCGTTCTCTCCCGTCGAAAAGACGGAACCACGCCGCGTGCGGCTCGATGAGCGCGGCGGTGCGGTGGTCCTGCTCTCCGGGGGCCTCGATTCGGCCACCGTCCTCGCCATCGCGCGCGCCCGCGGCCTCGACTGCTACGCGCTGACCGTCGACTACGGCCAACGCCATCACGTCGAGATCGCCGCCGCCCGTCGCACTGCCTTGTACCTCGGCGCCGCCGCCCACCGCGTCATCGACGTGGACCTGAAGGCGTTCGGCGGATCGGCGCTCACCGACTCGATTCCGGTGCCCCACCCGGCCACGGCGGAGGAGATCGGCAACTCCATCCCGGCCACCTACGTGCCGGCGCGCAACACCATTCTGCTGTCTCTGGCGCTCGCCTGGGCAGAGGTGCTCGAGATCAACGATCTGTACATCGGTGCCAACGCGCGCGATTACAGCGGCTACCCCGATTGCCGTCCCGAGTATCTCGCCACCTTCGAGAAACTGGCCAACCTGGCAACCAAGGCCTCGGTCGAGGGCGGTCGCGAGTTTCGCGTGCACGCGCCGATCATAAATCTGACCAAGGCCGAGACCATCAACAGGGGCATGGAGTTGGGGGTCAACTTCAGCTTCACGCACTCATGCTACGACCCCACGCCTGAGGGAAGTGCGTGCGGGATCTGCGACGCCTGTATCCTGCGGCGCCAGGGCTTCCGGCAGGCCGGCATCGAGGACCCCACGGACTACGCGGGCAGCGATTGAGATCGCCAGGGACCCCGAAGAGGCCATGAATCCGACCTCCACAGATTCCCCGGCCGTCGAAGAGATTTCGCTGGCGATCAACGAGATCTTCGTATCGATCCAGGGAGAATCGACCCGCGCCGGGTTGCCGTGCGTGTTCCTGCGCACCACCGGATGCCCATTGCGCTGCCGCTGGTGCGACACCGAATACGCCTTCTATGAGGGCCGTCGATGGACGATCGGGGACCTCGTCGACGAGGCATGCCGCCACGACGTCGGCCTCGTCGAGATCACCGGCGGCGAGCCGCTCGCGCAGCCCGGCACCCCGGCCCTGGCCCGCGCCCTTCTGGAGCGGGGCAAGACGGTGCTCGTCGAGACCTCCGGCTCGTTCGACATCTCGGTGCTGCCCGACCAGGCACATGCGATCGTCGACCTGAAGTGCCCGTCTTCGGGGGAGCTCGAGCGCAACGACCTCGACAACATATCGCGACTGCGACCCGGCGATGAGGTGAAGTTCGTCATCGGCACGCGGGAGGATTACGATTGGGCGGCGACGATGGTCAGGAAACATGACCTCACGCGCTGGCCGGTGATGTTCTCGCCGGTCTGGGGAGAGGTCGAATTCGATCGCCTGGCACGCTGGATCATGGACGATCGGCTGCCGGTGCGGATGCAGTTACAACTCCATAAGATTCTCTGGCCCGATATCGAACGCGGCATCTAGTGGACTGTAACGGAAGAATCGTTAGTGTCGTGGCGACGAAATGGGGGTGGATGCAAGGCGCTCCGACGCGGCGATGCCGTGTGTATCGTCAAGGAGGAGCAACGCTGCAGACGCGCCCATTTCGCCGCCATCCTGCGGACAGATGGGATTTGCGGGCGATCTCGGCGTTGCGGCTCGTCAACGATGCGTTACGCATCGCCATCCTCGCCGCGCCTTGACCTCACCCGCAACTCCCATCTGCGACACTAACGATTCTTCCGTTACAGCCCACTGGTGTCCTGAGTCAGAAGTTCGTTACCTTCTCACGACACTAGCCGTAGACGGCGGGGCTTCGCGGGCCGGGCGTCAACCGGCGAACGGAAAGCAATCGGCGAGACCCGACTAGCGCACCGAGGTGATGATCGATGAGCGCCGCAGACACTGCACCAACCTTGGAGCTGGTGACGAACTTCACCTTCGAAGCGTCGCATCGGCTACCGCACGCGCCGGAGCACAGCAAATGCCGCCGCCTTCACGGGCACTCGTGGAAAGTCGAGGTGCACGTCTGCGGCGAGGTGGACCCGACAACCGGCTGGGTGATCGACTACGACGATATCCAGACGGCATGTGCGCCGGTGCATGATGCGCTCGACCATCGCCACCTCAACGACGTCGAGGGGCTCGCGAACCCCACCAGCGAGATGATCGCAATCTGGATTTGGCAGCGACTCACGGCGATCCCCGGCCTGACGGCTGTCGTCGTGCATGAAACCTGTACTGCTCGGTGCGTGTATCGGGGCGCCGGCAGCGGCTGAGATGGTGAGGAGACACCAACGATGAGCAAGGACGAAACGATCGACCTGCGCGACACGGAACCGACCACATCAGGAGGCTACGGCGATGAGCAGGCGGCGGCCGGCCTCGACACCGAGTTGCCGCCCCTCGATACGTTCCCCAATCACTTCGACGGCTACACCATCACCATCGAAAATCCCGAGTACACGTCGATCTGCCCCAAGACCGGGCTTCCGGATTACGGTCTCGTCATCCTCAGCTACGCACCGGCGAAGCGCTGTCTCGAGCTCAAGGCGTTGAAGCTCTACTTCCTCGCTTATCGCGACCTCGGGATCTTCTACGAGAACGCCGTCAACCGCATCCTGCGCGACGTCGTCGCGGCCTGCGAGCCGCACTGGGCGGAAGTCGAGGGGATCTTCACTCCGCGCGGCGGCCTCAGCACTACCGTCACGGCTCGCTACGAAGCTGACTAGCGTGGCTGGGACCGTCGCGGTTGTAGACGGGGGACGGGGTTGCTAGGCGGGCGAGCTAGGGGCAGCGATACCCTTTCGCGTGAGGTGCGCGGGGAAAGGG
>CAYSHI010000222.1:0-17932 GCA_964430745.1 uncultured Acidobacteriota bacterium | reverse complement strand
CGTCGTTGTCGATCGGCCGCACGGAGCTGCGGTTCGACTGCGCCGTGTGCAGGTAGAGGTTCGAGCCGTCGGGGTTGTTTTGCGGCTTCAGGTAGATCGCCTTGGTGTCGATAAGGTGGGTGATCTCGGGGTCGTTTCCGTAGCTGGTGAGCAAATGCTGCATCAGCCACATTACGGACTCGCTGCTGGTGATCTCGCCACTGTGGCGGCCACCCTCGAAGAACGCCGCCGGCTTGTCGGTTGCCGGTCCCGTGGCCTTGTTGGTGATCGTCGCCTGCAGAATCGGTTGGCCGCCGTAGCTCTTGGCGACCTCGAATACCTCGATGATCTCCGGGTAGCGGCGTTCCCATCGCCGCAGCCACTCGTACATCACGTCGACGGTATGGAAGCGGTCGAAGCTCAGCGTGTCCCCGGCCTCGTACTCGACCTCGGCATGCCGGGCGGCGGGGAAAAAGCTCGCGCCGTGCCGCTCGCCGGCGACGACGTGGTAATCGCGATCGAGCTGCGCTGCCTGCGGGCTGGCGAGCGTCCAACTCGCCGCACAGACAACCAGCGCCACGACACAAGAAGACTGGAAAAGGGGACGGAACCGCATGGACGTCTCTCCTGTGGGGAAGGGGCTTGTCTCGAAAAGAGTACGGCGGTATCCGATTCAAGCCAAGCAAACCCGGGGACGGCGTCGGCGCAGAAGGCCTTCACGGCCTCACGGACGTTGGAGTACAGCTGTCTGCCTGCGTGAATAGGAGGAGCTCGCAGCGGCGATCCGAGGCGCGAGGTCCGGTTGCCCAGCCGTCGAAACAGCGATACGTTCGTCTTGATTCCCGTCTGCCCCCGACACGACCTTCGCTGACGTCGAACCTCGAGCGCAGAAGGATCAGAGATGCCTCAGCTTGCCGTGACCATCGCCTTGCTGCTTACCCTGACACCCTCGGCAACGCCGGCAGTCGCTCCTCAAGCCGGCCCGGCCAGTACTTCGCAAGCCGAATCGCCGGCCGATCCCGTCCAGGTCATCAAGAACCATGTCGACGCCTACAACCGCCGCGACGTCGACGCTCTCGCCGCCACCTTCGCTGCCGATGCCGAGCTGTTCATCCTGCCGGGCACCGATCCCGTCTACTCGGGCCGCGAAGCGATTCGCGACGCCTACGGCGATCAGCTCGAGCGCAACTGCCTCGGCACCATGGGGCGCGAATGCCCGGACCTGAAGACAAGAGTCACCTCGTGGCAGGTGCTCGGTCGCTACGTCGTCACCTACCAGCTCGTCACGCTGGTCGACACCGCGCCGCCGATTCCCTACGTGTTGATCTACGACGTGCGCGAAGGCTTGATACGCAACGCCTGGTTCCTCGTCGACGCCTGAGGCACGGAGGGTCGCGCAAATCCATCGCAGATTGGCGTCGTGGCGGGCCCGCCGGGTAACCTCATCGAGATATCCCCAGACACAGAGGCTCCACATGCGGACCCCATTCGAACCAAGCTCTCTCGTGGTCATCTTGCGGTCAAGGTGCAAGTCTCCGGACCCTGAAAGGAGAGATCTTGTGAAGGGCAAGCCAGGAGGAGAGCGGATTCTCAGAGGAAGAGGGATTCTCGCGAGATTGCTTGCGCCGCGCCCCACTCGGCTTCCCCTGACCGCGCTCTGCGCTGCGATCGCTGTGTGCATTAGCGCGGCGTTCACCCTCGGCGCGGCGGCGCAGTCCTCCGACGCGGACTACTTCTCCGACCTCCGCTGGCGGCTCGTGGGGCCGCACCGGGCGGGGCGAATCTGGTGCGTGGCGGGTGTGCCGGGGGATCCGTCGGTGTACTACGCCGGCACGCCGGCCGGGGGGCTCTGGAAGTCGACCAGCGGCGGCACGACGTGGGCGTCCGTTTCCGACGACCTTCCGGTCACCGGCATCGGCGCCGTTGCGGTCGCGCCGTCAGACCCCGACGTTGTTTATGTCGGCACCGGGAGCAACACGCTGGGCAACGGCGTGTACCGGTCCGACGATGCCGGCGCCACGTGGCGGCACGCCGGCCTGGCGGACACCAAGTACATCACCGGGCTGCTGATCGATCCGCGCGACCCCGACGTCGTTATCGCCGGCGTGGGTTCGGGCGGCAACTTCGGCTCGATGGTCTTTTACAACAACAATCCGTCCTCCGCGCGCGGCGTGTATCGCAGTACGGACGGCGGACGGAGCTGGGAGCACACCCTGTTTGCGGACGCGTCGAGCAGCGTGGTGGATCTGGTGTCGGATCCGGCGGCGCCCGAGGTGGTGTTCGCCAGCCTGAGCGCGCCGGCCGACGCTGCGCCAGCGGGTCCCCCGGTTTATCGATCCAATGACGGGGGTATCACCTGGCAGCGGCTCGCCGCCGCCGGCCTGCCGGCTGGAGCCGGTTCGGCGACGATTGCGGTGGCGAATGGCACCAGCGGCCGCCGACTTTATGCGTTGGCGGGAGGACGTGGTAGCGGCGGCTTGTTCCGCTCCGATGATGGCGGCGCCTCGTTCGCGTTGATGACGCCCCGGCTGGCGAGCGCCCGCGGTCATTTGTATGTGCACCCGACGAACCCGGACGTGATCTACACGATGGGCACATCCGTGTATCGGTCTACCGACGGCGGCAGGACGCTCGACGCGATCAAGGGGGCGCCGGGCGGCGACGACCCGACCGCCCTGTGGATCGACCCGACCAACCCTCGGCGGATGTTCCTGGGCGCCGATCAAGGACCGGCGGTTACGCTCGACGGCGGCTCCACGTGGACGCCGTGGTACACGATGCCGAACGGCGAGCTCTACTTCGTGACCACCGATGAGGAATTTCCGTATCGCATCTACGCGCCGCAGCAGGACAGCGGCACGGTTTCGATCCTGAGCCGCAGCGACTTCGGCGCCATCCGGCCCAATGACTGGTACCCGGTGAGCGGCTACGAGCAAGGGCACATCTTTTCGGATCCGCTCGACCCCCGCTACGTGTACTCACACGGCGGCGGCCACGTCATCGTGCGCTTCGATCGCGTCACCGGGCAATCGGGGCCGGTCTACACACCGAGCGCAGAGGACCGCTTCGGCCCGCGGCCGGGCATGGATCTGTCGCGGAAGGATCCTCGATGGATGTTCGTGGGCGCGCAGTACGTGCTGGCGTCGAACGACCGTGTTACGTGGAAGCAGATCAGTCCCGATCTCACGGCGCGCCCGGACCAGCCCGGCGGACGGGCCGAGGGCACCATCGTCGCGCTGGTTGCTTCGCCGCTCGATGTCGATCTCCTCTGGGCAGGCACGTCGAACGGTCTGATCCACGTTACGCGCGACGCGGGCGCGACGTGGACGAACGTCTCGCCACCGCGACTGGCGGCGGAATCCACACTGACGCTGTGGTCGATGGAGGCGTCCTCGCACGACGCCGGAACAGCGTACGCGGCGGCGATCGATCTGTCGGATCGTCACGGGCCCGCTTTGTTCATGACATCCGACTTCGGCGCGACCTGGCGCGAGATCGTGAGGGGTCTGCCGGTCGACGTACCGTCGCGCGTGGTGCGCGAGGATCCGATCCGTCCCGACCTGCTTTACGCCGGCACCCAGCACGGCGTCTTCGTGTCGTTCGATCGCGGCGGGCTTTGGCAGCCGCTGCAGCTCAACCTGCCGCGCGTTCCGGTGCTCGATATCACCGTGCACGACAAGGATCTGATCATCGCCACGTGGGGACGCGCGCTGTGGGCGCTCGACGATGTCTCACCGTTGCGGCAGATCGATGACGTGCGCGCCGACACGGCGCCGGCCTTTCTGTTTGCCCCCGCACCGGCGGTGCGCGTCCGATGGGACAACAACCAGGACACGCCGCTGCCGCCGGAAGTGCCGCAAGGGCAAAATCCCCCGGACGGCGCGTCCATCGACTACTACCTCCGGAGTGCGGCGACCGAACCGGTCGCGATCTCGATCCTCGATGCGGAGGGCGCGTTGGTGCGCGAATACACGAGCGTGCAACCCGCGCCCGATACGCGCATGCCCAACGTGCCGGAATACTGGTTCAGGACGCCCGTGACGACCGCGACGACCGCCGGCATGCACCGGCTGGTGTGGGATCTGCGCTACCCGACACCGCCGTCGCTCGATGTCGGCGCCGGTGGCGCGGAGGCCGACACGGTGTCCTTCGGGATTATCGCTGCAGCCATCATCGGCGAGTCGCCGAAGCAGCAGCCGGTGGGCTCGCTCGTACTTCCGGGCACGTACGAGGTGCGCCTCACGGCCGGCGGCCAGACGCTGACGCGCCGGCTTACGGTGACCAACGACCCGCGCAGCGAGGCCACCGCGGCGGATCTGGAGTTGCAGCTCGGATACGAGCGCGGGCTCGCCGTGGCCATCGACGCGAGCCGGGCGGCGATGGATGCAGTGCGATCGTTGCGAACGAGTGCCCGTGCAGTGGCGAACGGTGAGCCGGCTGTCGACGAGGCGGTGGCCGCCTTCGATCGCGCCGGTGTCGCGGCGATTATCGCGCTTGCCGGCAACCGCGACCTGGCCGGCCGGTTGGCAGACCTCCAGTTCGCGGACCTGAAGCCGACCGAAAGCACGATCGCCGCTGTGTCCGCTGCGTGCGCGCGCGCCGACGACGCGCTGAATCCTTACCGCGAGCTCCTGCAGCGGGACCTGGCGGCGCTGAATACGGCGCTTGAACGCGCGGGCGTCAGCCCGATTCCCGCGGTGGCCGGAGGCGCTCGGCTGTCGGTGCCGGGGACGATCGCCTGCTCACCCACGGCGTTGACCTTGGACAACGCACAAGGGCTCCTCGACGGGGAGTTCAGAGGAGCGGGTGTGACAGCGACCCGGGTCCACACCAGGGCAGGGGGGGAGCGGGCCTTGGCCAGGATCGAAGTCGCAGGGGGGCCCGCTGTAGCCGCCGGGTGGGCGGAGTTCGCGCGCCTGGCGAAGGGCGGGTGGATTCTGATCGACGTCGAGTACGGCCCGCCGAAGGGCCTCCCGCGACTGCTCAGCGTCGAGCAAAGGCAGACAAGGACCGACATTCAGCGGATCGGGGCTGCCAACGCCGCTATGAATCGCGACCTCGAACGGTTCGCGGTCACGATCGCCGAGTTGTCTGAGCTCGGCTACCTCGTTTTGCCCGCGACGCACGACGCCTGGGGGAATCCCTTCGTCTACGTGGCGGGCCGTGGCACGTACACCGTTATGTCGCTGGGATGCGACGGTGCCAGCGGGCCGGCGGCGCCGGCCTTGTGGGTCAATGAGCCGTGCGAGCCCGACATCATGATGGTGGTGGGTGTCTTCATCCAGATGCCTGCAGGTCAGTGAGGATCGCCCTCCGTAGAAAGATCTTCCCATCCTTGATCAGTTACCCATGCTTGGGGGAGTCTTAGCGCTCGCTCGTTGCCCGAAAGCTCTCGAGAATCATGCTGCAGGGGTCGACGGCGAGGTCAGTGGAAAGCTCAGGAGGTGTCATTGGCGATCCTAGTTACCGGCGGGGCGGGGTTCATCGGGGCCAACTTCGTTCTGGAATGGCTGCGCGCCGATGAAGGGCGGGTCGTGAATATCGACAAGCTCACCTACGCCGGGAATCTGATGAATCTCGACAGTGTGAGCGACGATCCTCGCCACATATTCGTCCACGGAGATATCGCGGACGCGGCGATGGTATCGGACGCTCTGCAGACCCATCAGCCGACCGCGATCGTTCATTTTGCCGCGGAGAGCCATGTCGACCGTTCGATTCACGGTCCCGACGATTTCGTTCAGACCAACATCGTCGGGACGTTCCGGCTCCTGGAGGAGGCGCGCGCGTATTTCGCCGGCTTGTCCGGCGAGGCGCGAGACGCGTTTCGGTTCATCAACGTGTCGACCGATGAGGTGTACGGGTCGCTCGAGCCGGCGGACGACCCCTTCGACGAATCGAGCAACTATCGGCCCAACAGCCCGTACGCCGCGACCAAGGCGGCGGCGGACCACCTTGCTCGGTCCTACTTCCACACGTACGGCCTGCCCGTCATGACGACGAACTGCTCGAACAACTACGGGCCGTATCAGTTTCCTGAGAAATTGATTCCGCTGATGATTCTCACGGGCCGGAGGCGCCAACCCTTACCGATCTACGGCGACGGTCTCAACGTGAGGGATTGGCTCTACGTCGAGGATCATTGCGCCGCCATCCGGCGCGTGCTCGAAGCCGGGCAGCCCGGCGAGAAGTACAACATCGGTGGAAACAGCGAGATGACGAACGTCCAAGTCGTCGAGGAGTTATGCGCCCTCTTGGACGAGATTACCGAAACGGCGGAGGCGGATTCGCACCGGCAGTTGATCTCTTATGTAGAAGATCGTCCCGGTCACGACCGGCGCTACGCGATCGACGCGAACAAGATCGGCACCGAGCTGGACTGGCGCCCGCGAGAGACATTTCGAAGCGGCCTGAGGAAGACCGTTCAGTGGTATCTCGACAACGAAGCATGGATCGCCGCCGTCGAGACCGGGGAACACAGGAAATGGATCGAGAAGAACTACGCGAACAGGGCGGAAGCGCAATGAAGGGCCTGATCTTGGCGGGAGGTCGGGGTGTTCGCCTGCACCCGATGACGCAGGTTATCTCCAAGCAGTTGCTACCGGTTTACGACAAGCCGATGGTTTACTACCCGCTGTCGATTCTGATGTTGGCGGGGATCCGGGAAATACTGATCATCTCCACACCGGAAGACACGCCCCGGTTCGAGGCTTTACTCGGCGATGGGTCAAGATTGGGCCTGTCGTTGACGTACGCCGTACAGCCCGAACCGGCCGGTCTGGCGCAAGCCTTCATCATCGGAGAGGAATTCATCGGCGGACAACCGTGCGCCATGATTCTCGGGGACAACATCTTCTACGGGACCGACCTGCAGGCCAAACTCCAGATCGCGGTAACACGAACCTCGGGCGCGACCGTCTTTGCGTACGCCGTTCGCGACCCGGAGCGCTACGGTGTCGTCGAGCTCGACAGTGACGATCGTGCTGTCAGCCTGGAAGAGAAGCCCGCTGACCCGAAGTCGCGCTACGCGGTCACGGGCCTCTACTTTTTCGATTCCGAGGTTTCGTCGCTCGCCAAGTCGCTCGAGCCCTCGGCTCGGGGCGAGCTCGAGATCACCGATCTCAACAGGATCTACATGGAGCGCGGCCGTTTGCACGTCGAGGTGCTGGGGCGTGGCACGGCATGGCTCGATAACGGGACCCCGCAATCGCTCCTCGCCGCGGCCAACTTCGTGGAGACCGTCGAGGAGCGGCAGGGCTTCAAGATTTGCTGTCCCGAAGAGATTGCCTATCGGATGGAGTACATAAGCGCGGAACAGCTCGAGGCCATCGCACAGCCTCTGGCCCGCGGCGGATACGGCCGCTATCTGCTGGAGGTATTGGAAAACGGCTGAGACCGGAAGCCGGCGCTTTTCGACGCCCTGACGGCCGGCACCTCAGTGGTGAGAATCGGCCGGCGAGAGCTTGTCAGCCCCCGGCAGCATGCCGGCCAGGCGGGCGGGATTGTGGATCAGCATGGGCAGGTGCTGCGGGCAAATCCAGTAGTTGGCGTCGAGATACGCAAGCTGGATCAGCGGTATTTCATCGGGGCCACGCTGGCAGGCCAGACAGGCCTGGTCGTTGGTCGGATTCGTCATCACGGTCTCCCTGGAACCTGAGTGAGATTCTCCGTCATCATAGCCTCATTCGTACCGTTGTGAGCCGTCCTCGGCTCGGTAGCGCACCCTATCGGACGCGTAGAACTTCGTCGACCTCGACGCCCTCCAGAACGCGCTCGCTTCCGTCTGCCCAGACAACACGCAGCCGTTCGACACTGTCGACCTCGCCGAGACCGAAGTGGAAGCGTGGATCACTCGCAGACAGATACGAGCCGCCCGCGACCCGATCGCGAACGATTTGCCGGCCTCCGAGCTCGACGATGACCCGAAGCGCCCCGGGGGCATCGACAATCAGCCACGCGCCGCGTCGGGTGGACTCGTTCCGCAACAGCGTCGGCGGCGCATCGACGTTCGAGACAACCAGGTCGATGTCTCCGTCGTTGTCCAGGTCGCCCGCGGCGACGCCGCGGCTCGACTCGACGACCGCCATGCCGGGGCCCGCTTGCGCGCCGACCTCGCGAAAGACGCCACGCTCTCCGGAGTTGCTCGCGGGACCGGCGCCGGTCGGGTGGAAGCGGATGCCGTCATTGACGAACAGCTGGTTGGCCTGGGCGTACTCGAGGCCTTCGCCCGTGGCGTCGGCCTGGGGGTAGATGTGTCCGTTGGCGACGAACAGATCGAGATCGCTATCGAGATCGAAATCGGCGAGCACGGCGCCCCACGAGAGGGGAAGAAACGTGGCCGCACGCAACCCCGTCTCCTCGGAGACGTCTTCGAAGGCGAGCTCTCCGAGGTTCCGGTACATCGTCGACGCGTCTTGCTCGAAATTGGTGACGAAGACCTCGGCGTAGGTGTCGCCGTCGATGTCTCCGGCGGCCAGGCCCATTCCCGCCTGCGCCAGCCCGCCGCGGCTGAACGCGGCGCCGCTCCACAGACCCATTTCCTCGAAGCGCCCGGTGCCGTCGTTCTCGTACAGATAGTTGGGATTGGAGTCGTTGGCTACGTATAGATCCAGATCGAGATCATGGTCGAGATCGAGAGCGGCGACCGCGAAGCTGTAATAAAGGCCTACGTCTTCGAGCCCGGCTTCGTTCGTCGCTTCGCGGAAGCCGCCGCCGTCGTTTTCGAAATAGAGATTCCGCTCGCCCTCCAGCCCGAAGGGCCCGCGCATGACGCGGGTCCCCTGCCACTGGAGCTCCGGCTCGGCGTCGAGCACCTCGTCGAGCGTCGTATCGATGTAGCCGCCGACGAAGAGATCCTCGTCGCCGTCGGCGTCAGCGTCGAAGAACACGGCCCCGGTCGACCAGCCGTCGCCTCCCGGCCCGCTCTCGACCGCGACGAAGCTTCCGTCGCCGACATTGCGGTACAGAACATCGGGTCCGAAATTGGTAACGAATAGGTCCGGGTTTCCGTCGCCGTCGAAATCGCCAACGGCGATGCCCGTCCCCCACCCGTCGTGACCGAGCCCCGCTTCGGCGGTGACGTCTTCGAACGTTCCGTCGCCTCGATTCCGATACAGGAGATCGCGGCCGCGCTCGCGGACCTCGTTGCCTTCGAGTCGCCAGCCGTTGACGACGTACAGATCCAGGTCGTCGTCTCTGTCGTAGTCGAGCAACGCCAGCCCCGATCCGCCGGACTCGAGTATGTGAGGCTTTTCCGGCCTGCCGCACCAGATGGGCTGATCGAGGCCGGCCGCGGCTGCGGTGTCGACAAACCAGAGCGGTGCCGATCTCTGTCCCACTTCCGGAGCTTGCCCGCGCGCCCCACCGGGATCCGGAGCGGGGCGGCCGGCCTCGGCGGACGGCCACAGCGACCCCGCAGCAGGCTCAGAAACAGGGCCGGGCGCGAACGCCTGCAGCGAGACGAGAGCAAGTACCGGCGTCATCAAGGCGGCGCGCACCGGCGCCCTCGATCTCATTTCGTTGCCAGCAGCTCCGTGGCCGTCGTCTCGAACCGGCCCCAGGCCTGCTGCCGCTCGCTGTCGGATCCAGCCCGCCGCAGTGCCGCGGAGGCCGTGAGGATCTCCTGTTTGGCGGCGATGCTTACAACGAGGTAGCCGGCCTCGTACTCCCCCTGGGTGTCGGCCGCGTGATGGTGATGGCCCGCGTCGACCAGGCGCTTGCGAACGCCACCGATCGCGTTGTCCCCCTCGTTGGCGAATAGCGCGATCTCTGCCGCCGCGACCGCGTGATCACCGCGCTGCATCGCCGCCTCCGCGGCTCTCAGGTGATGGTCGAGCACGGCCCGAACGAGGTCGGCCTCGGCCTGCTTCAACGCGATGATCGTGTCCGCAAGGGAGCCGTAGCTGGCGGCGAGACTTCGCGGGGTCTCTTGAGCCCAGGCAACGCCAAGGAGCATCGCCACGAATGCCAGTGCAAGAACGCTTCGTCTCATGCGGCCTACCTCCTGTGATCACGAGAATGTGCTCTTGGCGGAGTCTAGCAGGGTGCTGAAGAACTCCCGGGGGTGCCGTTACGGGCACGCTGCCCGTAACCCTCTGGGCGCATGGGGGTTGTGGGGCATATGCCGCGTCTCTCGTCGTCGACGATGCATCACGCATCGCCTTCCTCCTCGTTCCTTGCCTCTGCCCCACAAGACCCCTGCTCGGCACCCCCGGGAGTTTCCAGCACCCTGCTAGAGCACACTAGAAGCCCAGCTCCAGCATGACGACCGCGTTGAAGGTCGCCAGCGGGTAGAAATAGGGCGCGCCGGCGAGCGAGTCATTGCCGCTGCCGTCGCGGTTGATGTACTGGTAGCTGTAGCCGCTGGGTAACGCGTCTTTGTTGCTGAACAGGTTGTTGATGAAGAGCCTGATTCGTGGTTCGGCTCCCGGCCACCACCGCCCCAGACTCTGCGAGGCGCGTACGTCGACGTTGGTGAACGACGGCGTGCGGAAGGCCTCGATCCCGGTGTTGTCCAGTTGAGAGTGATTGACGTAGCGGCCCATAACGGCGACGTCCGTCGACGGCAGCGCGTACTCGACGCCCAGGTTCAACGTCAGCGCCGGCGTCAGCAGGTGCGGGACATCGAAATAGGTGATGGGCTCGCTGCCGATCCAGTTGCCGCCGGCGTCGTAGACGTCGTAGAAGTGAGTCCACTCCTCGATGCGGCTGCGGTTGAGGTTGAGGCTGTTGAGCAACGACCAGTTCTGCACCGGCATCCACTTGAGGTCGACCTCGATACCGCGCCGATAGGAGCTGTCGACATTGCGACGCAGCGGCAAGCCGACCTCGGAGAGCTCGCCGGTAAGCGCGATCTCGTCGCGAAACTCCATGAAGTAGACGTTGGCGGCGAGAGCGAGGCTACGCGAGTTGTAGGCGACGCCGGCCTCGATGTCGACGACGGACTCGGGTTTCACGGCCTCGAGATCGTGCGGGATGGTGGCGTTGTCTTCGCCGAGAAACAGGTCCAGCCGTCCCGGCTCGCGCTGGGCGCGGCCGATCGATGCGTACAGGCTGACGCGCGGCGAGATCAGCTGGCGCACGCCGACCTTCGGGTCGACGAACGACCAGTCGACCGATCCCAGGTCGATGTCTCCGGCGTACGAGAATTCCGCCCAGCGCCACTGGAGATCCCCGAACAGGATCGTGTCCGCGATCCGATACTCGACCTTGCCGAAGGCGTTGACGGTGTTCTTGAAACCGGTGTTCGTGTAGACGCGGCCCAAGGCATCGGTATCGAGAAAGTGGTCGCCTTCGAAGTCGTTGAAATGAAAGCCCAACGTCGCCGAGAGGTTCTCGGTTCCGGTGCTCACCGTGACCATGCTGCCGTAAAAGCCCTGATCGATGCCGAAGCGCAGGAGGTCGGTTTGCGCTACCGGGTCGTCCCAGAGCTGGAACCATCCGTCGGCGCCGTTGTAGTAGAACGATGCGGTCAGCAGCGTATTGTCGCCGAGCGCCTGGTTGTACTTGATCTGCGCCACGTCCTGCCCGAAGTCGTCTCGGTCTTCCGCGGTCAACGGGTTGAAGCGACGGTTCTCGGCGAGAATCTCGGGCTCGACGGCGAGGTAGGCGAGCTGCGACTTTTCCCGTCCTGAGAAGCCGACGAACTTCAGAGATGCCCGCTCTCCCTGCCACCCCGCGTTCCAGAAGAACGTGTTGTGCTCGGACCCGGAGCTGTCGCGATACCCGTCGGTAGTGGCGTAGGAGAATCGCCCCGAGACCCAGAAGCCGTTGCCGATGAGGCCGGAGTCGTAGCCGACAGAGGCGCGTGCCGTGTCGTACGAGCCGAGGACCACGCGGGCGTCACCATGGTTCGTGAGTGAAGCGCCCGCGCTGGCGAAGTTTACCGATCCACCGTAGGCGGGCGAGCCTACCGACGACGTTCCGACACCCCGCTGGATCTGGATGCTGTCGACCGTGCTCGTGAAGTCGTGGAAATTGTTGAAGAAGAGGGCGTGCTCGGCGGGATCGTTGAGCGGCGCGCCGTCGAAGGTCATGTTGATACGCGTCTGCTGGATGCCGCGCATGCTGAAGTACGAGTAGTTGCTGCCGACGCCCGAATCCGAATACCAGGTCACCGAGGGTGTGTACTGCAGCAGCGTGGGTACGTCCTGCCCGTAGCTGAGCTTTTCGATCTCCTCGTGGTCCATGTTTCGCTTCGTGATCGGCACGTCCTCTCCGGCGCGGATGCCCACCACGGTGACGGCCTCCTCGACGGCCGTGACCCACTGCAGGTCGAGCTCGAGGTCGACGCTCGTACCGGCGACCTCGACAGTTTGGTCGAGTAGCTGGTAGGCGGGGTGGGAGACGCGCAGGTCCCACGTGCCGGCAGCGAGTTGGAGCTCGAATCGCCCGGCCTCATCGGTGTCGGCCGCGGCGGCACTGCCGCGGGCCGAGAGCTCGACGCGCGCACCCACCACCGGCGCGCCGGTCGGGTCGAGCACCGTACCGCGCACGGTGCCGCCCGATTGGGCGATCGCCGGAAGGGGAACGATGAGCAGAAGGAACGACAGGGCGAAAACGCGATGGAAATTACTCATTGGCCTTTCCCTACGCCGGCATCACCCGGATCAGGTTCAAGGGTTTAGTCTCAGGCCTGACGGCCACCCCTAGGCAACATGTATTGACAGGTTAACCCTGCCGCCTGGCGCGCGCCGGGTCAAGGTGGCCTCTGATGGTTGACAGGCCCACGGGCGTAGCCGATTCTCGCTTCGAGAGGCGAGAACCCTTTGTGTCTCGGAACCCTTCGGAGGTCATCATGCGCATTGCCCCTGCCATTTCGCGCTCGGTCGTATCGAGCTTCGCCGCCGTGCTCTCGATCGCAGGGCTCGCCGCGCTCGCGGTGACTCCGGTCGCCGGCCTGCCCGCGCAACAGGCCGATGGACGGCCGATGACGTTCATGGACGTGCAGGAGCTCGCCCGTCCGGGCTCGTGGACGCCGAGCCCGGACGGCGAGTGGATGCTCTACACCATCAGCTATCCGGATTGGCAGAAAGCCGAGTCGCAGTCGGACATTTTCCTCGTCAATATGGCTGAGGGGTTGCCGTCTACGATGCGGATGACCTTCACCGAGGACAGCAACGAGACCTCGCCGGGCTGGGCGCGAGACGGCAGCTTTTTCACCTTCGTATCGAACCGGGAGGGCGAAGAGAGCCAGCTCTACGCGATGCGACCGAACGGCGGCGAGGCACGCCGCATCACCGACGCGGCGGAGGGCGTGCGTGACTACGCCTTCAGCAAGGACGGGAGCTGGCTCGTCTATCGCTCGGGCGAAGGAGGCAGGGAACAGCTCTTTCGCATTCCCGTGTCGGATATCTACCGGTGGAAGGGCGAGCAGATTACCGACGCTGAGGCGGGCGTCGAGGACTGGGAGTTCAGCCCGGACAGCAGCACGATCTACTTCACCCGTCCGGACGCCTACGACAGCGATAATGAGCGTCGCCGCGAAGAAGGGTTCACGGTTGACGTCAAGAACTTGGAGACGCCGCTGTCGAGCCTCTGGGCTCTTGACCTGAACCTCATGGAGCCGCGCAAGCTGGCCGGCGACCCCGGTTACAGCGTCTCGGCCTTCGGGGCCTCGGACGACGGCCTCTGGCTGACGTTCACCGGCGAGTCGCCGGAGCGCTACGAGCGCAATATCACCGGCTCGCGGCTGTATGCCGACCAATACCTGCTCGAGGTGGCGACCGGCGAGATCGAGCGGCTCACCCGCAACCATGAGGTCGGCGAGGGGGGGCTGGGCGTCTCTCCCGACGGCCGCTGGGTGCTGTTCTCGGCGCCGGACGATATGGGGCGTTACTCCATGACCGAGAACCGCGTTTACCTGCGCGAGGTTGCCGACCGCGGCGGGTCGTTCCGCAAGATGGGTGAGGATTTTGACCAGAGCCTCAGCGCCGGGTTCTGGTCGGAGGACGGCTCCACGATCTACTTCAACGCCGGCGTGACCGTCACCTCACAACTCCACGCACTCGACGTGGCCACCGGAGAGGTTCGCCGGATCACCGACGAGCGCGCCGCGCTCAACGTCAGCCGCGATGACGACTCCGGGGCGATTCTCATCGGCTACTCGGACCCGACGACTCCACCAACGGTATTTACCGTGCCGAGCATCGAGCAGGTCGCGAACCGCTCCGCGTGGATCCAACTCGTCGACGCCAATCCGCGGGTGCGGGAGCTGGCGCTGGGCGAGGAAGAGGAGATCAACTGGACGTCGACCGACGGCAAGACGGTAGGCGGCATCCTCGTCAAGCCGGTCGGGTACGTCGAGGGGCAACGGTATCCGCTCATCGTCGCCATTCACGGAGGGCCCGCGTCCGCCGACACATTGCGCTTCAACGGAGGCTATAGCGCGCAGGTCTACGCCGGCGCCGGATACGCCGTCCTCAAGCCCAACTACCGCGGCTCCCGCAATTACGGCAACGCACACCGCACCGACATCGTCGGCGACTACTTCACGCTCGGTTTCGACGACATCATGACGGGCGTCGACTACCTCATCGGCGAGGGCATTGTCGATGGCGAGCGCATGGGCGCGCTGGGCTGGAGCGCCGGTGGCCACTGGTCGAACTGGATCCTCACCCATACCGATCGATTCAAGGCGATTAGCTCCGGCGCCGGCACGATGAACTGGATCTCGATGTACGCGCAGTCGGATGTGCAGCGAAATCGTCGCTTCTACATCGGCGACGACTTCCTGTACGAGAACTTCGAGCCCTACTGGGATCAGTCGCCCCTCAAGTACATCGCCGCCGCCAAGACGCCGACCATGATCCACGTGGTCGAGGGAGATCCGCGTGTGCCGAGCCCGCAGTCCGTCGAGCTGCACATGGCGCTCAAGAAGCTGGGGGTCCCCACCGAGCTGTTCATGTATCCCGGCCGCAGCCACGGAATCCCGGACCCCCGCAATCGCCTCGTCAAGGCCGTGGCGGAGAAGGCCTGGATGGACCACTACGTGCTCGGGATGGGCGAGAAGTTCCAGTGGCGCGACGTGCTCGAGACACTCGAAGAGGACGCCGGAGGCGGCGAGGGGGGCGGGTCAGGGCGCTAGACGAACCGCGGATGTCCGGCGGCCGGCCCGAGTTGTTGCGAAAAATCGCGGCCGGCCGAAGTCGATTGCAGCAGGCCGAGCGACGCGGCGGGCTCGGCCCATCAATACTCGGTGAACATGCGCTGGATCTGCGCGCCGTCGTCCGTGGTGGCGAGCGCCAGCATCAGCAGGATGCGTGCTTTGAGGGGCGTCAAGTCCTCCGCCGATACACGTCGAGCCGCGCCCGGTCCGCCGCGACCACCCCGGCCGCCGCCCATCCGAGCAGCGATGCGGCCGCTGCCGGTGCGCGTCGCGGTTACCACTACGGCGCCGGCTTCGAGGGCGGCGGCGATTCCCTGACGTTGGGTGCCGCTGGTGGCGCCGGCGCCGGCAGCAGCGATCACGATACCTTCGGCTCCCGCCGCGACAGCCGCCTCCGCGAGGTCACCCGTCGCACCCTGGTACACCATCAGGATGTCGACTCGGGGTAGGGCGTCAATCGAGAACACGTCGAATTCGCTGTCGGCCGTGTGACGCTTGAGCGTGTTGCGGTAGTAGAGGACGCGATCGCGATCGACCACCCCCATCACGCCGTAACCGCGGGTCTCGAAGGTTTGCAGGCGCACCGAGTTGGTCTTTGTGACCTCGCGCGCCGAGTTGATCTCGTCGTTCATGACCACCAGCGCCCCCTTGTCGCGGGAGTCCGGGCTGGCGGCGACGCGAAACGCCTGCAGCAGGTTGGCGGCGCCCTCGTACCCGAGTGTGCTGGGATTGCGCATGGCGCCGACGATGACGACCGGTCGCGGGTCCCGCACCGTGAGGTGAAGGAAATAGGCCGTTTCCTCGAGAGTGTCCGTAC
Organism: uncultured Acidobacteriota bacterium; assembly: GCA_964430745.1. Classification (GTDB taxonomy): domain Bacteria; phylum Acidobacteriota; class UBA890; order UBA890; family UBA890; genus CBDCGW01. The sequence continues at coordinate 2,030 of CAYSHI010000222.1, read as the reverse complement.
CGCTGGTCACGACGACGCCGGCAAGCTCCGCGTCGTCGCGGAAGAGCTCGTTGATGCGGCGCGAGAGCTCCAGCCACTGCTCGAGCGTGATGGAGCTGCTTGCGACGTTGGCGAACTGCTCGAACTCAGGCGTCGTGTAGCGCGTCAGGTCCGGGATGAGCTCGATGAGTTGTTCCGCCGTCAGTCGGCCGCCCGCCGCGTTGGAGATCGTGCCCCCGGTGGCTACCAGGCGCACACGCGGGGCCGCCGCCTCCTGCGCCCACGTGACGCCCGAAAAAAGGCTGGCGAAGATCAGGAACGACAAGGTTCCTACTCGGACGACGCGAAGCATGTGCGGCTCCTTCTCAGAGGGAAGCATCCAGGTTTGCACCTCTGGATGTAGCACCTGAGGAGCCGGCGGTCTACCGCGGGGGGGGCCGGAGGGCGCCGAAAAGAGTCACGGAGGCGCTATCGCACAAGCCTCATGCGCGGCATCCGCAGAGGGGAATGATCCCCGACATCGGCAAGCCGGGTCTTGTTAGAACAGGACCGCGTCCTCGCCCCGCTCCTCGATCAGACCGTCGAGTCGAGCGATCACTTTGTCGCGACGCTTCAGCATCCAGTCGATCTCGGGGCTGGTCAGCGTCGGCGACAGCAGCGTTGCCATATCGTCGCGGTCGAGAGCCTTGAGGCCGTCATACAAGCTCCGAGCGCACCACTGGATGTCGTCGAGGTACGGCATCTTCGCGTCGTTGCGAAGGAACGAGCGGGAGTGATCGATGAGCCAGTGGTTCCAGGCCTCGTCGTACAGGACGTTGCCGTTGTTGCGGTCGACGTTGCCGATGAGGCTGTCGAACACGAGCATGTTCTGCCGCTGCATGTGAAAGCGCATCTCGTCGGGAGGCATGATCTTTTGTTCAAACCGGTCCCACTCCACCATCGCGTCTTCGACCCAGATCTGCAGGGTGGCTTCGACGCCGTTGACCGTGCGCAGGGTCACCGGTGGGATGTTGTTCAAGCCCAGCAGGGCGGAGAGCTCGTAGGCGGCCAGGTCGAAGGTGTAGGAGTCGCGCAGCCTGTCGTAGAACTCGCGTTCGAAGCGCATGAGCTCGTAGGTTTTGTCGAAGTCCCGCAGCGCGGCGCGCATGGTGACGCCGTCCTTGACCAGCTCGACCCGGCGCGGGTCCGTGATCCCCACCTCGAGGTCTTCGACCGACTGGATCTCCGCGGTGCGCATGAACTCGACGATTTCCGCGTGGCTCTGAAAGGGCAGCGGGTTGCCGAAGCGGTCCTTCCACGGCACGTCGTCGTCGCCCGCCGGGGGGGCCGCGATGCTGGTCGCGGCTGCGAGCGGCAGGAACAGTAGGACCGCAATGAGGACCCTTCCGAGACCTGCCGCGCGTCGATGGGAAAGGAAGCGATGACGTCGGGGGAGCAAATGCTGCGCTGCCATTTCGGCCGCCCTTCTGGGGATCGTGGACGAGGACGATGACGATGACGAGGACGTTCTCGTAACAATTCAATTTTAGTGCCAATAATCGGACGCTGCAATCGGAAGGGTGCCGATTAGACATTCGTCCCGCGCTGGTGAAGATTGAGGTCATGAGCTCCCACCGGAAAATCCATGGCGCCATCCTCTGCCTGCTGGTGTTGCTCACCGCCGCAGACAAGAGTCTTGCCGCGCGCCCGATGCCACAGCAGGGACGCGAGCCCGCCCGGACGATGCCGCAGCTGGGACGCGAGGCCGCGCAGACGATGAGCTATCGGGGGGCGCCTTGGCTGGAACGGTCGGAGCGCGTCGACGAGGAGCGGCCTGAGGAGGTGATCGACGCGATGCGCCTCGAGGAAGGCGCCGTCGTTGCGGACATCGGTGCGGGCTCCGGCTATTTTGCCCGGCGAATCGCTCGCCGCGTCGGTTCCGAGGGCAAAGTGTACGGCGTCGATATCCAACCCGAGATGCTCGAGATCCTCGCCGAAAACGCGCGCGACGAAGGCATCGACAATATCGAACCGGTGCTCGGCGACCCCGACGACCCCAAGCTTCCCCCGGG
>CAYSHI010000221.1:0-51363 GCA_964430745.1 uncultured Acidobacteriota bacterium | reverse complement strand
CGTGATGATGACTCACGCTGCCTGATCCTCGGTGCCACGGTGACTCCCTGGTGACTCTGCAGACCGACCGGTAGCGCCGAAACTCGTGCGGGTCGCTGCAGACCCTTGCGCACAAAGGATTCCGCCGGATACGCAACGCTGGGAGAGAACCGATGCCCTCTGATTGCCGGTCTCGGGGTCGGGTGATCGGCTTGCCTCGGTGGCGGATCGTCCCGGTGCACAAGAGACTTGGCGCGGCGCTAGCCTTTCGCGCTCCATGGCACGCCGGAATGAACATCGCCGCTTACGACATCGTGTCGGTCACACGTCACCGTTCCCGTAATGCCACCAGCGGGTCGATGCGAACAGCGCGGCGGGCTGGGATGAGACTGGCGCTGAGCCCGGCGGTCAGTAGCACCAGACCGGCCACGGTAAACGCGGTGAGATCGAAGGTGCTGATGCCGTAGAGGATGCCGGCCATCGAGCGTGCCAGCAGAGCCGCGGCCACGAAGCCGATGCCGACGCCGACCACGATCAGCGACATGCTGTTGCGCACGATGAGGCCGACAGTCTCTCCGGCGTTGGCGCCGAGCGCCATGCGCAAGCCGATCTCGCGCGTCCGTTGGGTCACGGAGTAGGACAGCACGCCGTAGATACCCAGGGCGGCGAGCAGCAGCGCCGCGCCGGCGAACAGCGCCAGCAACGTGGTGGACAGACGCGGAAGAAACACGGCGCGTGCCAGGATCTGGTCCATGGTGCTCAGCTCATAGATGGGCTGTGCCCCATCGACCGCCCAGATCTCACGCTGCAGCGTGCTCGCGAACGCCATCGGATCGCGCTCGGTGCGCGCCACCAGCGCCATCGCGGGAACCGGGTTCTGGCGCAACGGCAGGTACACCTGCTTCTTGGCCTCGCTGTCGAGTCCCTGGTTGCGCACGTCGGCGACCACGCCCACGACCTCGTTGCGGCCGTGTGGGTTTTCGATGAACTGACCGACCGGACTGCGGTCCGGGAAGTAGCGGCGCGCCATGGTTTCGTTGATCACGCTGGTGCGCGCCGCATCCGCGGTGTCGCGCTCGTCGAGGAAGCGGCCTTCGAGCAGCGAGATCTTCATGGTCTCGAAGTAGCCCGTCGCAACCATGCGCACGTCGGCCCGCGGATCCTCCGTCTCCGGCGGCACCCGGCCCTCGACCGAGAACGGCAAGGCGGAGGCGACAGCCACCGGCTGCATCGGCAGGGTCGAGACCGCCGAAGCGGCGGTTATCCCCGGCGCCCCCCGGAGGCGGGCAATGACGTCTTCGAAAAACCGCGCGATTTCCGGGCGTTGCCGGTACGTCGTTGACGGCAGGAATACCTGGGCCGCCACCACATTGTTGGGCTCGAACCCCGGGTCTACCTGCAGCAGCTTCGTAAAGCTGCGCACCATCAGCCCGGCGCCCACTAGCAGGACCAGCGCCAGCGCTACTTCGGCCACCACGAGAAAGCTCAGGGTGCGCCGCGCCGCAAAGCTCCCGGTAGCTCCCGTCGCCGAGGAGAGGTTGGCGTGTAGCTGCGAACGTGACGCCTGCAGGGCGGGCAACAGACCGAACGCGATGGCGACAAGAATCGACACCGCGGTGGTGAACAGCAGCACCCCGCCGTCGAGCGTGACCTCCTCTATGCGTGGCAGCCCGGCCGCCGGAAGCGTGTTGAGCAGGCGAAGCCCTCCCACCGCTACCAGCAGCCCCAGCACGCCGCCGGTCACCGACAGCAGGAGGCTCTCGGCCAGAATCGGCCGCGCCAGCTCCCAGCGCCCGGCGCCCAGCGCGCCGCGCACGGCGAGCTCCTGGCGCCGGCCGGAGAGCCGTGCCAGCAACAGATTGGCCATGTTGGCGCACACGATCAGCAGCAGGAAGGCAACGGCGCCCATCAGCACCACCAGCGCCGGACGCGAGGCGCTCACCAGTTGCTCGTGCGCCGCGACCACCCGTGCTCCCCAACCATCGTTGCTGCTCTGATACTCGTCGGCGATGCGCGCCGCCAGCACATCCATCTCTTGCTGCGTCTGCTCGAGGGTCGCATCCGGCCCCAACCGGCCCACGACGCCGAGAGCGCGCGCCCGGCGAGAATTGCCGTGCCGATCGTTCGGGTCGAACGCCAGCGGCGTCCAGAGCTCGACGTTGGTGCTCGTCGGAAACTCGAACCCGGGCGGCATGATCCCGATGATGGTGTAGGGCTCCGCGTCCAGATCGATCGTCGTGCCCACCAGGTCTTCCCGCCCGCCCAGCGTGCGTTCCCAGAAGCCGTGGCTCAGCACCGCCACGTGGTCGTTGTCGACGACGGCCTCGTCCGCCATGAAGGTCCGGCCCATCCGGGCCTCGGCCTCGAGCACGGCGAACAGTTCCGGCGTGGCGCGCACGGCCGGCACATCGCGGGGGTCGTCGTCGCCGACGTACGTGTAGATGACCTGCCGGTACGCCGCCAGCGACTCCACGCTGGGTGCCTCATCCCGCCAGTCGATATAGGTCGGGATCGAGACCTGCTCCAGATTGCCCTCGGGGTTGACCTCCCACAGCACCACGATCTCCTCGGGGTCCTCATACGGCAGGGGATTCAGCAGCACGGTCTTGATCATGCTGAAAATCGCGGTGTTCGCGCCGATACCCAACGTGAGCGTCAACAGCGCGATGAGCGTAAACGTCGGCTGCCGCGTCAGCGCGCGGAAGGCATAGCGAAGATCGGCGATCCAGTTGTTCATTGAGGCTCCAGGTGGCTACCGCCCGGGCGAGTCGCGCCCTAAATCCGGGATTTCCCAGACAGCGTCGCCCAGCCGCGCTCCTTGCGTTGGCCGACGCCATGACGAAGCCAGGAGTCTATCCGTCAATCAGCAAGAAACAACGGGAACACGTGAATGAACGCTTAGATTGTTAGACACAATTTGGGGACAACGTCCCAATCGGAAGGATCGAATCCTTGTAACTCCTCAGAAAACATACGCCTGCGAGGACTCGAACCTGGGCTCCGGGATTAGGTTTTAGCGACACCGACTTGGCAAGGCAGACCCGCGTTGCCCCTCTGATTGCCGATCTCGAGATCAGGCCCGGCCGTGCTCCCAGGTGGCGCGGGGATCGTGCGCAAAATAGCAGAGGAAGCGACCGTCTGGAGACAGTTCGGAACGTTCTTGTTCATCCGGTCGAGGCCTCGTTGTCGCCCGACGCCCCCGGCGAGCCGCGCCACTTCGACGCCGCGAGCCGCAGTGCACCCGAACCTGTGACCGCCGCGACGGCGAAAGGAATCCAGACGGAGCCGCCACCCGCAGCGTAAACGGCGAAGGCCGCGCCCCCCAAGAATGAAGCCAGCGCGACACGAAACCGATGAGACGGCGCCACCAGGGCGGGCACGATAACGATGCCGAACGCCGCGACAGCCGTGCACACGAGGATGAGCGCCTCTACCGAGGGGCCATGCCACGGCGCCGTACATGCGCCCGAGACAACGAGCTCCGGGGGGCACAGCGCGTCGAGCGCGCCGACACCAGCAAGACCGAGAAGGAGCACGGCGTACCAGACCGCGATCGCGGCCAACGGCACGGCGATCCAGCGGAGAAACGTGATCATCTCAGTCGACGCTCCCCACCCCGACAGCCCCGTCGTCTCTCCGGGTTGGCGGGCGGCGTGCCGGAGCAAGACGAACGAGAGGACGAACAACGGAAGGCCGTAGAGGAGAACGCAAAAGCCCAGCATGAGAAGCCCACCGAGAGGCTCGTCGGGCAGGATCGAGAGGATCACGGCCACAGGCAAGTAGCCGCCCTCCCGAAAAGAGATGGGATGGGGGCACACGAGCGCGAGAGCGAGAACGGCAACCACTCGCGGTACCAGCCCGAGCTTCCCGAACATCTCAGGGAGTGCCCCGGGTCGGGACGAGGCGACGAGCAGCCCTTCCCAGACCGACACCGATCAAGGCGAAAATGACCGTGGGCACCGCGACGGCCAGGACCGCGATCGACTCGACGCTGGGAGCCCCGGCCGAAAACCCCAGGACGCCTCCCAACAGGGCGCCGAGATACACCGATGCCCAAGGAGCGGCGAACAAGAAGCCGCAGCCCGCGCCGGCAAGAATGAGCGACGCCGGCCAGAGCCCCGGCGCACCGAGAACGGGTGCCCGCAGAAAAGAGCCCGCGACGAGCGCTGCCGTCACGGTCGCGAGGGCTACGATCACGACTCCATGTAGCCGGAGAGGGTGTCGGACCAGATATGCCGCCGCCACGGCGTGGGCCAGCAAGATCACTCCCAGGCCGAGCTCGAAAGAAGCCGAGACCTGCTCGAGCTCCCGGATCGAGGGGTCATTGGTGATCGTCAGCGAGACGCGATAGTGGCGGGCTGCCAGAGCGATCCGCCACAGTGCAGCTGACCCGAGCACGGCGCTCGCGACAGCGGCGAGCCGCGGCTGCTGTATCGGCAATCCCTGATCCCTCATGGCTCATTTATCCTACGCGCGCGAGCGCTCGCTCCCAATGGCTTTCCGAAGCCCCGAGAGGTTTCCTTTGCCTACGTCGGCCTGACCTACGCGCGCTCTGCCGGATGGGTTCCGCCAAGCTGGTCCTTCCCGCCGAACATCGCGAGCTCGTGGTTGAGCTTCGTGTTGGTGTCGGCCGTGATGGCCTGGATGAAGGTGCAGGGAATCCCGCTGGCGAACGTTGGGCTTACTGCCCTGCCGCCGCCGGGCTGGTTGCTCAAGTGGGTGGCCGGCACAATGGCCGTCGATACGCTCGCCATTTGGCGAGCAAGTTCGCCAAGGCCTTTGCCCGTTCGTGGACTCTCGCCACCTCGGACTCGGTCCGCCCCATAGCCTCGAGTGGGCTGGCGTTTGGTGGGGCGTTCTCCTCCGCAAACTCGCGGCGAACGGCGAGGAATTCATCGACCGAACCATTGACGAATGCGAGGAACTGCGTGACGGACTCTTGACTTCGTAGTCCTCTTTTCATCTCAGCGGTTTCCGGTCATCGGGAACTCCTGGAGTTCACGTAGGATAGCGTCCGGCGGGCGGGAGCTTCACAGGTCCACAACGACCCCGTCGCTTGCGCAGCACACGCTACCGCCCCGTTGGCACCCGCGGGGCCGATCCCATCCTGGCGTGACGCCACGCCCGGTTTCTAAGCGCCGGCGAATGGGTCCCCGGCGTTGACGTCGTAGATCCCTAACGAGATCACGACCCCTTGTTCGAGCACGAACACGGCGTTGAGGTGCGGATAGAGATACGCACGCCGGAGACCGTCGGCGAGGCTGATCACTCGCGACGGCTCGCCGAGCCGATCGATGAGGCGCTCGACGCCGAAGCCTTGCCGGATGCCCAGCAGTGACACGCCACTGCTGTACCCGGGCCCCGGGTCGACGAGAATCCGAACGATCTCGCCGCTATCGGCGAAGGTCAGGCGGTACGTTCGGCTGCGGTCCACCGCATAGACCCACGTACGTGGGTCCACGACCTCGGTCGGTTCACCCTTCAGAAAGCGGACGTCGCCCTCGCTGACACCGAGGGGAACGTCCCAGAGCTCGGCAATTGGCGTCGTCGGTGGCAGGGAGCTCCAGTGAATCCAACCTGCGACGCCGCCCACCACGACCACCAACGCGAAAACAACGCGGCGCAGCAGCCTGGACCAATCCCATTGGTCGCGCGTGCCGAGATACAGGACGACAATCCCGGCGCAGAAGATCAAGAAGAGCAACGCGGTGCGTGCCGCCATCGGACCGGCTCCTTCGGTTGAGTAGCTTCTGCCTACCCTATGCCGCCCAGGCGTGTTTTCTGCCGCTGTCTTACTCAGGTGGTCCTGCCGGAAACGGGTTTGGAGTTGACGCGCTTTGGTGCGCGGTTCACCGCTCACATTTCAAGCGACCTGATCGTGCCTCCAATGCATGGTCGCAGGTGTATCCCTCGGCCCTCGCTTTCCGTCTCCACGGGTAGAAGCCACATGAGAGCCCACTTCCAAGGAGGCAAGCATCATGAGCGAGCTGAGCACCCGCGAACAAGAGTTGGTGGCACTGGGGGCGGCCATCGCCAGCAACTGCGTGCCGTGCGTGGAATATCACGTTCCCGAGGCGAGGAAGGCCGGCGTCAGCGACCTCCAGATGAGGGAGGCGGTTCACATCGCCGACATGGTTCGCCGGGTCCCCGCCCGCAAGATCCTGAAGACCGCACTGACAAGACTCGAAGAGAGCCCGAGAGCGCCGGCCGAGCAAACCGCGCAGGGCGAGCAAACCGCGCCGGCCGAGCCGGCCGCGGCCGGGTGCGACTGCTCTGAATCGCGTCGAAGCGCCTGATCTCGGCGTTTCGTCCTCGGTAACGGGGCGGCGCGCCCACCGAGCCGCTGATCCGACGCCGACCACGAAAGGAATGACTCATGTACTACACAGGATGGTGGGGGCCGAACTTCCACTGGTTCTGGATCATGCCGTTCTTCTTCATGATCCTGATGTTCGTTTGCTTCGCGTTGATGATCCGGCGCGCGGGCGCCTGGCGAGGGGCTCCCGGGAATCGCGCCGGATGGATTCCGTTCGGTTGCTGGGGGGCCGGTCACGGCCGGATGGCGGGTGGACCGTCCGAGACTCCGCGGCAGGTGCTCGACCGTCGCTACGCGAGTGGTGAGATCACCCGCGAGCAGTACGGGCAGATGAAGCGCGACCTCGAGTCGAGCTCCTGATGCCTGCCGAGCCCGTTGTGGTGAGGGGAGCCGAAGCGAGAAAGCGAGAGGAAGATGCCGTTCTATCTTGATGAAAAGGATGTCGTCCCCGAAGTCGCCGGCTGCGAGTCTGTCCTGATCGTGCCGTGCCGATTCTGTCCCGCTGCCAGCACGGCCGTACAAAGCAGCGAGCCGTACATAGAGTTTCCCCGCCGCGGTTTGAAGACCGCTTCTTACGAGCGTCTCATCGAGGCGATGAGAGCCGGCTTGGTGGAGCGGGGAATCAAGACGGATGTGTTTCGGAGTCGTTCGCTTCACCAGTTCGTTCTCTGCATGTGGAGCTCGAAGCGGCGCAAGCAGCTCTTGGAACGTGCAAAGAAATACGAAGCCCTGGTGGTCGTGGGCTGTGAGGCCGCCGTCGAGACCGTTCGAGACGCCGTCAGGTCAACGGGTTGCCGCGTGATCCAGGGCATGAAGACCCGGGGCGTCATGAGCATCCAACCGAGGTTCCGTTTGCCCTGCAACATCCGGCTCGAGCTGCAAGGCGTGTCGCCGACACTCTTCCCCGGTCCGGTGCCGACGGACGGCCCTCAGGTGTCGGACTTGCGATCGCAACGAAATACGTTATCCGCGTCGCGATAGAACGTGCACTCCTGGTCGAGCGCCTCTTTCAGACGGCGACGCGCGCGGTGGATGCGAATCTTGGCGGTGGCGAGCGAGCAACCGGCAATCTCGGCCACCCGGGCGGCGGTTTGCCCTTCGAGATCGTGGAGCACCAGCGCCGTTCGATAATCGCCCGGCAGGCTGTCGATCACATCGCGCACGCAACTGCTCATCTCGTCGATGACGAGCCGCGTATCGATCTCCGCGTCGATGCCGACGTCGGTGTCGTCGAACTCGACCGTCTTCGCCCTGTTTTGCGGCCGCCGGAAGTGGTCGGTGGCGACCCGGGTGGCGATGGTGAAGGCCCAGTTCTTGACGCTCGACCGTCCCTCGAAGCCCGGCAGGCCGCGAGCGATCTTCAGCATGGTCTCCTGGAGAAGATCTTCGGCGGTCGCACGGTTGCCGACGAGTCGCTGCAGGTATCGCCGAAGCGGTTCCGAGAGCTCTTCCTCCACGTCTTCGAAAACGACACGGGAGAGTTCGGCGTCCATGGTTCTCTCGCAAGTGCGGCCTCCGCATGGCGGAGGTCTGCAACCGTCTCCGACACAGGATATCAATAATGCGCCCCCGTCGGCCGTCCGACAGAATTACTACAGTCGTAGTTGTTTAATTATTACGTTCGTAGTACTAATCGGACATGAGCAAATCCAAGACACCCAAGACTTCCGCGCGACTCGGCGACCTCGAAGCCGCCATCATGAACGTGATCTGGCAACGGGGTGAGGCGACTGTCGAGGAAGTCCGCGGCTCCCTCGACCGAGACAAGCAGCCCGCGTACACCACCGTGATGACGGTCATGTCGCGGCTCGCCGAAAAGGGCGTCCTCGAACGCCGAAAGCAGGGCCGCGCCTTCGTGTACCGCGCTGCCGTCGATCAATCCGAAGTCGCCGGGTCGATGCTCACGAGTCTCGTGGACCGCCTCTATTCGGGCTCTCCCGGGCGCGCGATCGCCCACTTGATCGAGACGGAAGAGGACGTGGGAGACGACGAGTTGGCGCGGCTCGAGGAGCTGATCCGCAAGCGCCGGGCCAGGGATTAGCGATGAACGCCCTTGTGCAGTTCGGCCTCTACAACCTCCTCCCCGCCCTCGTCGGCGGCGTGATGGTGTGGGCGCTGGTCGCCGGCGGCGTCTACGCGCTGGGGGTTCGAAACGGCAAGTTGCGCTTGTGCCTGTTTTCGGCGCCGCTCATCAAGTCGACGCTCTTGCTGCTCGGCATCGGGCTTGTCCTGCCCTGGCCCCGCGAGGCGGCCGAGGCCGTGCACGGGCAGGCCTTGGAGCCATCACAAGTCCTTCCCTTCTTCATGCTCTTTACGGGCGCCGCGATCATGCTCCAGTCCGTTCTCAGCTCCCGCTCCCGTCGGGCCGCGATGGCCGCCGCGACACCGGCCGAAACCGCATCGCCGCGGCTGAGCGCGGCGCTCGACGAAGTGATGCAGCGCCTCGAGCAAAGCCGCGCCGTGCTCGTTGAACGATGTGGATGCGAGCCGCGGCTCCAACGACCCCAACTGCTCGTCGCCGGCTCATCGGTGCACTCTCCCCTGATCGCGACGGATCACCCGCCCGCGATCGTCTTCCCGGGCGGGCTCATCGATCGACTCAGCGACACGGAACTGCGCGGCGCCCTGGCGCACGAGGTCGCCCATCTGCAGTTGCGAGCGCCGTTTTCGTGCTTCAGCTCGACATCCGTGCAAGCTCTCGCCATCGCCAACCCGATGGCCACGATGATGGCTTCCCAGCTGCTTTCCGAGGAAGAGAAGGCCTGCGACGACGTCGCGGTCGCAGCGACGGGAGATCCGGCCTCGTACGCGGGGATGTTGTTGAAGGCGTATCGGTTTGCCCGGCCGGCGCCGACCAATGCCTCCGGAAAGCTGCAGTACCTTCCCCAGCTACTCGGCCTCGAGCCGATGCTCACCGAGCGCGTCGAACGACTCGTCGGCGACGCTCCTCCCGGCGGAGACATGAGAATGCAGTACGCCGGATTCGCCGTCCTCTGGACGGCTGTCATTGTCCTGTTCTTCACCACCTGAGGAAAAATGCCATGGAGCAACAAGGAATCGACACCAGTGCTAGCGAACCATCCCGCATCATCTACACGTGCTGGCCCTTCGGGGGTCTGCTGTGCGGCGCAGCAACGATCGGTATCGGCGTGCTGCTGCTCGCCGAGCACTACCTGGCCGCAGCCCCGGAAGTGCTGTGGGGCATCGGCCTCATCATGCTCGGCGGCGCGGTTGTTCTGCGGACACACGGTCGCGACGACTGGGCGTAGAAGAAGCGGCCTCGGGTCCTTCGGTCCAAGGGGTTCTTGGAGAGAGTGACCTCAGGCCACACCTAGTGTGCTGTCTCTAAGGTTCCCGATCCGATCGTGGCCTTGCGCGACAGCAGCTGATCCAACCGACGTTCCTGTGGAGACAAGGCGCGCTCCGCACCACCGCGCTCGAATCCAATGGTCGCGCTGCGTGAGATCACTGGGCGCTCGACCTTACGGCATCGTATCTAGGTCGGTCTGCGCGAAATCCCGGCCCACACACAGAAGCGGTCGGCCCGCCACGCGTGCTGTGGCAAACGCGAGGCAGTCGCCGAAGTTGAGCGCTGCCGGATGACGGCCGACGAGTCGAGGATCATGCGCGCTCCCCGAGGCAGGGAATCATGCGCCGGAGCTTCCGATTCCGAGGATCTCTTCCTCCTCGTCGCGGGTTATCGTCGTGCCGAGGACGTCGGCCGGGATCGCCGGCCAGATTTCGTTTTCGATATTCTACCTATGGCAGAAGAACACTGTAGTTTTCCCATCCCGGAAAGAGATTCGGCGCCGAGCTAAGGCCCTGATCCCGTCACCGCCGTCGCCATCCCGCCCGACGGTCGTCTTGCTTCGGCGCGACTTCGTTCCAGCTCGGGCCTACTCCGGCCCCATGGAATCGCGAAGCCACCCTCGAACGGGCTCGACAAGCCTCTCAGTCGCTCACCATCGCGAGTTCGAAACCCTCTCGCCTCGCGGCGTCCGCGAGCCTGTTGTCGAGCGTACAAAACCCGTGCCCACGGGGCAGTCCCCTCGCCCAGGTCAGCGCGGCCGCGAGCTGCAGCGCGTCGGCGGCGCGCAATGAATGGGTTCTGAGCAGTCGCGCGGCGTGCTCGCGAACGCGCTCGGAGGCCAGTACCTCGTTCCAGCCGGTTCCGAGCCGGGCGATGCCGAGGCGGGCGCCGTCGGCGTCCGCCGGAGTCATCGTGCCATCGGCTTCAAGCCGGGCAATCGCGGACAGGCATTCCACCGGCGTCGCCCACCAGACGATCATCTCCGAGTCACTTTCAAGCAGCGCCGTCGCCGCGCTCGATGCGGGTTCCTCGAGAATCAACGGTACGACCGCGGAGGAATCCCAGAAGATCACCGGCCCTCCCGGCGCTCGTCGAGAATCGCTTGCCGGACCGCAGCCTCCGGGTCGGCGGGTCGCTCGTCCCTCAACTGCTCGACGTTCACGGGGCTCGGCGCGAGACGCACCAGCCCGGCTTCGGCAAGGTCGCCGAGCTCATCGCCCAGATTCTCCTGCGGCAGCGGGGTCATCATCCCTATGGGACGGCCCCGCTCAGTGATGAGTACGGATTCACCCGCCTTTACGCGGCGCAGTTGCTCGGACAGGCGCGCCTTGAGTTCGGTCACGGAGACGGACTTATTGGTCGTCGACATATGACCAGTCTAGTCACTTCCGGGAAGGGCCGCCAGTGCCCGGCCCGTCAGATCGCGGCGAGCGCGCGCTCCAGCCGATCCTTGACCTCTCGTGCAACAACCTCGACCTCGGGCTTGCCGACAAGCTCGAGGACCGCCTCGGGATCCATGGCGGTCACGTGCACGACCCCCTGATGATCCTGGCGCACCACGACATTGCAGGGCAAGAGGACGCCGATCTCCGGTTCGGCCTGCAGGGCCTGATTGGCCAGCGGCGGGTTGCAGGCTCCGAGGATCACGTAGGGAGGTATCTCGACGCCGATCTTGGCCTGCAAAGTCGCGGCGATGTCCGCCTCGGTCAACACGCCGAAGCCCTCGGCCGCGAGCGCCTCGCGGGCGCGGGCCACTACGTCGTCAAAAGTCGCATCCACCACGCGTCCAAAGCTGTATGCCATCGTGCAAACCTTTCATGCTTCGGGCCGGGGGCGTAGCGAAAGGATACCGCGGCGGCTGGGGTCTGGTGGTCACCTCAGCAGGGCATCGGTGGCCGCGGCCACCCTTGACCGCCGTCGCCGCATTGACCTAGCGTCGAGACATGGATGCAGACGCCGACATCACCCAGCTGCTTCAAGATTGGAGGGCGGGCGACCGCGCGGCCCTCGATGCTCTCCTCCCGGTGGTGTACGACGAGTTGCGTGCGATGGCCCGCCAGCACCTGCGCAGGGAGCGGGTGGATCACTCCTTCAAGTCGAACGACCTGGTTCATGAGGTCTATTTCAAGCTCGTGCAACAGGAACGGGTCGACTGGAAGAGCCGGGCGCACTTTTACGCGCTCGCGGCGACGTTCATCCGCCGGATCCTCGTCGACCATGCGAAGAAGCGACTGGCCGAAAAGCGCAGACCGCAGCTCCACAAGATCACCCTCAACGAAGAGATAACCCCGGACGTCAACGACGTCGACCTGACGTATCTGGTCGACGTCGACGCCGCGATCGCGCGGCTGGCCGGCGCCCATCCACGGCAGGCCCGGGTGGTGGAGCTGAAGTTCTTCGTCGAGCTGAGCATCGACGAGATCGCCGAGGTCTTGGAGGTTGGCTCGGCGACCATCAAACGGGATTGGAACCAGGCGAAGACCTTTCTCGCGCGGGAGCTGTCAGCGCCCACCGCCGCCGCCACACAGGCTTCTCCCCTGGACAGGCCTGGCCACGAGTAGTATTCCTGGTCCGTATAAATACGTATATCGACTGCGAGCCTCACCTAGGTGAGGCGACGCGGTAAGGGATAGGGAGCGCCTCTAGCCTCCGCTGTCGGCGGCAAAACGATCGAAGGGGTTCACCGTGGGCCCATCAAAGCTGTTAGGTTCGCTCGGCTCAATCGTCGCGAGGATTCGTGACGAGATCGAGACCCCGACGCTCCCGTCGGCCGCGGCTCCCTCGATCCCCGGTTACACCGTCGTCCGACGCATCGGCAAGGGCGGCATGGGGACTGTGTACCTGGCGCGCGATGACACGCTCGGGCGCAAGGTCGCGATCAAGTTCGTGTCCGGCTTCGTGCATGGGGATCGCCCGGCCCGGCGACTGTTCCTGAGCGAGGCCAAAGCGATGGCGGCCGTCTCTCACGCCAACGTCGTTCACGTTTACACCTTCGGCGAGAGCGAAGGTGTGCCCTACATCGTCATGGAATACGTCGAGGGTCAAAGCCTCGGACGCCTCCTGCGCAACTCGGGGCAGCTTTCCGAGAAGCAGGCCGTCGACATCCTGCGGCAGACGGTGCGTGCCCTGGAGGCCGCCTGGGAGCAGGGCATCGTTCACGGTGATATCAAGCCGTCGAACATCCTCATCGACAGCAACGGCACCGTGCGCGTCTGTGACTTCGGCCTGGCGCGGCCGAAGCCCACCGAGCTACCCACGGCACCCCGCCACGTGAGTCCCGGCGGCGGCACGCCCCACTACATGTCTCCGGAGCAATCCGCGGGACGGCCCACCGACCTGCGCTCCGACGTCTACTCGCTCGGCGTCGTGCTGTACGAGATGCTCGTCGGTCGCGCGCCCTTCGCCAGCATCTCGCCGTACGAAGTCATCCGACGGCCCTCCGAGCCGCTGCCGCCCATCGAGAATGCGCGCCCCGTCTCCCAGGAGGTCTCCGAGCTCTACCGCTGGATGACCCAGCAGGATCCCGATGATCGACCGGCGACGCACGCGGCGCTGCGACGGCGGATCAACCGGTTCCGTGCGAAGCACGCTTTCGACCTGGACACGCGGCGCTCGTATGCCGACCTGCTGACGAGGCGCAACGCGGCTTATGCGGCGGGCGCAATTGCCGCAGTGGTCGCGATGGCCCTTCTCGCCGCCTACTTCTCCGGAATCATCGGCGCGCCTCCCACGCGCGAGTTCGCCCACGTGATCTCGATCCAGGACTTCGAAAACCTCACCGACGACGCCGACCTCGACGAGCTCGCGGCCGCCCTGCGCCACGAGATCGAGCGCGGTCTGATCGTAGGCATGGACGGCATCATCGTGGTTCCGCGGGAGATGACCTCGGAACCCGCCTTTGTCGAGTCCGAAACGGAACCCGGGCTGATGATCGGCGGCACGTTGAGCGGTTCGAGAAGCGAGCTCGTCATCGACTTCCAACTCGACGATGCCGTCGAGGGCGGCGAGATTGCTGCCGACGACGTGCGGGGAGATGCGCGCGAGGATTCGCGGCTCGAGTTCCAGGAGCAACTCGTCACTGCGGTGGCGGAGATGCTCACGGACGAGCTCGGCGACACCACGTTCAACCGGAGCCACGCGGTGGCGCAGGATCCGCGCGCCGACACCGCCTACCAGCGTGCCGTGCAACTGCTCAGGGAAGCCGAGAGCATCGAGGCGGTAGACAACGTAATCCAGTTGCTCGAAGACACGGCGCTGGCGCTCGACCCGAGCTTCGCCCCGGCACACGCGGTCCTGGGGCGCGCCTTGTGGCGCATGTATCGGCTAACGGAGGACGAGGCATGGATCACCCGCGCGAGGGCATCCTGCGATATGGCCAAGATGCGCGGCGAGTCGCTCCCCGAGGGATACACCTGCAGCGGTTGGATCAACGTCGCGCTCGGCGAGCACGCCCTTGCCGCCGCCGATCTTACCCGGGCCATTGAGCTCGGAGACCCGGTCGAGGCCCATCGCGGCCTCGGCGCTCTCTACTCGGTCCTCGGCGACGACGTCGCCGCGGAGGCCTATCTCACTGCGGCCCTCGAAAGAGACCCGACCTATCCTGGGGCCTACCTGAGCCTGGGTTATTTCTGCGCCAAACGCGATCGCTACGAGGAGGCCCTCGACTGGTACCGGGAAGCAGCCAGTTACAAGCCGGGCAGCGCCTGGGCCTTCACCAGCATCGGCGCGTCGCACTTCATGCTCGGGCAATACGCCGAAGCCAACGACGCCCTCAACGTGTCGATCAACATCCGCGAAACCGACGAAGCCTGGTCGAACCTGGGCTTGATCTACCTCGCACGCGGCGAGTTCCGCGAAGCCGTGCAGTCATTCGACGCGGCCGTTCGGATCGACCCCGCCGACTACATCACACGCGGCAACCTGGCGCGCGCACATCACTGGTCCGGCAACACGGAGCCGGCCCGCAACAGCTACGAGGAAGCAGCGGATGTCGCCGAGAGTAAGCTCATCATCAACCCCGACGACCTCTACCCCAAGATCCTGCTCGCCTACTACTACGTGATGCTGGGCAGGCCCGACGAGGCACTCGACAAGCTCGAGCAGGCCATCGCCCAGGTGCGCAGCGACAGCAAGGCAGAAGTGCACTACTGGGCGGCGATCGTCCACCTCGAGCTCGACGACCGCGCCGCTGCGCTCGAGGCGCTGCAAAGGGCGAGGGATGAGGGCTATTCGGTTTTCGAGTTGAGGGATGCTCCGGAGTTTCGGGTTCTGAAGAACGACCCGGAATACGAGGCGATTATTCAGGGGGAGTAAGCGCCTAGGAAGACGGCTGACGCAGAGGATCCACGGTTAACGGGGACGAAGTTCCGCAGCGCAAGAAACCGGGGAAAGGGGGCCAAGGAGGAGATCGTGGTCGGAGCGCTCGCCGGTCACCGAACGCCGGTGGAATGACTAACGCAAACGTAAGGAGGCACAGGATGGCAGTTCTGTATACCGACATACCGGTCCGCTGGACAGACGGGCCGAATCCCGACCCCCCCCAGCCCGTGGAGGACGGAAACGCCAAATCAGACGAACACCACGGCTCTGCGCATGTTCACAAGTCGGACAGGAACAACAGCGCCAACCAGAAGCTGGTCCGCGTTCGCGTCATGTCGCGCGACGGAAAGAACTTGAACCCGCCGCTCGACATGAGGGACGTCAAGTTCTCCTTCAAGGAATTCAAGAAGAAGACAACCGGCTGCTCGTGTCCGGATTCTCCCTTCGAGGAGGAGATCGGCCTTGATAAGGAGTTGGGACAAACTGGTCACACCTGGTGGCCTCAAGGGGGCTCGAAATCGAAGCCGCTTACGGTGAAACCTAGCGCCTTCCCCCCCCAGAACGGATGTACCCACCGGTCCCACGAATACGAGATCCACGTGTACGTAATGCGGAAGGGGACGGAAGACACGTGGCCGACCCTATCGACGGTCCAGAAAGCCAAGACCCTCGTCGATCCTCACGTCCGCTTCCACGACGACGACGGCTAGGACGAGTTGGAGGTCGGGTTCTCCCCTACCCGACCTCCACGACCACCGGCTCATTCACCGGTTCGTACGCCCGATCGCATGAGCTCGCGTTGATGAACTCGGTCTCGCCCTTGGAGTAGGTGCCGTATCCCTCGTGGATGTGGCCGAAGATGTGGAACTGGGGCTGCGCCCGTTCGACAGCGACCAGCAGATCGCGGCAGCCGACCGGCTCGTCGTAGGCGGTGCGGTCGCCGAAGCCACGCGGCGGTCCATGCGTGATGAGTACGTCGACACCGTCGGGGATCAAGTCCCACTTCTCGCGGATCTCGGGGCCGCGCCGAAGGTTGAAGGCGAAGTTGTAGAACCACGGCTGCCAGGGGCTGCCGTAGAAAACGACACCTTCGATCGTGGTGGCCTCGTCTCGAAGGTAGAGGGCGTTGGTCAGCAGCGGCGCGCTGAGCTCGGGCTCACGCTCGAAGCAGAAGTCGTGGTTGCCGGCGATGACGATCTTGTGCGGGTGCGGCAGCCCTCCGAGGTATTCGTTGAAGTCCTCGACTTCCTCGAGCGTGCCGCCGAGCGTGATATCGCCGGCGTGCACGAGCACGTCTCCGGCCGGCAACACGAGCTCGCGGTGGCGGTTGTGAGTGTCCGCGATGGCTACGATCTTCATGACAACGCTACGCGACCTCGGGTTGCATCCGCGTGTCGGACCTCGGCCTCGTCGGGTGGACGCAGTGGTACAGCTCCGCGCCGCTCCCGCAATCGCCCGCCGAGACGCTAACGGCGTACCGGCTGAACTTCCGGCAAGCCCGAAAACGGCGCCTTGCCGACAAACTCCTCGAACGAGCTCGGCTCTCTCGCCAGCGCGATGATCTCGTCGACCTCGATGGGGATGACGCGGCTGAGCCACTCGTGGCCGGTTTCGGTTACGAGCACGTCGTCCTCGAAGGCGACGCGAGGGCCGTTGGGCGGGGCGACACCCTGCTCGATCGACAGCACCATGCCGGGGCGCAGGGGCTCGAAGTAGTCGCCCTCGTCGTGCACCTCCATGCCGATGAAGTGGCCGATGCCGTAGGTGTAGTGGGCGTCGTAGCCGCCGGCTTCGCGCAGCATGTCGACGGCCTTGTCGTGCAGCTCCCACCAGGTGACGCCCGGCCTGACCATGGAGATCACCGTCTTTTGCACGTCGAGAGCGATCTCGTAGAGGCGCTGCTGCTCCTCCGTGAAAATGCCGTCGATGGGCAGGTTGCGCTGGATGTCGGCGGAGTAGTGGTTGAAAGCAGCGCCGGTGTCGGTGTGGAGCATGTCACCGGCTTCGAACACGGCGCCGCCGGAGCGCGGCACGAACTCGATCCAGCCTTCGGGCACCGAGCGGCCCTCGGCGCCCCCGCCGGCGCCGTGGCGGCGCACCGAGGTGGGAAAGCCGAGCGTCGCGCCACGGTACCGATACACGAAATCCATGATCTCCATGACCTGCGTCTCGCTCACGCCCGGCTGCGCGGCGCGCAGAGCCTCGACGACTCCCTCGCCGGTGATGTCGACGGCCCGGCGCAGGTTCGCCAGCGACCAGGAGTCCTGATACATGCGCACCACGTCGAGGAGGTCGGCGGAATCGCGCAGCTCCATCTCGGGCGAAAAGCGCTTGATGCGCTCGAAGGTGTCGAGCCTGACCGGCTCCGGCATGCCGAGGCGAAAGAACCGCGGATAGTTGACGTAGAGGACCTTCTCGTCCGGCCCCCAGGCTCGCGACAGCGCGGCGGCGAGCGGCCAGCGCCGCACCTGCGTGACGCGCCAGTCGCGGAAGTCGGTCATGGCCACCGAGAGCTCGTGCTCCAGCTCGGTATACGGGCGCACGACGTCGATTCCCGTCCGCGTCGCCAATTGCTCGGGATCGCCCGAGGTGAACAACACCACCCGGTCGCTGTCCGGCTCATCGAGGCGGCCGGCCGCGTCGGGCGCGGCCGGGATCAGCAGCAGCGCCGAGTCGAGGCTGTCGAGCCCATCGAGCCCGGTCAGGTAGATGAAGTCGTGGTTGTCGGAGTGGGGCACCTGAAACTCGAGGCGCCGCTCCTGGGCGCGCTCGACCGAGAACACCAGCATGGCGCCCTCGGGAAGAGTCTGCATGACGCGATGCCGTCGGGCGGCAAAAACGGCGCGGAGCTGTTCGGGATCGGGGTTGTCGACGTCCATTTCGGCGGCGAGCGCGGCTTCGGCGGCGTAGTCGTAGTCGAAGCTCAGCGGCGCCTGCGCTCCAAGGGCGGACGACAGTGAGACGGAGGCAAGAAGAATCGCGACGGCGGCAACGAGCGTGCGCATGGGAGACCCCCTCGAGTCCAGAGTCAGAATGAAGCCGTAGAGGGAACCGTCGCACGGCGCGCTCGGGGGACGCAAACTCGGGTCTGCCGGTAGGCACCGCGTTCGCCCGGACGCCGCGGCGGGGCTATACTCGCCGCAGCGGGCGGGTTCCGTGCTTCGCGCCAGCGGCCGGGGTCCTCCGGACCATCGCCTGATCCGTCGAACGGCGGAAACGGGCACGCCTGCCCCGCCTGAACCCCTTCCGATGAACGCCTTCCGAACGCTTCGAGCACACTTCTCATGAGCCGATCTCCATCGATTATCTACACCTGGACCGACGAAGCTCCTCAACTCGCCACCTACGGGTTTCTTCCCGTGGTCCGGGCGTTCGCCGGCGCCACCGGTGTCCCCGTCGAGACCCGTGACATCTCGCTCGCCGGACGGGTCCTGGCGGTATTCTCGGACCTGCTCGAGGAGGGCCAGCGGGTTTCCGACGACCTCGCCGAGCTCGGCCGTCTGGTCGAGAGCCCCGAGGCCAACATCATCAAGCTGCCCAACGTCAGCGCCTCGATTCCGCAGATGAAAGCCTGCATCGCCGAGCTGCAGGCAAAAGGCTACGCGCTGCCGGACTACCCCGACGAGCCGGCCAACGACGACGAGCGGGCCGTCAAGGCGCGCTACGACACGGCCAAGGGAAGCGCGGTGAACCCCGTCCTGCGGCAGGGAAACTCCGACCGCCGCGCGCCGAACTCGGTGAAGGAGTACGCGCGCCAGAATCCGCCGCCGCTGATGAAGGCCTGGCCGGAGGAGTCCCACACCCACGTCTCGACGATGAGCGCGGGCGACTTCTACCACAACGAAAAATCCGTCACCCTGGCCGCCCCGACGACGTCGCGTATCGAGCACGTCGGCGCCGACGGCACGGTAACCGTGCTGAAGGAATCCTTGCCGCTGCTGGCGGGCGAAGTTCTCGACGCAACCTTCATGAGCAAGAAAGCGCTCGTCGCCTTTCTGCACGAGCAGATCGCCGACGCCAAGGCGAAGGGTGTGCTGTTTTCGCTCCACCTGAAGGCGACGATGATGAAGGTCTCCGACCCGATCATCTTCGGTCACGCCGTGCGCGTCTTTTTCGACAACGTGTTCACCAAGCACGCCGCCACGCTCGAGGAGCTGGGCGTTGACGCGAACAACGGCTTCGGCGATCTACTGGCGAAGATCGAGAGCCTGCCGGACGAGCAGCGGGCCGAGATCGAGGCCGACATCCAGGCCGCTTACGACAACGGGCCGGCGATGGCCATGGTCGACTCCGATCGCGGCATCACCAACCTGCACGTGCCCTCCGACATCATCATCGACGCGTCGCTGCCGCCGATGATTCGCGACTCCGGCCGCCTGTGGAACCCCGACGGCAAGCTGCAGGACAACAAGGCGACGATTCCCGACTCCAGCTACGCCGGCATCTACGACACCATGGTGAGGGACTGCCGCGCGCACGGGCAGTTCGATCCGTCGACCATGGGCAGCGTGCCCAACGTCGGCTTGATGGCGCAGAAGGCGGAGGAGTACGGCTCCCACGACAAGACCTTCGAAGTGCCCGCCGACGGAACCGTGCGCGTCGTTGACACCGACGGGGCGACGTTGCTCGAGCACACCGTCGAAGCCGGAGACATCTGGCGCGCCTGCCAGGCCAAGGACGAGGCGATCCGCGACTGGGTGAAGCTTGCCGTGGCGCGCGCGCGCGCCACCGGAGCGCCGGCCGTCTTCTGGCTCGACCGCGATCGCGCCCACGACGCCGAGCTCATCCGCAAGGTCGAGGAGTACCTGCCCGAGCACGACACCGACGGGCTCCAGATCGAGATCATGGCGCCGATCGACGCCATGACGTTCTCGCTCGAGCGCATCCGCCGTGGCGAGGACACGATCTCGGTAACCGGCAACGTGTTGCGCGACTACCTGACGGACCTCTTCCCGATCCTCGAGATCGGCACCAGCGCGCGCATGCTTTCGATCGTGCCCTTGCTCAACGGCGGCGGCCTCTTCGAGACGGGCGCCGGCGGATCGGCGCCCAAGCACGTGCAGCAGTTCCAGAAAGAGGGGCACCTGCGCTGGGACTCGCTCGGCGAGTACATGGCGCTCGGCGCCTCGCTGCAGCACCTCGGCGAGCGCTTCGACAATCCCGACGCGCGCATGCTCGGCGACGCGCTCGACGCCGCGACGGCCGATTACCTGGGCAACGCCCGCTCACCTTCGCGCAAGGTGCACGAGATCGACAACCGCGGCAGTACCTTCTACTTGACGCTGTACTGGGCGCGGGCGCTGGCGTCACAGAGTGAGAATCCCGAGCTGGCGGCGCGCTTCGCGCCGGTGGCCGCGGCGCTGAGCGAGAACGAGGAGCAGATCCTCGCCGAGCTGAACGGGGCGCAAGGACCGGCCCAGGACGTCGGCGGCTACTACATGCCGGACGCGACCAGAGCCGGCGAGGCCATGTGCCCGAGCGAAACCCTCAACGGGATCATCGCGGGGATCTGAAGCTCGGTCCTTGCCGTGACGGCTGCACGGGCGTTGTGAGAGAATCGGGCCACCCACCCACACCACATGACGCGACACCTCTCTGCCCAGGAGCACACGCATGGCGACGACATCGTCACCGCCTGACAATCCGGCGCCGTATTCGGGTTGGCAGCGACTGACCATCCCCTACCAGCAGCCGGACAACGTGCGCAGCCTGTGGCAGGTGCTCAACTCGGTGATCGGCTACGGAGTGTTGTGGTTCCTGATGTACCTCAGCCTATCGGTGTCCTACTGGTTGACGCTGGCGCTCTCCGTCGTGGCAGCGGGTCTGCTCATCCGCACCTTCATCATCTTCCACGGCTGCGGCCACGGGTCGTTTTTTCGCTCGCACCGGGCCAACGACATCGTCGGCTTCATCACCGGCATCATCACCTTCACTCCCTACGACAAGTGGCGTCGCGAGCATGCCGTGCATCACGCCACCTCGGGCGACCTCGACCGCCGCGGCGTCGGCGGCGATGTGTGGACCATGACCGTCGATGAGTACCTCGCCTCTCCCTGGCGCACGCGCTGGGCCTACCGCATCTACCGCAATCCGCTCGTGATGTTGCTCATCGGCCCATCGTTTCTTTTCCTTGTACGCAACCGGTTCACCTCCCGATCGGCCCGCCGCAGGGAGCAGGTCAACGTGTACGTCACCAACGCCGTCATCGCCGTCGGCGTGACGCTGCTGATGGCGACCATGGGGGTGAAGGAATTCCTCATGATCCAGCTGCCGATCACGCTGCTCGGTGGGGCGATCGCCGTGTGGATGTTCTATGTGCAGCACCAGTTCGAGGAGGTGTACTGGGAGCGCCACGGCGACTGGGAGTACTTCTGCGCCGCCATCGAGGGCAGCTCCTTCTACCAGCTACCGCAAGTTCTGCACTGGTATACCGGCAACATCGGCTACCACCATATCCACCATCTGAGCCCGCGTATTCCCAACTACCACCTGCGCCGCTGCCACGAGAACACGCCCGAGTTGGCCGCGATGGCTCCGATCACCATCCGCACGAGCCTGCGCTCGTTGAGATTCCGACTGTGGGACGAAAAGGCCCACCGCATGGTCGGATTCGGGCAGCTCAAAAGAGCCTCACCGGGCAGCTGACACCCGCGCAACCTCCGCGCCATGACCATGCACCTTCTTCGTTTTCATCGGAACCTCCGCTTCGCGGCCGCTGTCCTTGCGGTCGCCTGTTCGCTGAGCGCCGTCGCCCAGCAGTCGGCGGCGCAGGATCCGCAGGCCCGTATCACCGAGGAGCGCCGCAGCGTCATCGTCGAGGCGGTGCAACGCGTCGCGCCTTCGGTGGCCGCCGTGGTGATCCGCGGAACGCAGCGCGTCTCGATCTTCGACGATCCGTTTTACCGGGAGTTCTTCGGCGGCTACTTGTCCGGCCCGGCGACTCGTCGGCGGTTCGAGGTGCAGTCCGGATCCGCAGTGATGATCTCGGCCGATGGCGAGTTTCTCACCAACCAACATGTGGTCGGCGGCGCCGATTCCATCGAGCTATTGCTACCCAACGGTGAGACACGGGCGGCGGAGATTATCGGAACGAGCACCAAGCTCGACCTCGCCCTGCTGCGCTGCGACCCCACCGGTTTGGCACCCGCACTGCTGGGAGAGGCGGACGATCTGTTCGTCGGCGAGTGGTTGGTCGCTGTGGGCTACCCGGTGGGCGGGCGGGGTGTCACCGCCGAGAGCCGCTTCAGCCCCACCGTAACCGTCGGCGTGGTATCGGCGCTGGAACGATCGTTCACACCCTCGCGTGCCCGCGCCGGGCGCGAGCAACTCTTCTACCCCGACATGATCCAGACGGACGCCGCCATCAATCCGGGAAACAGCGGCGGCCCTCTGGCCAACGCCTCGGGAGAGATCGTCGGCATCAACACGTTCATTCTTACCGACAGCGGCGGATCGCAAGGGCTCGGCTTCGCCATTCCCATCGAGCGCGCGCTGAAGGCTGCCGATGAGATTCGCGCGCACGGATACGTGCGCGACGTGGATTTCACCGGCCTCGAGGTCTACCGCGAGATCAGCGCGGAGACGGCACGCTCGGCGGGTCTCGACGATCCGCGCGGGCTGATGGTGTACGAGCCCGGCGTCGCCGCCGAATCGGGATTACGTCGCGACGACATCATTCTCGAGGTCGACGGCAAGCGGGTGAGTTCGGCCACGGAGGCCGAGCTCGCCCTGCTGCCGCGCTTCGTCGGCGACCACGTCGCGCTCGGGGTCTGGCGCGACGGACGCCGCGTGGAGCTTCAGCTCACGCTCAAAGAGGCACGGACGAGGCGATGAGCGCAATCGATGCCGAAGAAGGCGGGGACGACGCAATGAGCGAATTCGACGAAGCGGGTGGCGACATCGAGCGACTGGCGTCGATTCAGGAGATGGAACACCTGACCGAGACCCTGCGCGACCGACCCGCCGGCGACCTGTTCCGCGCCGATCTGGAAGAAGCGAGCACCCTGGCGCAGCGGGATCCGCGATTCGAGTCGCTTGTCGCCGGGTTGCAGGCCGAGACGCTGGGCGAGCGCCTCGAGGCCATCAACCGGTTCTTCGACGCGATCCCCGCCGTCGAGCTCGCGGCGCTGATGCTGCCGCCCAACCTCAACCAGCTCCGTCAGATCTACCTGAGCTCCCGCTGAGGCGGACGCACCCCTCCATCGAGACCGATCGGGTCGGAGTTTCCCTGCCGATCAGACGTCCGGACCGCCGGACCCGCCGGGACCACCGCTCCCACCGGAACCTGGAGGACCGCCGCCGCCGATATCACCCGGAGGCAGCCGCAACCAGCCGGCCGGAACGCCCGCGCGGCGCGCCTCGGAGGCCAGATCGCGCGATTCCTGTTCGAGCTCGGTAAGACGGGTCTGCGCCTCTTCGATGCTCTGCCTCGTCTCGGCCGTGGAACGGTGCGAGAACAGGAAAGCGCGCTCGGTGCGTCGCAGATCCTCGATCTGCAACTGCACCTGCAGCTTCTCTGCCTCGATCGAGCGAACGCGGTCCTGCCAAAACTCCTGCGTCTGCTCGGCCGGGACTTCCTCCGCCGACTCGTCGGTGGACTCCTCCGAACTTCCACTTTCCGTCGCCCCCGCGCCCGTTAACGGGCCCGTGGGTGCAGTGGTCGTCGGAGTTGGCTCGGCGGTCTCGTCCTCTACAATACGTTCGACGAGTTCCATCGGAACCGAAACCTCACCACCGTACTGGGTGAAGAAAACCCGGTCGCCTTCCACACGCACCTGAGAGCTGCGAATGACGCGGCCGTTCTTCAAATAGATGGTGTCGGCCGTCGCCACGGCGGCAAGCGAAACCACCAAGGCAAAGGTCGCGAACGCCAGCGCAAATCGTCGGTATGTGTGCTTGTTGACCATGCGAGCAGGCTATCATGTCGTGACACTGAATCCGAAGCATTCTTTCGCATGCTACTTGAATCCCGCTCGAGCGGCCTGAAATGGGCTTGAGACGTCAGATGCGCACATGACGCCACCCGAAGGCACCCCCACACACCTCAGCGTCGTGGTGCCGCTGTTCAACGAGGAAGAGAGCATCGAGTCGATGCTGCGGGAGCTGTTCGAGGTGCTCGACGGCCTCGACGCCGCCAGCGAGGTGATCTGCATCGACGACGGCAGCGGCGATCGCACCTTCGAGTTGCTGCGCGAAGCCGGCGCGGCCCGCTCCGACCTGGTGGTGCTCCGCTTCGTCAAGAACTACGGGCAGACTGCCGCTCTTTCGGCCGGGTTTCACGCCGCGCGCGGCGAAGTCGTCATCACGATCGACGGCGACATGCAGAACGACCCGGCCGACATCCCCCACCTGCTCGAGGTCTTCGACTCGGGGTACGACATCGTCAGCGGCTGGCGCAAGGACCGCAAGGACGGCTTCCTGCTGCGCACCCTTCCGTCGCGGGTCGCCAACTGGCTGATCTCACGCATCACCGGGGTGCACCTGCACGACTACGGCTGCACGCTCAAGGCCTATCGCCGGACGCTGCTGCAGCGGTTCGAGCTCTACGGGCAGCTCCATCGGTTCATCCCGGCGCTGGGGGCGTGGGCCGGCGGCACGGTGAAAGAAGTCGTGGTCAACCACCGGTCGCGGGAGCACGGGATCTCCAAATACGGCATCGGCCGCACCATCACGGTGCTGCTCGACCTCGTCGTCGTGAAGTTCCTGATGAGCTACGGCTCCCACCCCATCCGCATCTTCGGCATGGCCGGCGTCGTGTCGTGGCTGCTCGCCTTCGCCTCGCTCGCCGTCGTCATGTTCATGAAGTGGGGCCTCGACCCCGCCGTCGACATGACCGGCAACCCGCTGCTCTACCTGGCCGGCCTGGGCATCGTCGTCGGCGTGCAGTTCCTCCTGATGGGGGTGCTCGCCGAGATGCAGATGCGCACCTACCACGAGGCCCAAGACAAGCATACCTACCTGATCGCCGAGCGCCTCAACTGAACGAGGGCCGGCCGCAGCTTCAGGAGCCGCGCAGATCCTCGACGCGTTCCTGAGCTTCCTCGACCAGCTCGCAGTCCGGGTAGTCGTTGATGACCTGCTCGTAGGTCAACAGCGCCTCCTCCACCATCTTGCCGTGCCGGTACGCCTCGGCCTTGGTGAAGTGCAGCTCGCACTTGATCGACGTGTCGGGAAACTCTGCGAGAGCAAACTCCACGCGATCGATGGCGGCGTCCCAGTCCTCGTCGCGGCCCGACTGCCAGCGAGCCACCTGCAGCTCATGCTGGGCCAACAGATCGATGGCGGCAACACGCCGCCGCACGGCCTCGTCGTACAGAGGGCTTTCAGGGTGGGTGTCGATGAGAAGCTGGAAGGCGTCGATCGCCTGGCGGGTCGGGGTCTGGTCGCGGTCCGCCGTCCGCATCTGGGCGACGTACGTCATCGCCACCATGTATTGAGCGTAGGCGACTTCGCGGTGCGACGGGTGGTAGGTGAGAAACGACTGAAACGCGTCGATCGCCATGATCAGGCTCTCGACGCGACCCTGCTCGTAGTAAGCGCGGCCCATGCCGAGCCGCGATTCCGCCAGAAACGGGCTCGACGGGTAGTTGCGCAAGAGCGTGTCGAACGAGCTCACGGCGTCGCGCCATTCAGCGGCGACGAGCGCGTCCTGACCCTGCTCCCACAGAGCGGAGCCGGTGGGGTCGGCCGTCAGCAGCGGTGAGGAGCCCCTCGAGCAGGCCGGCGCCGCGGCCACGAGTACGAGCAGGCAGAGCAAGCCTTTCCAACCCGGATTTTTCGAAGTTGCGTGCATATCAGGATCCGACGTCGCCGGTATCGAGCCACCTCAAATGTCGGCTCAGCCCTTCTTCCAGCGAGGTCGTGGGGATGAAATCGAGGACATCTCGCGCCAGCCTGCAATCGGCCTCGGTCGACCGGACATCGCCCGGCTTCCCCGGCTCGCGCTCAATCTGCAAGGAGGCGCCGGTCACCGTTTCGATCATGGCGATGAGCTCGCTGAGCGTCACCCGGCTGCCGCCCCCGATATTGTATACGGCTCCAGGCTCGCCCGTCTCGGCGGCGCGGCGCGTTCCCTCGACGATATCGGCTACGTAGGTGAAGTCGCGGCTCTGCGCGCCGTCGCCGAACACGCGGATCGGCGTGCCCTCGCGCGCCGCCGTGAGAAATCGCTGGGTCGCCATGTCGGGGCGCTGCCGCGGCCCGTACACCGTGAAGTAGCGCACGCTTACCGTCGGCAGAGCAAAGTTACGGCTGTAGAGGCGAACCATGTGCTCGGCGGCGAGCTTGGTGACGCCGTAGGGAGAAAAGGGTCGGGCCGTGGCGTCTTCGCGCATCGGCAGCACGTCGGTGTCGCCGTACACCGACGACGACGACGCGTACACCAGGCGACCGACACCGACGCGCTTGCAGGCTTCGAGCAACGCCTGCGTCGACATCACGTTGTGCGTCAGGTAGTCGGAGAACGCGCTTCCCCACGACGGCCGGACACCCGGCAGCGCGGCAAGATGAAAGACACGATCGACGCCGGCGAGCGCCGCATCCAGGTCGAGATCGAGGATCGTCGACTCGACGAGCTCGAACGCCGTCCCCGCGCGCAGAGCCGCGATCTGTCTTTCCTTGATGTCGCGGCCGTAGTTGTCGAGAAAGCAGTCGACGCCGACGACCTCGTCGCCTCGGCGCACGAGATCCTCGCAGAGGTGTGAGCCGATGAAGCCGGCCGCGCCGGTGACCATCGTCTTCATGAGAGCCTCGCTGATCGGGCCGCGCCCAGCAGGTTCCGCGCCGCCTCGCGCGGGTCGTCGGCGCGGTAGACCGAGGAACCGGCCACCAGAATATCGGCGCCGGCCCGGACGATGTCGGCGACGTTGGTCAAGTCGACTCCCCCGTCGATCTCGAGCTGCACCGACGACAGTCCCTTGTCGTCGAGATATCGACGCAACTCGGTCAGCTTCTGAAGGCTCGACGGGATGAAACTCTGACCGCCGAAGCCCGGATTGACCGACATCACCAGAACGAAATCGCCGTCGGCGAGAATGTACTCCAACCCGCTCGGCAGGCTTCCCGGATTGAGAACCACACCGGCGCGCGCGCCCGCCTCGCGGATGCAGCTCATGGTTCGCTCGAGGTGCGTGGCCGCTTCGTAGTGGACGCTGATCCAATCCGCCCCGGCGTCGCGGTACGGACCCACCCATTGATCGGGCTCCGAGACCATCAGGTGGACATCGAGGATCTTGTCGGTTCTTGGGCGCAGCGCCTCCACGATCATCGGCCCCATGGTGATGTTGGGAACGAAGTGACCGTCCATGATGTCGACGTGAAAAACATCGACGATGTCGTCGAGCATCGCCAGCGCCCCACCAAGGTCGGCGAAGTCGGACGCAAGAAGCGAGGGGGCCAATTGGATTGTGCGGTCTTCGATCATTGATTGAGATAGAGCCTGATTACGTCGCCCTGTTCAACCGGAAATCCCTGCGACGGATCGGTCGAGATGATGGTGGTCGGCGGCCGGCCGGCGGCCCTGCTCGCCGACGGAAATCGCTGCACGTTGAACCCCATGCGCTCGAGCTGGGGCACGATCAGATTGGCGTCCAGATAGGCGAGGTCGGGCATGATGTACTTGCGCGGTGGAGCCCCGAGCGAGACCAGGAGTCGCACGGGCACGCTACTGCCCTCGGGAAGCCCGGTGCTGCTGGGCTGTTGCCCGATGACGCGATCCTTGGCGAACTCCGTCGAGAACACCCGCGCCACATACTCGACATCGATGTTCTTCTGCTGCAGGGCGATCTGCGCCCGCTGCAGCGCGTTGCCCACGACCATCGGCAACTCTCGCCGCGGCAGGCCGGACGACAGCGTCAGACGGATACCGCGCCGCCGCTTGATGGCGGTGCCGGCCAGGGGGTTCTGCCGCAACACGGCGCCTTCGGGAATGACGTTATCGGTGAGCGCCTGCTCCTCGACCTCGACGATCAGCCCCTGTGCGGCGAGCAGCGAGGTGGCCTCGGCGAGCCCCATCCCCTCGACATCCGGTACGTCGAATTCCTCCGCACTCAGTGCCCACTGCACGCCCAGGTAGCCGCCGACGACGAAGAGAACGCCGAGAACGGCGACCGCCAGGCCGAGCTTGAGGATCGACATGAGCGTCGATACGAATGAAGACATACGCGTAGAGGTGACCGATGGTGGGGTGGATTTGTTTGTCGGAACTTCTCAGGATCTTCTTATAGCACGATGGGCCTACCGCGTCTTGACCATCAAGGCGGCGAAGAAGCCGTCCAGATCGGGGAACGCGGGATAGGTGCGGAAGTAGCCGTCGGCACCGACGAGCGCGGCATCGGCGCCCGGCGGCAGCTCGGGGGGCTGCAACTCGAGGTCTTGACGTTGCTCGAGGAGCTCTTGGACGACCTTTTCGTTCTCTTCCGGTTCGGTCGAGCAGGTGGCATACAGGAGCTTGCCGCCGGGGATCACCGTGTCGGCCGCGTTACCGAGGATGCGCCGCTGCAGCTCGGCGAGCCGGCGTAGGCGCGCGGGGGTGTTGCGCCACTTGAGCTCCGGGTGCCGTCGCACCGTGCCGAGCCCGCTGCAAGGAGCGTCGACCATCACCACTGAAAAGCCGCGGCCGAACGGTGCAGGAACCGAAAGGTCCGCGACGACGGGATGCACCTCGGGCGTGCCGGCGTCCCGGGCTCCGCGCGCGCAGGCAACCGCGCGCCAGTGGCTCACGTCACCGGCGACGATCGACCGCGGGCTCGCATCCTCTGCAATCTGCAACGTTTTCCCGCCCCGACCCGCACAGGCGTCGAGCACACGGTCGGATTCGCTCACCGGCAGGAGCGCGGCGACAAGCTGCGAGGCTTCACCCCGCAGCGCGAACGAACCCCGCCGCAGCAACGACGTACCGACGGGGTTGCCGGCAATGACCCGCAGTGCCCCGGGAACCTGCGTTGACCGCTCCGCTACAACCTCCTCCTCGGCCAGCAACGCGACCAGCTCGTCGTGGGCCACCCGGCGAGGATGAGCCCGCAAGGTGAGAGGCGCCGGCTCGAGTGTGGCGGCGAACCACGCGGCCGCCTGCGCATCGCCGAACCGGCGCCGCCAGCGTTCGGCCCACCACTTCGGGATATCGGCAAAGGGATCCGCGCCAACAATCTGGCCGGGGACCGCCCCCGTCCCGGACTTCGTCGCAGTCTTCCCGACGTCGGACTCCGTCGCGGTCTTCCTCTCGGGCCCCGTTGCGGCCTTCCCTGCCTCGGGCCCCGGCGCGGCCTTCCCCGCCCCGGACTCCGTCGCGGTCTTCGAGGCGACGCCCGCGCCACTGCGGATCACGCTGCGAAGAACGGCATTGACGAAGCCCGCGGCGCCACGATTGTGTCGCTTGACCGCCTCGACCGTGGTGGCAACCGCGGCGTGCGACGGGACCCGGTCGAGATACACGATCTGATAGGTCCCGAGCCGCAGAGCCTCGATTACCGCGGCGTCGAGAGATGCGAGGGGGCGCCGGCTGTGCGGCGCAATGACGGCATCGAGGCTCTGCCGGCGCCGTAAGACACCGTAGACCGTTTCGGTCGCCAGACCTCTGTCGCGGTCCGGCAGCTCGCCGCGGCGAAACGCGCGGTCCAGCGCGCGGTCGCTGGCGCCACCGGCGGCCACCTGCACGAGGACATCGAGCGCGACGGCGCGAGCGTCGGGCGCGCTCAACCCGACTCCGGCCCGAGGCGCTCGCCCACCTCTATCGGACGCCCGCGCAAGAACTCGGCCGCCGTCTGCCGACGGCCGCCGGCGCGCTGCAGCGCCACGATGTCGACCGCATGCCGGCCGCAGGCAACCCGGATGCCCTCCGCACCGACGCGGATCACCGCGCCGGGTTCGGTGGATGCAACCGGATCGACGGAGGCGACATCGCACGGCCGCGCCTCCCACACGACCAGCCGCTCATCGCCGCGAAACGTGAACGATCCCGGCCAGGGTTGCATCGCCCGAATCCTGCGATCGACGGCGACGGCATCCTCGCGCCAGTCGATGGCACCGTCCGCCTTCTTCAGGCTCGGCGCCAGTGTGACGCCGTCCTGCGGCTGCGGCTGCGGAACGACGCTGCCGCTTTCGAGGCCGGCCAGCGTCTCGACGAGGAGCTCCGCGCCGATGTCGGCGAGCTTCTCCGTAACCTCGCCGGTCGTATCGCGCGGTCCCAGCGCACGGTCCCGACGCAACAGCATCGGCCCCGTGTCCAGGCCCTCGTCCATCAACATGGTGGTGATGCCGGTTTGCTCGTCGCCACAGAGGATCGCCCAGGCCACCGGAGCGGCGCCGCGGTGGCGCGGCAGCAGCGACGCGTGCACATTGATGCACCCGCGCGGCGGCATGTCGAGAATCTCGGACGGAAGAATCAACCCGTACGCCGCCACCACGAAGACATCCGCGCCATAGCTCACGAGGTGCGACTGCACCTCGGCATCGCGCAGCGTGTGTGGCTGCTCGACGGGAATCCCCGCCCCGAGCGCCCACTCTTTGACCTCCGAGAAAGCAGTTCGTCGACCGCGCCCTCGACCCTTGTCGGGTCGGGTCACGACGGCGACGACGTGGTGCGCCTCGGCGAGCGCCCGCAGCGTCGGTACCGCGAACGCCGGCGTCCCCATGAACAGGACGCGCAACGGCTACCAGTCTCCCGCGCGAATCCGCTTGGCGATCCGGCGACGCGTCATGTCGCGCTTGAGCGGGCTGACCCGCTCGATGAACAGAACGCCGTTGAGATGATCGATCTCATGGTGCAGGCAGCGCGCCAGCAGCCCCTCGGCTTCGATCTCGATTTCGTTGCCGTCGAGGTCGCGGCCGGCGACCGTCACTCTCGCGGGGCGCGGCACCGTCAGGATCACCTCGGGAAACGACAAGCAGCCCTCTTCCTCGCGCAGCTCGCCTTCCTCGCTCGTCACGTGCGGATTGACGATGCGGATCAACTGCTCCGCATCGGTCCCTCCGGAGAGGTCCACGACGGTGAGCTGGAGGGCCTCTCCGACCTGAGGCGCGGCCAACCCGATACCCGATTCGGCGTGCATGGTCTCGACCATGTCGTCCGCCAGACGATGGAGCTCGGGCCCGAACTCTTCCACCGGCTCACAGGCTTCCTGCAGGCCGGGGTCCGGGTATTTGACGAGAGAGCGTAGAGCCATAACGGAAGGATAGCGAACGACGGCCGAGGTCGCATCCTGCGCGGTAGCATGAACCTCAATGCGTATTCGACTGACGGTCTCGTATCGAGGTACCCGCTACTCCGGTTGGCAGGTGCAGCCACACGCGCCCAGCGTCCAGGGCGAGCTGCAGGCCGTCGCAAGCCGCGTGTGCGAAGAGAAGACCAAGGTCACGGGCGCGAGCCGCACGGACGCCGGCGTTCACGCTCTCGGCCAGGTGTGCCACTTCGACCCCTCGCGTGCGCTGCCGCTGCACCGCTGGCAACGCGCCTTCGACGGCATGTTGCCCGAGGACATTCGCATCCTCGCGTGCGAGCAGGCCGACGACGACTTCCACGCCCGTTTCTCCGCCCGTCGAAAGACCTACCTTTACTACATCGACCCGGCCCCGATCGCGTCGCCGTTCCTGTCGCCTTTTTCCTGGCACCGCCCTCACCTGCAAAACGTCGACGCAATGCGCGAGGCTGCGTCGCATCTTGTCGGACCGGTCTGCCAGAGAGTGTTCGCCTCGCAGCCGCAGGGCGATCGGCCCGTCCGTACGATCGAACGCTTCGAGGTCGAGGTCGGGCGTCTGCTGGTGGTAACCGTCGAGAGCCGTAGCTTCATGCGCCATGCGGTGCGCGGGATGGTCGGCAGCCTGCTGGAGGTCGGCTACGGGCGCCGCCACCCGCGGGAAATCGAGGCCATGGCGCAAGCATCTGCGGGCCACCCACCGATGGTCAAGGCTCCTCCGGAAGGGCTGTTCCTGGCGCGCGTCGAATACGGCGTGTAGATGAGGGAGTGCGATGATAAACTGCCGTTCTTCCCAAGGAACGCGCCCGAACCGTCGAAGGCAAGACTTCGGTCAAGGCCCCCGGACACCCCTGAGAACCCCCATGCACATCCTTGTCACCGGTGGGGTGGGCTACGTCGGTAGCCACCTCGTCCGAGCCCTATTGGAAGTCGGCCACCACGTCGTGGTCGTCGACGATCTTTCTTCCGGGCATCGAGAGACCCTCCCCGAAGGCGTCGAACTGCACGTCGGCGGTTGCGGGGATCACGAGGTGCTCGACGCGGCCGCCGAGGCCAAGAGGCCCGACGCCGTCATGCACATGGCGGCGAAGTGCTCCGTCGAGGAGTCGGTATACGACCCCCAGCTCTATTACCGTGTCAACCTGCGCGACAGCCTGAGCCTGATGGACTGGATGGTGGAGCGTGAGGTGCCCCACATCGTGCACTCGTCGACCTGCGCGGTCTACGGCGAGCCGGACGCCGAAGCCATCGACGAGGAGATCTGCCCGCGGCCGGTCAACCCGTACGGCGCCAGCAAGCTCGCCGTCGATCTGGCATTGCGAGCCTATGAGGCCGCGTTGCCGATGAGCGGCATGGTGTTGCGTTACTTCAACGCCGCGGGCTCGCATCCGGACGGAACGATCGGCGAGGACAAGCAGCCCGCGAGCAACTTAATTCCGATTCTTTTCGACGCCGCGCTGGGACAGCGCGAAAACGTCGCGGTCTTCGGCAACGACTATCCCACCGACGACGGTACGGGGGTACGCGACTATATCCACGTGCTCGATCTCGCGGCGGCTCACATCGCCGCGCTCGAGCGTCTGGCGGCGGGCAATCCCGGGAACATCTACAACCTCGGCACCGGCGAGGGCTATAGCGTTCTGCAGATGCTCGAGATCGCGCGCGAGGTGACGGGCAAGGAGATTCCCGCCGTGGAGGCGCCGCGACGCCCCGGCGATCCGGCCCGGCTGATCGCCGACCCACGGCGCGCCGCCGATGAGCTCGGCTGGCGCGCGCGATTCGACATCCGGCAGACACTTGCCGACGCCTGGGGCTGGCGCGAGTCACACCCGCACGGGTACGGACCCCGAGACTCCTCATGACACAGCACGTCAGCGCCGACACCTCTCCCGCGGCGCCGGCGGACCTCGTCGAATACGTCTCATCCACGCCCGAGGCGAACGGACTGCTCGGTTCGATCGACTGGGGACAGCTTCCGCGGCAAGTCGCCATCATCATGGACGGCAACGGCCGCTGGGCGAAACAACGCGACTTGCCGCGCGTCGAAGGGCACCGGGCCGGGATCACGGCGGTTCGTGAGGCGGTGGAAACGGCGGCCCGCGCGGGACTCGGCGCGCTGACGTTGTATGCCTTCTCGGTGGAAAACTGGAAGCGGCCGCGCAACGAGATCGACGCGCTCATGGAGCTCCTGAAGGAATATCTGGCGCGTGAGTTGCCGACGCTGCTGCGTCATTCGATCCGGTTCAGCGCCATCGGCCGACTCGACGGCCTGCCCGAGGATGTGCAAAGGGATATCCGCGACGCCACCGACGCCACCGCCGGCAACACCGGTCTGCGATTCGTCATCGCCCTCAACTACGGCGGTCGCACGGAGATCGTCGACGCGATCCGCGGAGCCGCCGCGGACATCACCGCCGGCAGGCTCGACCCGGCGGACCTCGACGAAGACAAGCTGAGCGAGTACCTGTACACGCACGACCTGCCGGAGCTCGATCTCCTGATCCGCACGAGCGGAGAGCTGCGCGTGTCGAACTTCCTCCTGTACCAGATCGCCTACGCCGAGATCTGGGTCACGGAGAAGCTCTGGCCCGATTTTCGGCGCACCGATCTGCTTCGCGCCATCGCCGACTTCCAGCAGCGCGAGCGGCGGTACGGGGGCGTCACGCAGGGCGCCGGGCGAAGCGAACCTTGATCCGGATCCTCACCGCAACAGCGTTGCTGGCGGTCCTGGCCGGCACGCTCCTGTTGCCGCCTTATACCTTCGTTTTCGTCCTGGCCATATTTCTGTTCGTTGCCTGGGGCGAGTACGCCGGCCTCGCGGCCGAGGCGGGAGCCGCGCCGGTGCGCGGCATGGGGGCGCCGATGGCCCTGGCCTGCGCCATCTCGTTCGCCGCTCCGGCGCCGGGTACGCCGGCGGTGGTCACCGCGCTCGCCGTGTTGCTCTCGGCGTTCCTGGGCCTGGTGGCCGGCAGACAGCACCCTGCCCTGGCGATCCGTCGCGCCATGGCCACCGCCGGCGGGATTCTGTGGCTCGGCCTGCTGCCGGGGTTCTACGTCGCCTTGCGTTATGAGGAGTCGGGCGTCGCTCTGATCGTCATGCTCTTCGCCGCGGTCAGCTCGGGGGACATCGCCGCCTACTACGGCGGCAAGACTTTCGGAAAACACCCCCTTGCACCGGAGCTCTCGCCCAAGAAGACCGTCGAAGGCGCGGTCTTCGGCCTCATCGCCAGCGGCATCGGCGCCGCCGTGGTGGCCCACTACTGGTTGCCGGCGTTATCGTGGCCCCGCGGCATGCTCATCGGCGTGGCTCTCGGCGCGGTGGGCCAGGCCGGCGATCTCTTCGAATCCTCTCTCAAGCGAGCCGCTCGAATAAAAGACTCATCCCAGCTACTGCCCGGCCACGGCGGCGTCCTCGACCGGCTCGACGGGCTGCTGTTCGCCGGCGCCATGCTGTACGCCATCGTCTTTTTCGACCTTTTCTGACCGCCTCCACCGTTTCCAGAATCTTCGACGCGTTCCAACAGCCTCAGCCTCTGCCGGACACACTTCGAGACCGGCCGGCACCCTCTGCTCCCCGCCAACCAAGCCTTCACGCCCTGACGACCTCCAAGGAGTCGCCGATGTCAGCCAAGGAGACGCCGATGTCACCTGAGCGAGTCGCCGATGTCAGCTAAGGAGGCGCCGATGTCACCTGAGCGAGTCGCCGATGTCAGCTAAGCGAGTCGCCATTCTCGGATCCACCGGGTCCGTGGGCACCCAGGCGCTCGACGTCGTCAGCCGCCATCCGGATCAACTCGAAGTCGCGGCTTTGGCGGCCGGCTCGAACACCGACCTGCTCGCCGAGCAGGTACGGCGTTACCACCCGGACGTGGTGTCGCTGGCCACCGAATCGGCGGCAGCCGGTCTCTCCGAGGCTCTCGGCGTCGACCCGCCCCGGATCGTGTGGGGCGACGACGGCCTTCGGACAGCGACTTCGGGATGCGACGCCGACGTCGTCCTCAATGCCGTCGTCGGGGCTCCGGGCTTGGCGGCCACGTACGAGGCGGTAAGCAACGGCATCGATGTCGCCCTGGCCAACAAGGAGTCACTGGTGATGGCCGGCGAGATCATCATGGCGATGGCCTCGGAAAACGGCGTCGCGATTCTGCCGGTCGACTCCGAGCCCAACGCCCTGCACCAGTGCCTGCGCGGCGCCTCCATCGACGACGTCCGGCGCCTCGTGCTGACGGCGAGCGGCGGGCCGTTTCGTGGTTGGGACGACGCGCGACTCGCAGAGGTCACCGCTGCGCAGGCCCTCGAACATCCCACCTGGAAGATGGGCCCACGCATCACGATCGATTCGGCGACGCTGATGAACAAGGGCTTCGAGGTCATCGAAACCCATTGGTTGTTCGGCCTGCCGGTCGAGAAGATCGACGTTGTCATCCACCCGCAGAGCATCGTGCATTCGCTGATCGAGCTCATCGACGGGTCGATGATCGCGCATGCCGGGCCGACCGACATGCGACTGCCGATCCAGGACGCGCTCTCCTATCCCGAACGATGGGACCGCGCTGTCGACGCGCTCGACCTTCCGGCGAGCGCGCCGTGGACGTTCGAGGCCGCCGATCCCCGCAGCTACCCGGCGCTCGGTCTGGCACGAGAGGCGCTCCGTACCGGCGGGACCGCCCCTGCGATGCTCAACGCCGCCGACGAGATCGCCGTCGCCGCCTTCCTGAAAGGGACCTTGCCCTTCGACCAGATACTCCCGACCGTCAGCGACACCCTCGCGGTGGTCGAAGCCACCCCCGCCGACAGCCTCGACGCGATCCTCGATGCCGATCGGGTCGCCCGCGCCGCGGCCGCGGATATCCTCCAAGCCGCGCAACAAACCGAGAGGTGATCCCCGCACCACATCCCGCACTGTCGGCCCGCGTTACGCTTCAGCGACCCGCATCGCGCATTGGCGGCCCACACATCACGACCCGCACCACGTATTAGCGACCCCACAACCCGTATTAGCGACCCCTCAACCCGTATTAGCGACCCCTCAACCCCAACTGCTACAGTTAGCGAACCATGTTTGATCTCCTTACCAACGTAATGGCGCTCGTCTTCGTGCTCGGCGTGATGATCTTCGTGCACGAGCTCGGCCACTTCGCCACGGCCAAGTTCTTCGGTATCTACGTGGAAGTCTTCGCCCTCGGCTTCGGGCCGCGGCTCTTCGGCTTCCGCCGCGGAGAGACCGACTATCGCGTGTGCGCCCTTCCCCTGGGCGGCTACGTCAAGATGAAAGGCGAGAACCCGGACGAGGAGATCACCGGCTCCGACGACGAGTTCCTGTCGCGACCGAAGTGGCAGCGGTTTTTCGTCCTCTTCAACGGGCCGTTGATGAACGTGGTGCTGTCGTTCGTGCTGCTGACGATGGTCTTCATGCGTGGAATGGCCGTCGAAACCTGGCGTAGTGACCCGGCGGACATGGGTTACGTCGCGCCGGGGTCGACGGCGGCCGCCGCCGGCCTCGTTGCCGGTGATCGAGTGATTGCCGTCGACGAGCAGCCCGTCGATACCTGGCAGGAATTCGAGCTGAGGGTGCTCATCTCCGGCGGGCAGGAGGTGCAGCTGACGGTCGAGAACGACGGCGAACGCCGCACCCTGGCCGCCACTCCCGACGCCATCGGCCCGTCGCGGCAGGGCTCGCTCGGTGTGCTGCTGCCGCCGATCGAGCCGGTCATCGCGGAGGTTACGGAAGGCACGCCGGCCGCTGCAGCGGGCCTTCAGCCGAGCGATCGATTCGTGTCGGCCAACGGCGCCCCCATACAGGACTGGACGCAGCTGACGATGATCGTGAGCGGCCGACCCGATGAGCCGACCGACTTCGTCGTCGACCGGCAGGGCACGCCCGTCTCCGTCACCATCACACCGGCCCGCTTGACGCGAGAAATCGAAGAGGGCGTAAGCGAAGACTACGGTTCTCTCGGCGTTCGGCGGGCACCGTTGGAGACCGAGCTCGTCAGCTACGCACTTGTGCCCGCGATGGGCCGCTCCGCGACCGAGATCAGGCGCCAAACAGCGCTCGTCGGTGAAATCCTCGGGCGCCTCTTTACCGGCCGCATGTCGATGCGCTCGTTGTCGGGGCCGATCGAGATCGCGCGCTACTCAGGCGCCGCCGCGCGCACACAAGATCCGTTCATGCTCTTCTTCTTCATGGCGATCGTGTCGCTGCAGCTCGGCTTGCTCAACTTGCTGCCGATCCCGGTGCTCGACGGCGGGCACCTCGCCGTGCTGGCGTTCGAAGGCATCACGCGCCACGACCTGTCGATGCAGGTCAAGGAGAACATGATGAAGGTCGGCGTCGTGCTCCTCGTGACGTTGATGCTTGTCGTCATCACGTTCGACATCCTCAAGAGCTTCGGCGGCTAGGCCGCGCCCAACGAGGGCGAACCCCCGCCTGCCCCTCTTTGGAGACGCGGCAACGACCGCCGCCCCATGAGTCCGGACACCCCCTCCGGCCGAAACGCCCTCCGCCCAGCACCCCACCCGAAAAAGCGCTGAACCCATTTCTTTCTGGAAATTTTCCGGAAAGAAATGGGTTCCTGGCCGTCTCACCCCTACATGCGACAGCCGCTCAACCGTATCGTCGTCGAATTTGACTGGCCGACATTCGTCAACACGTTGCGGGAACTGCACATGGCCTGCAGCCAGGAACGAATGGCACGCGAGCTGGACGTATGCACCAAGACCGTGTGGAACTGGGAGAACGATGTTGTTCGCCCGCAATGGCGCCATCAGAGCCGCCTCCGCCGCCTCGGAGTGATCTACAAGTACCGGCGCCGCCAGTGGCCGTACAAGACGTGGGTGGCCCGGTGGTGCGACGACGCACCACCGGTGGCCTTGAGCAAACGAACGGATCGCGACCGTCGCCGGCGTCGCTATCGAAGGACGGATCGCGATCGGTAGGCGGCCCGAGGCCGCCGGTCAGCCAAGCAGCTCACGCTCCGAAAAAAAGAACGCGATCTCCACCGCCGCGGTCTCGGGCGCGTCTGATCCGTGCACGCTGTTGGCTTCGAGGCTCTCCGCGTACAACGCGCGAATGGTGCCTTCGTCGGCCTCGGCCGGATTCGTGGCACCCATCACGGCGCGCAGGTGCGTAATGGCATTTTCCCGCTCGAGCACGAGCGCGCAGATCGCTCCCGAGCTCATGAACTCGGTGAGGCTGTCATAGAAGGGACGCTCGGCGTGCACGGCATAAAAGGCGCACGCGTCGTCGCGGGTCAGACGTGTCTTCTTGAGGCCGACGACTTCGAATCCTTCGGCTTCATAGTGCGCAATGATCTTGCCGATCAGGTTCCGACGCACGGCGTCCGGCTTGATCATGGCGAGGGTTCGTTCGACGGCCATTGTTCACCTCTGTCTCCGGCCCGAGGCCGGATTTCTCCGACCAACGAGGATCTCATACGTTCATGGAAAGCGGGCCGGTGGCACGACCACCGGCCCGCTCGGTCTTTAACCCGCCGGCCTGGTTACGGGCCGGCGAGAGTTTCTCGCTAGGCGTCCAGCTTGGCGATGAGCTCCTTGACCTCGGCCACGGAGTCGTCGAAGGAGGTGCGCTCGTCGCCGGACAATTCGATCTCGAACACCTTCTCCATGCCGCCCGCCCCCAGCACCACGGGGACGCCGACGAAGGCACCCTCGACGCCGTACTCGCCCTCCAGATGCGTGGCGCACGGGAGGATTTCCTTCTTGTCGTGCAGGATCGCCTCGACCATCTGCGTCACCGACCAGGCCGGCGCGAAGTAGGCGCTGCCCGTCCCCAGCAGCTTGACGATCTCGCCGCCGCCCTGGCGCGTCCGCTGGACGATGCGATTGATCTGTTCGTCCGTCATCAGCTCGGTAATCGGAACCCCCGCTACGGTCGAGTAACGCGGCAGCGGCACCATGCTGTCGCCGTGTCCACCCAGCACGAAGGCGTGGGTGTTGTCGACCGAGACACCGAGCTCCATGGCGATGAACGTCCGGAAACGAGCAGAGTCGAGCACGCCGGCCATACCGAGAACACGCTCGCGCGGGAAACCCGACTTCTTGAAGGCCAGATAGGCCATGATGTCGAGTGGGTTGGTGACGACGATGATGATCGAGTCCGGCGAATACTTGGCGATCTCGTCAACGACGCCGCCGATGATCTCGGCGTTCTTGAACAGCAGGTCGTCGCGGCTCATCCCCGGCTTGCGCGCGAGGCCGGCAGTGATCACGACGATGTCCGATCCCTGCGTATCGACGTAGCTGTTGGTGCCGGTGATCTCGGCGTCGCGGCAGATCAAGGGCGTCGCTTCCATCATGTCGAGCGCCTTGCCTTGCGGCATGCCTTCAATGATATCGGTCAACACGACGTCGGCCAGGCCCCGGTTGACGATGGCCAGTGCGGTTGTGGCGCCGACGTGGCCGGCACCGACTACGGTTACTTTCTTACGCGCCATGGCGTTCACTCCATGTTGGAGACGATGGCTTCACCGGCTCCGAGCACTCGAGAATGGTCGGGAACGTTCGGCATCATTTTCACGAACGCGCGGCCTCAGGATTGTTGGCAACGTTCTACTTCGCGGCCTTCGCACGGGTCCTCGGACGGGGTGCCGACAGGTCTTCGGAAGCGGACGAAAAGGGCCCAGCGCGGTGTCTGAGATGAAGAAGAAGCGCCGTGACGGGTCCGCGGAAATTCTTACACGGAGGCCCTATTCAGGCAAGAAATCGGCGGCCCGCCCGCGGAACGCGCGAGCACACGCACCGGCCGAGGCGTCCCGATGAGCAGGTCGTGCGCTGGCTGGATTTCAGAGCTCGAGGTACTTGGCCAACTTGATGACGTTCAGGGCCTCGAATTCGGCGAGGACCTCGTCGACGAGAGCCTGGTCGAGGGTCATTACGGCGATCGCGGTTTCCGCGCCGTCGGCGCGCGCGAGTCGCACGTCCGCAATGTTGATGCCGTGCTCGCCCAGAAACTGCCCCACTGCCCCGACAACGCCGGGGCGGTCGTCGTTGGCGAACATCAACAGATGGCCCTCCGGGGCGAGCTCGACCGGCAGTCCCTCGAGCTCGACGACGCGCGAGCGGGACTCATCGAACACGGTTCCCGCCACGGAATGCTCACCCGCGGGCGAGCGCGCCGTGATTCTCACAAGGTTCGAGTATCCGCGGCCGGCTGTGCTGGTTGACTCCTGCACTTCGATACCGCGGTCGCGGGCGATGTTCCAAACGTTGACGGGGTTCACCTGTTCGGTGAGGTGGGGCTCGAAGAAACCGACGAGCACCGCGGCGCTCACCGGCTTGGTGGTGAACGCGGCGATATTGCCGAAGTACTCGACGTGCAAACTCTCGATCCCCGTGTGCGTCTGCGAGAGCAACGAGCCCAGGCGGCGCGCGAGGTCGATGTACGGCAGCATCGGTCGCTGCTCCTCGGGCGGAAGGGCCTGCACGTTGATGGCGTGGTGGATGGTGCCCTCGGTCAGGAAGTCGGCGATCTGCCCGGCGATGCCCTCGCCGATCTTCTCCTGCGCCTCGAGCGTGGCGCCCCCGAGATGGGGCGTGCCGATGAAGCGCGGGTGGGCAAGAAGCTCCGGATCGGCCCGCGGCTCGTTCTCGAACACATCAAAGGCGGCGCCGCCGATGTGGCCTGCCTCCAGGCTCGCGAGCAACGCCTTCTCGTCGATCAACCCACCACGGGCGCAGTTGATAACGCGAGAGCCCCGCTTCATGCACGCCAGCGCCTCGGCGTCGATGAGGTGATGCGTGTCCTTGCTGAGGGGCACGTGCACGGTGAGCACGTCGATCTGCGGCAACAGCTCGTCGAGCGGCACGAGATCGATACCCAGGTCGGCGGCGACGCGCTCGGACATGTAGGGATCCGACGCCAGCACGTGCATCTCCATGGCCTGGGCACGGCGCGCGACCTCGCGGCCGATGCGACCGAAGCCGACCACGCCGATGGCCTTGTCCTTGAGCTCCACGCCCAGGTAGGGCTTGCGGTCCCAGGTGCCTGCGCGCAGCGCGGCCGAAGCCTGCGGCACGTTCCGCGCCAGCGCCAGGATGAGCGCCAACGTGTGCTCGGCCGCGGTCACGGTGTTGCCCCAGGGCAGGTTCATGACCAGCACGCCGGCGCGCGTTGCCGCCTCGACGTCGATGTTGTCGACGCCGACCCCGGCTCGGCCAATCACTCGAAGGTTGGCCCCGGCAGCCACCGCGTCGGCGTCCATCAGATGCGAGGAGTGCACGATGACGCCGGCGTAGGGCTCGATGACGTCGGCGAGCGATCCCGATTTGCGATCGATCTGATGGTCGACCTCGCAGCCGGCCGCCTCCAGGATCTCCAGACCACGACCCTTGAGGGTGCCGCACACGAGAATCTTGGGGGCTGAGCTACTCATCGGACGGGCTGCACACGAGGTTCTTGGGGACTGATCTCCTCAGGAGGCTGCTGCATCCGAAGACTCTTGGGACTGATCCGCTCATCCGATTTTTCCTCGCTCGCCTCGCGAGGCCCGAGCGGCGGCGAGCTCGGCGGCGGCCGCGGCGACTCCCGCGCCGGGGGTGACGGGATGCCCGCTGTCGGCGAGCACTCCTTCGAGGGCCGCGAGCACACCGAGCAAGTCGAGGTCATCGACGTAGCCGATGTGCCCGATGCGGAAGATATGTGGCTTCAAGGCGCCCTGTCCGCCCGAGAGCTGCGCGCCATGACGCTCGCGCATGGCGGCGACGATGTCCGGCGCGCCGCCCGGTTTCGGCGCTTTGATGGCCGTGACCGCCGGACTCGGCGCCGCCGACAACAGCTCCAAATCGAGCGCGTCAGCGGCCGCGCGGCAGGCGCTCGCCAGATGATGGGCGTTGCTCTCCAGCACGCCGATGCCACCGACCTCCTCGATGGCTTCGAGCGAGGCCTCCAGGGCCATCAACAGTCCGATTCCCGGCGTGAAAGGCGTTTGCGATTTCTCGGCCGAGGCGGCGTACTTGCGCAGGTCGAGGTAATAGCGGGGCGTCGCGGCCGCGTTATCGACAAGCCCCCAGCCGCGCGGTGAGCAGGCAACAAAGGCAAGCCCCGGGGGAACCATGAAGGCTTTCTGCGCTCCGCCGACGACCGCGTCGAATCCCCATTCGTCCGTGGCGATGGGCAAAGCTCCCACCGAGGTGATGGCGTCGACCACGGAGACAATTTCGGGCTCGACGGCGCGCGCGGCCTCGGTCATGCCGCGGGCGTCGTACACCGTACCGGTCGAGGTCTCGCTCGCGGTGAGAAACAGGCCGCGAACCGGCCCGGACTTCTCGACAAGCTCGGCGACCTCGTCGGGCGTCACGGCGGACCCCGGGCT
This sequence comes from uncultured Acidobacteriota bacterium, assembly GCA_964430745.1. Classification (GTDB taxonomy): domain Bacteria; phylum Acidobacteriota; class UBA890; order UBA890; family UBA890; genus CBDCGW01. The sequence continues at coordinate 8,916 of CAYSHI010000221.1, read as the reverse complement.
CACGGTCATCTCGACGACGTCGAGCGCGTATGCGCGGCCGATCTCTCCCCAGCGCTCGCCGAACTTACCGCCGGCCACCACGACGACGCGGTCGCCCGCCGCGAAGAGGCTGGCGAGAGCCGCCTCCATCGCGCCGGTGCCCGATGTCGTCAGCACCGCCACCGGCCCGGCGGTGCGGAAGGCGGTTTTCAGGCCCGATTGGACCCGCTCGAAGCGCTCCGCAAAGGCGGGCGTGCGGTGATACGGCACGGCTCCGGAAGCCGCGCGCATGGCATCGGGATGCAGCGGCGTCGGTCCGGCGGTGAACAATCGCGGCTTTTTGAGCATTCGCGCATTGTTGCACGGTGCATGGGTGCGTGCTATTCGCCTATGTGTGAGTGTTGACTTCGTCTGCGAACACTGCGGAACACGTACTCCTTCGATGGCGCCGGAGGGCTGGCGCTGCTCCTGCGGCGAGCCCTGGTACCTGCCTCCCGGGCCTCCGTTCGACCCGGAGGCGATCGTCTCGGGGGCATCCGGGGTGTGGCGCTATCGATCCCAGATCCGGCTTCCGCAAGGCTGCCCGCAGCCCACTCTCGGCGAGGGCGCCGGTGGCTGGATTCGCCTGCCGCAAGGGCCCGCCATCGCCTGCGCCCACATCGAGCCGACGCTGTCGTTCAAGGACCGAGGGATCGCCGTGATGCTGGCGTGGGCCATCGGCGCGGCCGCGACGACGCCGCTGATCGAGGATTCCTCCGGCAACGCCGGGGGCTCGTTCGCCGCCTACGCAGCCGCGGCGGGGCTCCCCTGCCGGATCTACGTTCCCCGATCCGCCCCGGGTGGAAAGAAAGCTGCCCTGAGCGCGTTCGGCGCCGAGGTGGTCGAAGTCGATGGGCCGCGCTCGCGCACAACGGACGCCGCCCAGGCCGACTCCGGTGGCGCCTACGTGAGCCACGCGTGGAACCCGTTCTTCCTCGAAGGAACCAAGACGCTGGCGTTCCAGTGGTGGGAACGGTACCGCGATGAGCTGCCGCGCCGCGTCTTCGTGACCGCCGGGCAAGGATCTCTCGTCCTCGGACTCTGGAACGGATTTGCCGAGCTGCGTGCCACGTTTCCCGACATGCGGCCTCCCGAGCTCATCGCCGTGCAGCACCGCACCGCCGCGCCGCTGTGGGCGGCGACCGGCTTGTCCGGCCCCCCCCCGGCCGTTGAAGAGGGCGACGAGCCGTCGATTGCCGACGGCATCGCCATCGAAGACCCCGTGCGCGGCGCGGCGCTGGCAGCGGCCGTGACCCGCTCCGGCGGTCGCGTCGTCGTCGTCGGCAACGAGGAAGTTCGCGTGGCGCAACGTGAGCTGTGCTCGCACGGGATCTGGGCCGAGCCCACGGGCGCCGCAGCTTACGCGGCCCACGCCCAGCTCGGTGGCGCCGAGGGAGACCTGGTAGTGGTGACCGGACACGGCCTCAAGGCGGTCACATGACATCGCCCGTCGACCCCCCGGACCCAGCGACGCCGACAAAGCCGACGTACGTCGACGCCGCGGACCCGACGATGCCGACGCACGTCGACAACGGGCCCGAGCCGGCGCTGACGTCGCTGGGTGCGATGCTCGTGGGCGGCGCGAGCTCCCGAATGGGTCGCGACAAGGCGGGCTTGGCGCTTGACGGCGTTACGCTGGCGCGGCGGTGCGCCGACCTCCTCTGCGAGGCCGTCACCGAAGTGGTCCAGGTCGGGGGCGATCCGAGTCCGGGCCTCGGTATCGACCACCTTCCCGACCTCCGCCCGGGGATCGGCCCCGCGGGCGGAATCGAGACGGCGCTCTCGCACGCCGCCGGACGCCCGCTGATCGTGCTCGCGGTCGACCTGCCGCTGGTGCCCGCGGCGCTCCTGCAGAAGGCCCTGAAGATGGTCGACGCCGGCGCGCTCATCGCCGCTCCTCGACGCAATGGGCGATGGCACCCACTGTGCGCCGCTTTCGGAGCGGGCGTGCTCCCACGTCTCGTCGACCGGCTCGATCGAGGGATCCTCGACCTGCACTCCCTGGCCGACGAGCTGGCCACGCCCATCGACGGCCGAGAGTTGGAGGCGTTCGGGAACCCCGAGGATGTCCTCTTGAACATCAACACGCCCGCCGAGCTGGCCCGCGCCGAGGCGCTTCTCGCCGGGGCCCGATAAGGCCCCCTCCCCGCCGGCCGGGCGGGTCAGGCGCCGAACTTACCCAGGCGTCCGGCCTGCGCCAGTACCAACGGCAGCAAATCCATCCCGCGGATCGAGCCCAGCGCTCCGGACAGGCAGGCGGTCTCGCCGAATCCATCGTTGGCGGCGTTGGCCCGACAATGCGGTCCCCAGATGAGGGCCGGCACGGGGTGCCACGAGTGAGCCTTATAGGTCGCCGGCGTCGAATGGTCGCCGGTCACCATGACGACGTCGAAGCCGAGCTCGAGGAGCGCCGCCAGGGATTCGTCGGCGATCTCGACCTGCTGAACCTTGGCGTCGAAGTCGCCGTCCTCACCGCGACTGTCGGTGGCCTTGAAGTGCACGAAGAGAAAGTCGTGCTCCTCGAGGGCGGCGCGCGTCAGCTCGACGCGGCTCTCGAGCGTATCCTCGGCATCGAACACCGCCATGCCGACCGCCCGCGCAACACCTCGGTACATCGGATACGCCGCAACCGCCGCCGGCCGCACGCCGTACAGATCGGCAAAGCTCGGCAGCGGATGATACGAGTCGAAGCCCCGCAGCAGGACGCCGTTGGCCTTGTCCTGATCGGCCAGGAGCTCACCGGCGCGTTCGATGAAGGTCGTGGCCAGATCGACGGTGGCAGCCGCGGCATCGTCGAGCACCCGTGGCGCCAGCGGCGGCACACCGGTCGCCTGCGGGTCGGTATCGGCAATGCGCCCGTCGAGCCCCGCGCCTCGGAAGACGACGCAGGCGCGATACTCCTTGACGTGACGGACGATGCACTCGACGCCGCCACCGAGATCGATGCCGTCGAGACGCTGGGCCAGCGGGGCGCCGATCTCGGAGCCGATACGACCGGCGCGGCGATCGATGACGTTGCCGTCGCCGTCGAGGCTGCAAAAGTTGATGCGCGCCGCGACGTCGCCGGTCTGCAGCTCGAATCCGACGCCCAACGCCGCGAGCACGCCGCGGCCCACCGTGGTCTCCAATGGATCGAAGCCGAACAGGGCCAGGTGCCCGGGACCGGAACCGGGTGCGACACCCGGCGCCACCGGTGTGATGAGGCCGGTGGAGCCCTCATCGGCAAGCCGATCCAGGGTCGGCGTGGCGGCTGCTTCCAGCTCCGTGGGCGCGCCCGGCGCCTGCCGAAGCCCGCCCAGCCCGTCGATCACGTAATAGAGAATGCGACTGTCGGAGGGTCGCGCCAGACTCCGATACAAACTCAATCGATCCATGTCGGCTACCTTCATTCGTCAGGGGCTCGGCGTATCCGAGCGGCGACGCTGCCACGTCAGGGGCTCGGCGAATCCGCGCGGCGGCGCTGCCACGTCAGGGGCGAGGCGAATCCGCTCGCCGGCGCTGCCGTTCGGGGAAAAACCGCAATGCAACGACGGTGGCGACGATCAGGGAACCGGCCATCACGGTGCCCTTCAGCGTGCCGCTGATCTTCGATCGCCCGACTCGCTTGCGGTACCGCACCGGAACCTCGACGACGCGCAGACCCCGTTGCACTGCCTTGACCTGCATCTCGGCGTTCCAACCGTACGTAGGATCGCACATTTCGAGGCGTTGCAAAGCCGACCAGCGCAGCGCCCGAAAGGGACCCATGTCGGCATAGTCGAACCCGTGCAGCAACCGGATCAGCGTGGTGGCCAAGGCATTGCCGTGGCGCACCTGCGGCGGCAACGCCCCCGGCTCGGCCAGCGCCACGCGGTTGCCGCACACCATGTCGGCGGCATCCGACAGCAACGGCGCCAGGATGACCGTCAGATCCTCGGGGTAGTCGCTGTGGTCGGCGTCGAGAACCACGACGATGTCCGGCGGATCGGCCGCGACGTGCGCGAAGCCCGCCATACAGGCTCGCCCGTAACCTCGGTCCGGTTGAACGACCACCTCGGCGCCGGCCGCTCGGGCCACCCCGGCCGTCGCGTCGGTGCTGCCGTTGTCGACGACGACCACGCGGGGAGAGAGGTCGCGCGGAATCTCGGAGATGACCTCGCCGAGCGCTCTCTCTTCGTTCAACGCGGGGATGACGATGGCGACGGAATCGGACACGAGAACCAGTCTAGCAGCGAGTCTGACAAGCTCTCCGGAGCGCCGCTCGGGGTTTTCGCGCGGCCTCTCCGCGCGGCTTGGCGGCTCTCGGCGGCGGGAAGCTGATCCCGCCGCGGACTGCTAGAATCCCCGGATGCTCACCGCCGCCGTCTCCATGCTTCTCGTGCACACGGCCGTCGGCATGCTGATCTCGGCCGCAATCGCTCGCTCCGCCGCCGGGCCCGGCTTCTATCGACTCACATTGCTGGTCGGATCCGGCTGCCTCGGTCTCGGGCTCGCGCTGCGCTTAGGTCCCGCGAGCGGCACCATGCCGCCGTTGTCAACGGCTTCCACAGTGGCGTACGCAGCCTCGGCGGTCGCCACCATATTGTTCGTCATGGGTCTGCAGCGCGACGACGAGCCGCGCTTTCTCTGGCTGATCGTCGCCGCGGTGGCGGGCCTGGTGGCGGTGCTCGTGGACCCGGCCGTGCTCGCGGGTGCGACGGAGATCTCCCCCCGGGGCCGCGCTCTTTATCGGGCCGGGCTGCTGGGCGCCGTTCCGGCGGTCGGCGGAGTGCTGTTCGCCATGCTGCTGGCGCACTGGTATCTCCTCGAACCCCGCATGCCGACCGAGCCGCTGAAGCGCGTGCTGATCTTCTTCGTCGCCACCCAGGTGGCCCTGCTGGTTTCGATGGGCGCCATCGTCGCCTTTCACTGGACCGAATGGACGACGATGGACGGCGGCCTGATGCGCGCCTTCACGCTCGGTAACGCGCTGTTCGTCGCCATGCGCGCGTTTCTCGGTGTACTCGCGCCGATCGGCCTCGCATGGATGACGTGGAAGACGGTCGAGATCCGCTCGATCCAGTCCGCCACCGGGATCCTCTACGCGGCGGTCGTGTTCGTCCTGTTCGGCGAGACGATCTCGCTCTACCTTTCGCTCGTTACCGGCCAACCCTATTGAGAATCGCCGTCCTCCCGAGAACCGACGTTTTCCGACCACCACGAAGTCGCCGTAGGACCGAACACCGCGATCGCGAGAATCAAGCATGAGCTACAGCCTGGATTGGCGCTGTGACGCGTGCGAGCGCCCCGACCAGCACGACTTCGTGGCCGGCAACGACGGCCACGAGCTGGCCTGCTCGAACTGCCACCATCACCAGCCGCTGACTGCGGCCGGGTTCGACGAGTCGGGCGAGCTGACGGACCCGGTCGACGTGTGTCTCGTCTGCGGCTCGGACAAGCTGTTCACGCAAAAGGACTTCAACCGCACGCTCGGCCTGGGTATCGTCATCGTCGGCGCTGTCTTGTCGCCCTGGACCTACGGGCTGAGCCTGGTGGCATGTATGGCGTTCGACTACGGCCTCTACTATTTTGTTCCCGAGATCGCCGTCTGCTACGCCTGCGACGGTATCCACCGCGGTTTCGCACACAACCCCGCTCACCGATCACACGACCCCTTGCTGGAGGAGCGATTCCGGCGCGAAGCACGCCAGGAGATCGGCCTCGAACCGCTTGAGACTGAAGCCGAATCCGAGCACACTTGAGGGAAGGAATCGGAGGCTTGGCGGGACACCCTCAGAGCACGAAAAATGCAGATTTTTCGGGGGTTTTGCGCGGATTGACAGCAGTAAGGGTGTCCAGTAGCGTTTCCTCTGGGCAGGCGGGCACTCCGACAAGACAATGACCGAAAAAAGTGCGCTGGATGACATCGAGCGTCCGGAAGAGGCTGACGACTCCGCGAGTCCGTTGCGAGTCGCCCTGGGCTTCTTCATCCTACCGATGCTCCTGGTCATCGGGGCCGTCGGCGTGTTCCTTCTTTTCGGGCTCATCGCCCACGAGGACAAGACCGTCGACGAGTACCTCGCGGAGGTCACCGGCGGCGGCATCAACGAGCCCTGGCAGGGTGCTTTCGGGCTCGCCAACAAGCTCGTCCTGGACGAGAGCTTGCAGGGCGACCCGGCGATCGCGCGTCGCATCGCCGACGCCCTCGATCATGCCAACGCCCAGGACCCCCAGGTGCGGACGTTCCTGTTGCTCGCACTCGGGCGCGTCGGCCACGAGTCGTCCCTCCCCGTTCTGGTCGAGTACCTCGAGGATCCCGACGCGGATGTCCGTCTCAAGACCTTGTGGTCCATCGGCAACGTCGGCGCACCGGCCGCCAGCGGCGTCGCTCCGGTGGTCGCCGGTGCTCTCACCGACGAGGACGAGGGTGTGCGCGGCTACGCCGCGTACGTGCTCGGCACCCTGGATAACACCGACGTCGTTCAACCTCTCGAGGTGGCCCTCAACGACTCCACGATGCAGGTCCGCTGGAACGCCGCCGTCGCCCTGGCGCGGCTCGGCAACAGCGCCGGTTCCGAGGAGCTCCATCGTATGATCGACCGCGACTTCCTGGCGGGCAACGGCGAGTTCGACGCCCAGCAGCAACAGGACGCGATGGTTGCGGCGATCCAGGCGTTCACCATGATCGACGCCTCTGACGTGCAGGATGAGCTCACCGAGCTTCGCGACAATGACCCCGACGCGCGCGTACGCGAGACGGCGCGCGCAGCCCTGGTTTCCCTCTACCGACCGTCTCTTCCATGAGCGGCCGGCAGCGCCCTGACAAGACACCGAGACGATAAAGATGGCCGACAACACGGGTGAAGCCAGCATCGACAAGACAGCCGCCCCCGAAAAGCCGGAACGTCGCGAGTTCCTGAAGAACCTGCCCATGCTCGGCATCGGCTGGACGGCTCTCGCTGCGGCAATCGGCGGCGTCCTCGGCGGCACCGTCCGATTCCTCTACCCGAACGTCCTGTACGAACCGCCGCAACAGTTCAAGATCGGTTTCCCCGACGACTTCCAGATCGGCGCCGTCTCCACACAGTACAAGGACAGGTTCGGCGTCTGGGTGGTCCGCAACGAGCAGGGCTTCTACGCGCTGACCACTGTCTGCACGCATCTGGGGTGCACGCCCAACTGGCTCACCAGCGAGAGCAAGTTCAAGTGCCCCTGCCATGGCAGCGGTTTTTACATGACCGGCATCAACTTCGAGGGGCCGGCGCCGCGGCCGCTCGAACGCGCCGCGATATCGATTGCCGATGATGGCCAGATCCTTGTCGACAAGTCCCAGGTGTTTCTCTACGAGCGAGGTGGCTGGGACGACCCGAACTCCTTCCTCTTCTACGCGTGACCGCATCCCCGGGAGTTTTTCAGCACCCCGTTAGACGGAGATTTCGCACATGAGTCGCCTGAAAGGCTGGTTCTCGGATTTCACTCGCACTCCTGTGTGGAAGTCCGTCTTCCGCCACAAGATGCCGAAGGATCCGAAGAACCGCGCGCTGGTGGTCCTCACCAACGTCTTCATGCACTTGCATCCGGTGCGCATGCGCAAGCAGGGTCTGCGCATCTCCTACACCTGGTGCATGGGCGGGCTGTCGTTCTTTCTCTTTCTGGTGCTGACGGTCACCGGCATCCTGCTGATGTTCTACTACCGGCCGACGGCCCAGCACGCCTACCCCGACATGCTCGACCTGGTCGAGTCGGCCACGCTCGGTCTGATGCGCGAGATGCATCGCTGGGCGGCGCACCTGATGGTCATCACCGTGTGGCTGCACATGCTGCGCGTCTTCCTGACGGGCTCCTACAAGCCGCCCCGGGAGTTCAACTGGGTGGTCGGCGTCGTGCTGCTGGTGCTGACGCTGCTGTTCTCGTTTACCGGCTACCTGTTGCCCTGGGACCAGCTCGCCATGTGGGCGGTTACGGTCGGCTCGAACATGGCGCGCGCCTCACCCGGCATCGGCCTCGAAGGCCCGGGCGCACAGCTCATGGCCATCGGCGACGTACCGCTGATCACCGCCGGCTCCGACATGCGCTTCGTGTTGCTGGGCGGACGTTTCGTCGGCGAAGGGGCGCTGCTGCGCTTCTACGTTCTCCACTGCATCGGCATCCCGTTCATCTTCGTCATGCTGCTCGCCGTGCACTTCTGGCGGGTACGGCGTGACGGTGGAATCTCCGGCCCCGGCAAGGGCGGACCGCTGGCTCTCTAGGGGGGTAACGCAGTGGAAAGCATCCAAGGCTTCCTCAACTTCTTCTTCCGGCCGGAATTGCTCCTGGCGCTGTCGTTCCTCGCCTTGTGGGGGTTCATCAAGTACCGCAAGGTCTGCACGCAGAACAAGCTCGTGAGCGCGCTGATCCTGGGCTCGCCCATCGTCTTTTTCGCCCTGTCGGCGATGGAGGAGAACTTCTGGATCCAGTTCAAGCGCCCGGACAACGTGCCCATCTCGTTCATGCTCTGGTTCGTCATCTTCTTCACCTGGCTGGCGATCAAGAAGGGCGTGGCAAACGACGAGCGTGTCGCCGAGGGACGCCCGGTCTGGGAGGCCGAGCCCGAAGAAGAAGAGAAGGTCTTCGTCTGGCCCGATCTCGTCTACACGGAGTTTCTCGTGCTGCTGCTGTGCACCGTGATCCTGATCGTTTGGTCGATCATGATCCCGGCGCCGCTCGAGGAGCCGGCCAATCCGCAGCTCACACCCAATCCGTCGAAGGCACCGTGGTATTTCCTCGGCCTGCAGGAAATCCTCGTGTACTTCGATCCCTGGCTGGCGGGGGTGGTGATCCCGACGTTCATCATCATCGGGCTGATGGCCATTCCATACATAGACCCGAACCCGAAGGGGAACGGCTACTACACGTTCGCCGAGCGCAAGCAGGAGATTTTCATCTTCCTGTTCGGGTTCC
>CAYSHI010000220.1:0-2617 GCA_964430745.1 uncultured Acidobacteriota bacterium | reverse complement strand
TACTGCATCACCGAAGCGTTGGCGACGATCTCGTTGTCGTCGCGCGACAGCACGCCGGTGACGGCCTCCGGCTGCGACAGATCCTGGTGCCCGTGGCCGATTCCCGCGATGATCCAGGCGGTCTTGATGTCGACGAAGATGGCGTCGTCGTCGGGCCCGTCGGAAAAATCCAGCACCCCCACCACGTTCATCTTCAGCGGGTAGACGCCGGCGATATCGAAGACGCTCTCGGGCGATGAGATCACCGCATCACCCGAGCCGACCCCGAGGACCTCGGCCACGCGGGCGCCGACGACGCACTCCCCCAGGGTCGCCATCGGGCGCCCCTCCGTGACCACGAGGCGGCGAAACTCGAAGTACTCCAGCGCCGTGCCGACGATCGGATGCGACTGGACGCGAAAGCGCGTGTACACGGGGATGGCGGCGGCGAGCCCCGATTCGGCGACGCGCTCCGCCTGGCCGTAATCCATCGTGGCGGGGACGTCCGAGCCGAAGTACAGCGTGTTGAGAACCAGCTCCAGAGGGCTTCCCTTGGCGCCGATCACCAGCGGCGTCGCCGCCGCACGGGAGGTGAGCTGCTCGGCGCTCTGATCGACCAACACGCGCAAGCCGATCGGCAGGTAGAAGATCAACGTGATCGCCGTCACCAGGATCGCCGTCTTGAAACGGTGGTAGAGCAAGTAACGCCAGGCGAGGTACACGGTCTGCCTCACGCGACCTCCTCGAAGGCTTGAAACTCCTTGAAGTCGACGATTCGGTCGAAGCGCTCCAGCAAATCGTGATCGTGCGTCACTGTGATCAGCGTCGTCTCGGTGCGCCCGGCGTAGTCGAAGAGGATGTCGAGCACCCTACCCTTGTTGGCCGGGTCGAGGTTGCCGGTCGGCTCGTCGGCCAGCAGGAGCGTCGGTTGCGGCAGCACCGCACGGCACACCGCCACACGTTGGCGCTCCCCCTGGGAAAGCTGGCGAGGATAGCGCCGCAGCTTATCGATGATGCCGACGTCGGCAGCCAGTCGCTCGGCGCGCTGCCGCACGCCGCCGTCCAGATCGAGGGCAGAATTGATCCGGTAGGGCAGCAGAATGTTGTCGAGCACGTTCAGGTACTCGAGGAGCTCGAACTCCTGGAACACCAGGCCGATGCGAGTGACCCTGAGCTCTCGGCGGCGACGGTCCGGAAGCGACGCCACATCGACGCCGTCGAGGTCGATCGTGCCGCGCGCCGGCGCGACGATTCCCGCCACGAGGTTCAGCAACGTCGTCTTTCCCGAGCCGCTCGGGCCGATGAAGGCGGCACTTTCCCCGTCCGGCACATCCAGGCGCGGGATCTCCAGGCGGAACTCGCCGGTACCGTAGTGGAATTCGAGCTCTCGGATCGCGATCACGGGGTGATCCTAACCAATCGGAGAGCGTCGCGTCTCCGCCTGGTGGCGGGGCGCCGACGACGCGCTGCCGTTGTCGGCATGGGAGGCTGCTACTGGCCGCCCCACATATACTGGTAGGCAAAGGCGAAGCTGTCGAAGTCGGCTCCCACTCGCGTGGTCGCACCGCTCATCACGGTCACGCTGATGCCGTGCTGGGGGCGCAGCGCATAGGCGAACGTGCCGCCGAAACGATAGTTCGTTTGCAGGGTGTTGCGCAGCACGCCATCCACCCTGCTCATGGCGCCCTCACCGTAGGCGACACCGACGCCCAGCCACATGCCGGGATTGAAGCTGTACACGACGTGGCCTTTCACCGCCCACAGCCTTTCCTGCGTCAGGAGAGAGCCGCCGAAGAAATCGTCGTTGTCGCCGAACAACCAGAGCGCGCCGATGCCTTCCAACGTCCAGCGCCCGAACGTGTGCGTTACCCCGACCTGAGGGCGCAACGCCCACCGATTCGACCCCAGGTTGATGAGGCGCTCGTTATCGTACGTTCCCGTGGGCACGATGACCGCGATGCCGGCGCCGACGATCGTCCTTTCGTTCGGATCGGGCGGTTCTCCGGGCGCTCTCGCACGTGCTCCCCACAACAGGACATCCAGACTCACCCGGAGGTCGGCCAAGCCGTTGGCATCGCGGGTGCGGAAGTCGCCCTCCAGAAACCCCTCCCAATGCCCCGAGGCGAAGGGTTGCACGACGGCGATCTTGGCCGGTTTGCCGCCGATCGCAAAGGTGCGAAGGTAGCGAACGAAGGCGACGTGAAGGTCGCCGTTGACGTCCTCGATGGGCAGCGCGGCGTCGAAGAACACGTTGCCTGTCTGGAACAGGTAGCCGGTGGCGATGAAGTTGAGCTTGACCGGCGTGTTGACGTACGTGCGCGGCTCGACCTCCTGGGCGAACCCGACAGTCGGCAGTACGATCGAGAACGCCGCAGCGAGGACACGCCCGTGCAGTCGCGCCGCGCGGCTACAGCTGACGCTCGACAACGGCCAGCATCTCCCCTTCGAGCTCTGCCACCAACTCGGCAATGGAGCGCTCCCTTTCTTCCGCCGTTCCGAGCTCAGTATGGAACCGCAATGATGCCACCGCCTCGCGGTAGTCGCGACAGATCTCGCGGAATTCCCTGTCGCGACGCCAGAGAGCGTCGATCTCGGCCTCCTCGCCGGGGAAACGCTCGATCAGGCAACGCGGCGGTTG
>CAYSHI010000219.1:0-11737 GCA_964430745.1 uncultured Acidobacteriota bacterium | reverse complement strand
GAGAATCCGGCGAAGCCGCTCCCTTTCCCCGCGCACCTCACGCGAAAGGGTATCGCTGTCCCTAGCGTGCCCGCCTAGCACCTAGGCTCCCGTCAACGCGAAGCTCGCCGTCCAACCCACCCCGTCCACGCCGTCCCAAGGCCTCGCAGTTATCGCCCCGGAAGCTCGACCGCCACGAGCTCCCGTTCGTTGCGCGCGTAGAGCACGCCGCCGGCGAGCGCGGGGTAAGCGCGCACGATACCGCCGAGAATCTGTGCGCGGGCCAGGGGTCCAAAGGCGTCGGGCGTGGCCGGCGCGAGGACGAGCTCGCCGCGTTCGCGCAGGATCAACAGCCGATCACCGGCCAGAATCACGGTGCCGCCCCCGAAGCGCTCCTCGCTCCATGCGACCTCGCCGCTTGACGCTTCTACGGCGCGGAATGCCGGTCCGTACTCCTGCCTGCCGTGGAAGCCGTACAGATAGCCGTCGGCGTACACGCTCGTCGCGTAGTGGTTCGTGAGCGCGTCGTCCGAGCTCCAGATCGGTGTCAACGCGGTTGCTCCCGCATCGAGAAGGACGGCGCCGGTACCGTAGCTGGCGGAAAGAAACACCCGTCCGTCGACGACCAGTGGCGTCGCCGCATTGACGGAGGAGCCGGAGCGGGATCGCCAGGGGAACCGTGCAAACGTCTCGCCGGTTCGTGGATCGAGCGTTACGAGCCCGGCCCGCGTGAAGAAGAGCGCCGTGGGACGACCGTTGAGGGAGGCCACGACGGGCGCCGAGTAGCTGGCCGCATCGTCGGTCGCCGTCCACGCCAACTCGCCCGTCGCCGCCTCGAACGCCACGATGCCGGCGCCCTCGGTGCCGCCGACGTTCACCATCACGAGGCCGTCATGAACGAGCGGCGCGCTGGCGGCCCCGAAGAATCCCTTACGGACACCGAACCGGTTGTGTGTGTCGACGCGCCACAGCAACCGGCCGTCCTCGAGGCCCAGGGCCTGCAACACGCCCTGCGCACCGAAGGTAAAGACCCTTCCGTCCGAGATCGTCGGCGTTGCACGCGGCCCTTCGTCGAAGCCGAAGTCGTCGCGGTACGAGGTGGGATAGGTGGTGGTCCACACAGATTCCCCGGTTGCGACGCTGCGGGCGTCGACGACTTCCTCGTCGTTCATGCGGTGAAAGAGGATTACACGATCCCCGACGACGGCGGGGCCGGCGAAGCCCTCTCCCGCCGATTGGCGCCACCGTATCTCCGGGCCGTCGTTCTGCCAGGTGTCGACGGTCGCGCCGGTGCTGCCGTTGCGCTCGGGTCCGAGGATCTGCGGCCAGTCGTTGCCGCTGCCTTGCGCCCCGACCACCGGTGTGGATCCGGTAGCCGCGAACGACAGAATCGTGATTACGATCGCGCGGGCGAGCCCGCAATCGGGGAGTGAGATGCGGTTGGTCATCGTCGGGGTCCGAACTCGAGCGGAGCGGGCGGTCAGGCCGGCGCGGTGCCGGCGGCGGGGACCATCGCAAACGGGTCGGGTCCCGTGGGCCTTTCGGGCCTCGGCATTGCCTTGGCCGCGGCCAGGGCCTCACGGGCCAGGCGTTCGATTTCGACGTAGTCGCGATCGGCAAGCACCTCGGCGGGAAACAACGGCCCCACGAAGCCCACCGCGAAGACGCCGGCGGCGATGAACTGCGCCACGTTTTCCGGCGTTACGCCGCTGGTCGGGACCAGGCGCAAGAAGGGCAGGGGCCCCAGGGCGGCGCGTACGAACGCGGGACCGCTTGCCGGCGCCGGAAACAGCTTCTGCATGACCGCCCCGAGTCGATGCGCTCGGACCATCTCGGTCGGCGTGCGCACTCCCGGCATTACGGCGACTCCGTGTTCGAGGGCGATACCGACGACATCCTCGTCGAGAACCGGCGAGACGATGAAGCTTGCTCCCGCCTCGATGGAACGGCGGGCGTCGTCCGGGGTCATCACCGTGCCGGCGCCGGCGATGATGCCGTCCTGCTTGGCGAACGTCTCGATGAGATCGAACGGCCGCGGGCAGTGCAGCGTGAATTCCACGAAGCGGAACCCGCCCTCGACCGCGGCACTCATGGCGTCGCGCGCAAGCTCGTGATCGTGCGTGCGGAGAATGGCGACCGCGCGTTCTTCCCACAAAGTCTCAACGAGAGCTTCCGGTGTCATGGCTGTTCCTCCAACGGCCGCTCGATGGCCGGTGTCAAGGGATGCTCGCCGACGCGGCGGATCCAGCCGGTCAGCCGCTCGTAGCGGTCGCCGAGGGGAAGGTTGGCGACGAGGATGGCGTGGAATAGATAGGTGTCGTCTTCGTCCGGCAGGATGAGCGCATAGCGCAGAAAAGGCCAGGCGACGCAGTCAGCCGCCGAGAAGTCATCGCCCATCAGATAATTCCGGCCCGCCAGCATGTCGTCGAACAGCTGCAACGAATCCTGCATCTCTTTCTGCCACGCTTCGATCTTGTGCTGGTCAGGTTGGTCCTTGCCGAGCTCCGCCTCGATGGCGTTGGGCGGGACTTTCCAGACGCGATTGAACCAGTCGATGAATACCTTCATCTCCGTGCGACGGCCGTGTCCGGGCGGAAACAGGGGAAGCTCGGGGAACTGCTCCTCGATGTACTCGAGGATTGCGGGAGAGTCGGTGACCACGGTGCCGCCGTGATCGATGACCGGCACCAGGTCCTGGCCGCTGATCGCGCGCACGAGCGTCCGGTCGTCGTTCGGTACGTAGACGAACTCGGCCTCGAGATCCTTGTGGCCGAGCGCGAGTTGCACCCGCTCCATGTTCGTAGAGTAGGGGAATCCGTACAGGCGGATCATGCTGAGCTCCCGGAGTAAGACCGACGTGCTGTTGTCGGCTCAGGGGGACGGGCCGCCTCCAGCATAACCTGTCAGCTCGACGTAGCCACGCCCACCGACTTCGGTCCCGGCGAGCCCGATTCCGGACACGTCGACGGCGCCTTCCCAGTAGCGAAAGGCGACATCGAGCTCCTGGTCGGCGACCACAGGGACGATGCGTAGCCGAACGCCCCGCCCCGGTATCGCCAGCGTCCACTCCGCCGGGTAGGTCGTCGCATCACGAGGGCTGTTCCAGCTGCGTTCCACCTGCAGCGACACCTCGTGCCCAGCGAGCGGCGTCGACGTGCCGTCGCCCAACACGAGCATGCCGGCGCTCTGCGGGGTCGCCCGACCAGCCGCGTCTCGAAGTTGGTAGAACATCACCTCGCTTCGGTCGTCGAGTTGCAGAGCGAACCAGTCCCAACCGACCTGGCCGGACTCCAGCGCACTGGTGCTCCACTCCCTGTCGAGCCAGCTCGAGCCGCTGACGACGTGGTTGCGCCCCTCGGTTCGAATGTTGCCATCGGTCTTCAGCCGAGTGAAGGAGTAGTAGAAGGAGGCGTTGCCCGGCGTCGGGCCCTTGCGGCTGAGGCCGCGTTCTCCCTGCAGTACGATGGGCTTGGCGGCATCGACGATGAGATCGATCGCGACGACCGGCTCGCCGTCGCCGTCGTCGGTGGTTCCCTGGTGGGCACGGAGACGGAGGGGGAACGGTGCCTCGCCGACCTGCTCGAGGCTCCAGTCGTCCAGCCAGACGCGCCAGGGCTCGCTCTGCGCACCTGCGAGGCCGAGGGCGCCGCGCTGGAACCGATCGAAGGCGAAGAAGCGATCGGGTTCAACGTCCGTGACCGCGAAATGCGCCATCCACACCTGGTTCGATGCCCACGCTGAATTGCGGGAGGCCGACATCGTCGCCGGGAGCAAAGAGGTGCGAAAGAAGGTGAGCTGATAACCGAAGCGGCGGCCCTCGTCGCTCTCGACGTTGCCGGTGAAGTACCACCATTCAGCGGCGAATGTGGGGTGGGGGCCGTGATCGTCGGGAAAGACGAAGTCTCGTGGGCTCATGGCCCGCTCGAAGCCGGCCTCGTCGCCGCCGCCGAGTATTTCGACGATGTCGAGCTGCCGTTCGGGGGGCGGCGTCTGCGCCGGCGCGCAGGCCCCGGCCGCGAGCAAGGCCGCAACCATGACGATGGCGTACGGCTTCATTCTTCCCTCAGGACGACGGCAGGCCTTGTCGTCGAGGTTCGATAGGCGGGGTACATACCGGCAAGCAACGAAGCGACGACCGCCAGCGCGAAGGCCTGCAGCAGGATCCACGGCGAAACGTTCATATCGAGCGTCCAGCCGAACGAGCGCCGGTTGATGACGAAGATCATGATGGCCGCGAGACCGACGCCTACAGGCAGCGCGAGGGCTCCGGAGACGAGCCCCATCAGCCCCGACTGTGAAGCGTTCAGGCCCCATACCTCGCGCGGCGTCAGGCCGAGGGCGCGGAGCACGCCGATTTCGCGGGCGCGCTCGAGTTGGAGCGACATGAGGGCGCTGAGGACGCCCACGACCGCCACCAGCGTCACCAACATTCGTAAAACGCCGGTGATCAGGAACGTCCGATCGAAGACGTCGAGCGAGATCTGACGCAACGCCCGATTCGATCGGATGATCAGCTCACTCCCCTCCAGCGCGGCACGGATGCTCTCGGACACGGGGGCCAGTTCGGCCCCGGTGTCGAGATATACCGAGAACCCCGATATCGCGCGATCGTTCCAGAAGCGCTCGTAGGTCCGCCGGCCCATCGCCACCAGGCCTTCTTCGGACGCGTAGTTGTAGTAGATTCCCGCGACGTCAAACGATCGCGTTCCCGCGTCGGTGAGCAACTCGATGCGAGAGCCCGGACGGGTGTCGTGGCGGTAGGCATACGGCTCGGTGACGATGACGGACTCCCCGGCGTCGAAGGCGTCCCATATCGACGCGGGATCGCCGGTCGTGAACTCGAATCCCGACTTGCCGCGCTCGTCGATGTCGAAGACGACAAGTCGCGTGCGTCCGCCGTCGGCGTTCGGAAGGTCGACGCCGCGCACGGTGCTGATCCGTTGCACACCCTCTGTGGTCTCCACGCGTGCCCGTGCCGCGTTGTCGAAATCCAAGATGGCGGGGGTGGCTCCGGGAGCCAGGGGGGCGACGTACAGGTCCGCCACGAGAACGGCACCAAGCCAGCGTGTCACCGTGCCGCGGAAGCTGTCGATCATCACGCCGACGCCGATCACGACCGAGACGGCGATCATCAGCGCCGCGATGGCGACGGCGGTTCGGCTGAGCGACGCGGTCACGCCGCGCGTGGCGATGCGACCGAGGGGCCCGAAGGCCAGCGTCATGGGCGTCACGGCGGCGCCCATGAAAACGACGATCGCCCCCGGTGTGAGCAGCGCGAAACCGCTAATGGTGAGGAACAGAGCGGCGAAGCTGAGCACCAGATCGTGGCCCGAGATGCTCAGCAACCCGAAACCCAGGAGCAGAAGGACGGCACCGGCGACCGCCAGGGGAAAGGCGCGGCGACGGGCGCGGGCTTCGAGCTGCGAGCGCAGCAGAACGGCTCGGGGCGCGGCGCCGGTGGCCTCGATAGCAGCCGGTAGCGCCGCGAGCACCGAGCCCAGGACGCCGAGGGCGGCACCCTTGGCCAACGACAACGGGTCGAGCGCGAGGTCGCGCACGGCGACGACGAAGTAGAGGTCATTGATCGTCTGCGTCACCAGCGAGACGAGCAGGCGGCCGATCGCGACGCCGCCGGCCAACCCCACGATCGTGCCGGCGAGCCCGACGATGGCGGCCTCGGCGATGATCAGCCGAAAGATCTCGTTGCGCGTGACACCGATAGCCCGCATGGTGCCGATCATCGTGCGGCGCTGCACGACCGAGAACGACATGGTGTTGTAGACGAGGAACACGCCACACACCATGGCGAGGAGGCTCAGGGCGGTGAGGTTGAGACGGAATGCGCGTGTCATCTGTCGCGTCGTCTCCGTGCGCGCGGCCGCCGTCACGAG
Source organism: uncultured Acidobacteriota bacterium (assembly GCA_964430745.1). GTDB lineage: Bacteria > Acidobacteriota > UBA890 > UBA890 > UBA890 > CBDCGW01. Next base: position 5,867 of record CAYSHI010000219.1, on the reverse strand, counting down.
CTGAAGACCGGGCGGCAACAACCGTCGTATGTCGTCAAGAAGACCCCCGCCCGGCCCCGCTTCATCGGCGATGATGTCGATACGGGTGAGCGCGCCGAGCGAGGCCAGGATCTCCTGTGCCGTGGAGATGTCCGATACCAGGAGGTCGGCGATGGCTTCGCTGTCGGTGCGGCTCTCCGGAGCGATGACGCCGGCGACGAGGAGGTCTCGTCGCCGTGGTCCGGCCTGCACCTGCAGCCGGTCGCCGACAGCGACGCCGAGGTCGGCCGCGGTATCCGCGGACATGAGAACGGCATCGGGTGCCGTCAGAAAGCGGCCGAGATCGGTTTGCAGCGGGCCGGTTCCGGTTGATGCACGGAACGGCCCCTCACTGAAGGGATCGACGCCGAGCAGCCTAAGGGGTCGTCGGCTGGTGAAGGCGGCGTCGGTCCGGTCCTGCGGCAAGCTTACGTAACCTTCGACGACCGGGGCCACGCGCCGCACACCGAGATCCGTCCGCAGCCGAACATAGACGCCTTCAGGTACTCCGTCGGGGCCTCCGACGATCTGGTGAGTCGTCCGGCCCGTGACCGCGTCGGCGGAGAGCTCGAAGGCGCGCGTGGCGCTGGCGTTGGCAAGGTCTACGGACACCACCACGGCAACGCCCAGAGCCACCCCGACGATCGAAAGACCGAACTGCCAGCGGTGCGCGTCGAGGTAGCGGAGGCTGGAGCGCGTCAGAAGTCTCACAGGTCGTCCTTGGAAATCTGCTTCAGGCCGTGCTCATGGATCCGCAGTACCCGGTCGGCGGCGCGGGCGACTTCGTGGCTGTGGGTGGCCACAAGGAGGGTCTTGCCGTGGTCACGCGCAAGCTCGAGGAGCAAGGCCAGGAGGTCGCGGCCGATGGCGACATCGAGGTTCCCGGTGGGCTCGTCGGCGAGAAGAATGTCCGGAGCGTGAGCAAGAGCGCGCGCGATGGCCACACGCTGTTGCTCGCCACCGGAAAGACGGTCGGGAAAGGCGTTGCGGCGATCGTCGAGGCCGACGCGGCGGAGGAGCGAAGCGACGGTTTCGGGCCCGCCGTCGAGCCCGTTGAGCTGGATCGGAAGCAGCACGTTTTCCTCGACGGTCAAGGTCGGCAAAAGGTTGAAGAACTGGAAAACGAAGCCGATGCGTCGACGCCGGAACAGGGAGCGCTCCTTCTCGCCGATCGTCTCGAGGGGTATGCCGGCAACGGTGACGCGGCCCTGATCCGGAGAGTCGATGCCGCTGACGATGTTCAGCAACGTCGATTTGCCGGAACCACTGCGCCCGAGGAGCGCGACGAAGCTTCCCTCCGCCACGTCGAGGTCGACGGCATCGAGCACGGTGTGGCGCTGCTCGCCTTCAACAAAGCTCTTGCTGACGCCCCGCAGGGCAACCATCGCGCCCTCGAAGTCGGGTGGGTGTCTCAAAGGTTCCGTCCGTGTGTCAATCGTCGGACGGTCGGCGCAGTGAGCGGCGATGCTGCTTCTTTTCGCTGCGCTTTTTCTTCTGCTCCAACCGCCTACGCTGGGAGGCCCGGGTGGGCCGGGTGCGCCGCCGGTTCTCACGCTGGCGCGCCAGCCGTCGCTCTCGCTCGATTGTCTCAAGTTTCTCGGCGAGTCTCTCCAGCGCGACGATCTTGTTGGTTGCCTGTGAGCGACTGTCGGAGGCGAGGACGACGGTCCCCGTCGGGCGATGAGTGACGCGGACGGCGGTCTCGACCTTGTTCCGGTGTTGCCCCCCCGGGCCGCCGGCGCGCGTGAACTCGATGTCGCAGTCCCGCGCCAGGGCTCGGAGGTCGACGCCGCCCACCGGGTGTCAGGCGCCGGCCATGCGGCGCAGCACCGCGTGGAGGATGCCGCCGTTGCGGTAATACTCAACTTCGACCGGGCTGTCGGCGCGGCAGGTCGTGGCGAAGCGCACCTCGTCGCCGCCCTCCCTGCGGGCGACCACCATGATCTCCTCGCGGGGCTGCAGATCCCCGGGGATGGCGATGTCGAAGGTCTCGGTGCCGTCGAGGCCCAGGCCGGCCGCGTCTTCACCGTCGATGAAGGTCAGCGGCAACACACCCATGCCGATCAGGTTGCTGCGGTGAATGCGCTCGAACGACTTGGCGATGACCGCGCGGACACCGAGAAGGAACGTTCCCTTGGCCGCCCAGTCGCGCGAGGAGCCCATGCCGTAGTCGCTACCGGCGAGCACCACGAGGGGGATGCCGGCTTCGCGGTACGACAGGCTCGCATCATAGATGCTCACGACTTCCCCACGGGTGAAGTCGAGGGTCCACCCGCCTTCCGTCCCGGGCGCGATCTGGTTGCGGACCCGGACATTGGCGAAAGTGCCGCGCGTCATCACGTCGTGGTTGCCGCGGCGCGACCCGTAGCTGTTGAAGTCGGGCTGCGCGACGCCACGCGAGATTAGGTACTTCCCGGCCGGCGTGTCCTTGCCGATGGCGCCCGCCGGGCTGATGTGGTCGGTGGTCACGGAGTCGCCGAGCTTGGCAAGGCAGCGGGCGCCGACGATGGATGCTATAGGTGAGGGCGCCGGCGACATGTCGACGAAAAAGCTCGGCTCCCGGATGTAAGTGCTGTCGTCGGACCAGTCGTAGATGTCGCCGCCGCTGGTCTCGATGGCTTTCCACTCCTCGGAACCGCCGCTGAAGACGTCCGCGTACTCCTTCTCGAACTGACTGCGATGCACCGCCTCGGCGACGGTCGCCTGAATCTCCCTCTGGCTCGGCCAGATGTCGCGAAGGAACACGTCGCGCCCCTTGTCATCCCGGCCGATGGGATCCTCGGTCAGATCGATGTCGACGGTGCCGGCGAGCGCGTAGGCAACCACCAGCGGGGGGGATGCGAGGTAGTTGGCCTTGATGTCGGCGTGGATGCGGCCTTCGAAGTTGCGGTTTCCCGACAGCACGGAGGTGACCACCAAGTCGTTGTCGCGGACGGCCGCGCCGATCTCTTCCGGCAGCGGGCCCGTGTTGCCGATGCAGGTCGTGCAACCGTAGCCGACAAGGTAGAAGCCCAACGCTTCGAGGTCGGACGTCAGCCCGGCCTCATCGAGGTAGTCGGTGACCACTTTCGACCCCGGCGCCAGAGAGGTCTTCACCCATGGCTGGCGGCGCAGGCCCATGCTGCGCGCGTTTCGAGCCAGCAAGCCCGCCGCGATCATGACGCCGGGATTGGAGGTGTTGGTGCAGCTCGTGATGGCGGCCACGACCACCGCGCCATGATGCAGCGTGAAGTCCTCGCCCTCGGCGCTCACCGGGATATCGGCGGACTGCCCCGCGGGCACGGAAAACGTCGCCTCGAGGTCGCGGTGCCACTGCTTCCTCATGCCGGAGAGTGAGATACGGTCCTGCGGGCGCTTGGGCCCGGCGAGGGCGGGCTCGACGGTGCCCATGTCGAGCTCCAGGGTGTCGGTGTAGACGACGTCTCGGGAATCGTCGCGCCACAGCCCCTGCGCCCTGCTGTATTGCTCGACGGCTCCGATCAGATCCTCGTCTCGACCGGTGTCGCGCAGATAGTCGAGCGTGCGTTGGTCGACGGGAAAAAAGCCGCAGGTGGCTCCGTACTCCGGCGCCATATTGGCGACCGTGGCCCTGTTGGCGAGAGGCATCTCGTCGAGCCCCGGGCCGAAGAACTCCACGAATTTGCCGACCACGCCGTGTGCTCGCAACATCTGCGTAACACGCAGGACGAGATCGGTCGCGGTAGCGCCGTCGGCCAGCTTTCCGGTGAGGCGAAGGCCTACGACCTCGGGTATGAGCATGTAGACCGGCTGGCCGAGCATCACCGCTTCGGCCTCGATCCCGCCGACCCCCCATCCGAGAATGCCGAGACCGTTGATCATCGTCGTGTGCGAGTCGGTGCCGACCAGCGAGTCGGGATACAGCACCCCATCGTGGTCCCACACGACCTTGCCCAGATACTCGAGGTTGACCTGATGCACGATGCCGGTGGCGGGCGGCACCACGCGGAAGTTGTCGAAGGCGCTCTGCCCCCATTTCAGGAACTCGTACCGCTCGCGATTGCGGGCGAACTCCATCTCGCTGTTGATGGCGAGCGCCATGCCGCTGTTGAATGCGTCGACCTGGACGGAATGGTCGATGACGAGGTCGCACGGCACCAGAGGATTCACCTTGGCGGCGTCGCCACCCATTCGCTGCATCGCCGAGCGCATGGCGGCGAGATCGACGACGGCCGGCACGCCGGTGAAGTCCTGCAGCACCACCCTCCCGGGTATGAACGGGATCTCGGTCTCATCCACGTTTCGAGCGTCGTAGCTCGCCAGGGCTTCGATGTGCCCGTCGTCGACGACGCGGCCGTCCTGGTTGCGCAGGCAGGCTTCCAGCAGAACCTTGATGGTGTACGGCAGGGCGTCCTGATCCCCGAGTCCCGCGAGGGCGTCGAGGCGATAAATGGTGCGCTCGCCGAGCGGGGTGTCGAGCGAGGTGCGGGCCTGGTCCGAATAGTTCATCTCGTCATTCCAAAGCGGTGATCGTCGCGGGAGGAAAAGCAGCCCGAGTGTACCGTTTGAGGCACCTGCGTGCATGAGAAGCGACCTTGTCCGCGTTCGACCGGCAGCCGAAAACGACGGCCGGGAGAGGGCGGACGGGTGCCTGAAAGCGGCGGCGCGGGGCCCTTGACGTCTGTTAGAATGCGCCGGACAGTCGATGATCGAGTACCGGCTCCGGCCGCAGCCCTTGTAGCCGACGTGCCTCCGCGGTGGACCCGTGCATCGGATCGCCGTAGCCACCCCGAGTGAGATGGCCACCAAGAAACGGCAGACGGTTGCGAAAGACGACCTCCATCGCGTGCGGTGGGACAACATCAACTGGGCGAGCTTCCTGGGCATCGCCGCGTTGCACGTCGGTGTCCTGTTTGCGCCGTTTTACTTCACCTGGGGCGCGCTTGCCGTGGCGGCTTTTCTATGGTGGGTATCGGGAGGTATCGGTGTGTGCCTGGGTTTTCACCGGCTGCTGACTCACCGGAGCTTCCAGACCTACAAGCCGCTCGAGTACCTGATCACGACCTGCGGCGCCTTGAGCGTGCAGGGGAGTCCCATCTACTGGGTCGGTACTCACCGCATGCATCACCGCGACTCCGATACCGACGCTGACCCGCACTCGCCGAAACACGGCTTCAACTGGGCCCACGTACTGTGGTGCGTCACCGCCGATCCCCTCGGCCGCGAGCCGCGCGAGCTGGCGATGGACATGCAGCGTGATCCGGTGCACCGCTGGCTCGACAGGTACTACTGGGTGCCGCAGATCGTTCTCGCCGGTGTTCTCTACGCCATCGGCGGCATGCCCTGGTTCATCTGGGGCGTTTGCGTACGCACGGTCTTCTCGTACCACGCCACCTGGTTCGTCAATTCGGCGGGGCACACCTGGGGTTATCGCAATTTCGAGACGCGCGAATTCTCCACCAACAACTGGTGGGTGGCATTGCTGTCGTTCGGCGAGGGGTGGCATAACAATCACCACGCGTTCGCTCGCTCGGCACGCCACGGTCTGCGCTGGTGGGAAGTCGACCTCACCTGGTGGACGATCCGGCTGATGGAGAAGATGCATTTGGCGTGGAATGTGCACGTCGCCGACCCCTGGGGGAGCGGCGGGCGCGCAGACGCGTGATTACGGCGTTGCGCTTGTTTCGTGTGCTCGACGTACCTGAAGGTACGCCTCCGCGCACGAAAGCTGCGCGCGCCTTGTACTCACGCGCCTGCACACCCGCCGCCCGTCGTGTTGCCGGGCGGGGCATCCGGGCAGCGGCAAGGGTGCACCGGCTGAAATCGCCGGCCGCCCGCGCGGGGCCCGGTGAGGGGCGTGAACGTGGTACAAGTCGGGTCAGGTTCGACAG
>CAYSHI010000218.1:0-11874 GCA_964430745.1 uncultured Acidobacteriota bacterium | reverse complement strand
ACGTCGGATCTGCCGCGTCCCGCCGCCGCCCAACAAGACGACTCCCCCTGCCAATCATGGACCGTTGGCGACGACTCGAAGGGAGAATTCTCCGGCGCCCGTAGGCGGCCGAGCGCGAGTGCATGAAGCAAGGCAGGACCGGAGGGGACACGCTGAACGCGCGGGCACCGAAGAATTCTCCCCCGAGCCGGAAGACGGCGGAGCCGGCTTTCGGGGGATGCCGAGGCCTCGACATCGTCTCGCTGCTGATGCCTGAGTGGTTACTCCCCGCTTGATCGGCCGGGCGGAGGTGTCGGTGGGCAGCGGGCGTTCAGCGGGTCAGAGAAGTAGCTGCCCGGCGCCAGGCGCTCGCGCTCGGCCGCCTATGCTGCCCGCCGATACCTCCGACGGACGGCGGTGGGTGGCACGGTCATCTCAGGGCACCAGGGTTGTCGGTCCGGGTGCGTTTGGGCGCAGAGCCTCGTCTTGACGGAACCGATGCAGAGGGTGGGGTCGGGGCAGTGATGCCCTGTAGCGTGTACTGCGAACCGCAGACGCGGCGCAGCCGCTCAAGAGCCCGCACCTCACGCCCAAGGGCATCGCTGCACCGTCCCGACCCGCCTAGCGGCAAAGCTTCCGTCTACGCCCGGGCACCGCCGCCCCGCCCCGACCCGCCTAGCACACGTTTGCCGTCTTCCCCCGCGACCGCCTACCGACCCGCTACTGGTCACCCCATTTGAGCTTCGTCCGCAGCACCTCGAAGTACGAGCGTTTCCCGGTAAGCAGCAGCTCGAAGCGGTGCGGGCTGCGCTCGATGGCGACGACCTCTCCGGGGTGGACGGCGATGCCTTCCTGGCCGTCGAGCGTGAGAACGATGTCGAGCTCTTCGGAGCGTAGCCGCACGCGAATGCGGGCTTCGCCGGGCAACACCAGCGGGCGGTCGGCGAGCGAGTGCGGGCTGATGGGGGAGATGACGATGGCTTCGACCTCCGGCGACACGATAGGGCCGCCGGCCGCCAGCGAATAGGCCGTCGACCCCGTGGGCGTGGCGACGATCAAGCCGTCCGCCCGGTAGCGGGAAACGAAGGCCCCGTCGACGGTTACCTGCAGGCGCACGATACGGGCCAGCGATGTCTTGTTGACGACGGCGTCGTTGAGAACGTCACGGACGCGCGTCTCGTCGGTTTCACCGGAGGCGGTCTCGACGCTCGCTCGAAGCATCATTCGGCTGCTGCGGTCGTAGCGCCCGGCGACCAGATCGTCGATCGCGCGCTCACTCTCTTCGCGGACCGTCGAGGTGAGAAAGCCGAGACTTCCGTAGTTGATGCCCATTACGGGGACCCCGGCCGCCGCGGCGCTCCGTGCCACAGACAGCAGCGTTCCGTCGCCACCGAGGACGACGATGAGGTCGACCGACTCGGCCAACTGCTGCCGTTCGAGCCCGCGGGCGGCGCCGCCGATCACGCCGGCGGCGGCGTCGTCCCAGGAGACTTCGCACCCGTGATCCGACAGCCTGTCGGCGATTCGGTGAAGGTCCGTGGCGATATCGTCGCCGTGTCCCTTGGCGACCACACCGACGCGGCGAAAGGCGGCATCCGTCTGGATCTTGCTCATCGGCCCTCCTATCAGCCTTCCGGAATCTCGATGCCGTCCAACAGCTCGTCGAGGTCGGTTGCATTCGCCGGTGCGCCGGAGCCATCAGGCTCCGGGAGCGCGTCAAAGCCGGCAGACGCCGACGCCAAGTCGAGGCTAGCAAATTCCGGCGCCTCCGGCGGGCGGAAAAGCTGCAGAAAACACTCCCAATTCCCGGCCTGTCCCCGAATGGGGCTGGGAATCGCCCCCGCCAGGCTCCACCCGCAGTCGATCGCCGAGGCGGCGACCGTCTCCAGCGTCCCACGTCGAGTCGCCGCCGAGGTGACGATGCCTCCGGCGCCGACCTGCCGCGGGCCGCACTCGAATTGAGGCTTGACGAGCACGAGCGCCTCGGCCCGCCGCGCGCACACGGCGCCCACCGCGGGGAGGATCTTGGTAACGCTGATGAAGGCCACGTCGACGACCAGCAGATCCGGTTGTTCGACATTGTCCGGCAGGTGATCGACCGTGAGGTAGCGGGCATTGACCCGCTCGATCACGTGCACGCGAGCGTCCTGTCGCAGGCGATAGTCGAGCTGGCCGTAACCGACGTCCACGGCGATCACCGCCCGTGCGCCGGCCTGCAGCAGGCAATCGGTGAAGCCGCCGGTGGAGGCTCCCACATCGATGCAGGCGCGCCCACCGACGTCGATCCCGGAAGTCTCGAGTGCCGCGGCGAGCTTGTCGCCGCCGCGGCTGACGAATCGCGGCCGGGTGGCCACCTCGACGATGTCGTCGCCCGCGACGAGCGTGCCGGGCTTCGAGGCGATCTGTCCCGCCACCCGTACCTGTCCGGCCATGACGAGCGCGCGGGCACGGCTGCGACTCGGCGCCAGGTTTCGCTCGACGAGCACCTGGTCGAGGCGCCGTCGCGTCGGGCTCACTGGCCGCGGTCGATGATGAAGTCGGCGATAGCGCCCAGCGTGCTCGCCGCGTCTCCGAGCGGTGCGATGCTCTGGTGCGCGACCCGGCGAAGGCGGTTGGCGGTGGCTCGTGCCTTGTCGAGGCCAAGCAGGGCAGGGTACGTGGGCTTGCCGCGGTGGGCATCGACGCCCGGTGTCTTGCCGAGATCCTCCACCGTCCCCTCGACGTCCAAGATATCGTCGACGACCTGAAACGCCAGGCCCACGGCGCGGCCGTAGGCGCCGAGCCTCTCGAGGGCATCCGGGTCGGCTGCGGACAGGATCCCTCCCATGCGAACGCTGGCCGTCAGCAGCGCGCCGGTCTTGGCGGCGTGCATGGTCTCGAGCGCCGGGAGGTCCAGTGGATTTCCCTCCGCCTCGATGTCGAGCCACTGGCCGCCTGCCATTCCGATACTGCCGGCGGCCCGGCTCAGCTCGGCGATTGCCGCCGCCCAGGCGCCGGGGTCCGATGCGGTGCGCGCGGCCTCGGCCATTGTCGCGAAGGCCAGGGTCTGGAGGGCGTCTCCGGCGAGTATTGCCTGAGCTTCGCCGAAGACCTTGTGGTTAGTCGGCTTGCCGCGTCGCAGATCGTCGTCGTCGAACGCCGGAAGGTCGTCGTGGATGAGCGAGTAGGTGTGAATCAGCTCGACGGAGCAGGCCGCCGGCAGCAGGTCGTCACGGGTGGCGCCGCACGCCTCGCCCGCGGCGAGAACGAGAATGGGGCGCAAGCGCTTGCCGCCCGCGAATACCGAGTATCGCATCGACGTGTGGAGTCCCGCCGGCGGTTCGCTGTCCGGGGGGAGGGCGTTGTCGAGAGCGGCATCGACGCGCTCGCGATACCGGGCGAGCAGTCGCTTGACGTCTTTGCTCACGGCCGCGAGGTCCACGCTGTTCTCAGGAGCCGTTCTCGCCATGGCGGGTGCGGAAGACTCCGGCTGTGTGTTCTCGGCATGGGGGTGTCCGGAAGGCTCCAGCTAGTCGTTCTCCGCGTCCAGCATCGGCGCCGGCTGCACGGTGAGCGTGCCGTCGAGCGTTTCGGAAAGCTGCTCGATGCGATGCTCCATGCCGTCGAGCCGCTGCCGGCAAAACGCGAACAGGTGAACGGCCGACTCGTACACTTCCAGCGCCTTCTCCAGCGGCACGTCCCCTTGCTCGAGCTGCGCCGCGAGCTCTTCGAGCTTGTCGAGGGCGGCGTCGAAGGTGAGATCCTCGTCGCCGAAAGCGAGTGTTTCCTGATCAGATTCGTTGTTCTCGGATGTGCTCATCGGTTCGGGATTGTCTCACAAAGAAGAGTCGCGTGTGCCCTCGTGCGTGGCGTCGACGGTGCAGTCGAGCTCGCCCTCGGCGAGGTGAACGCGCAGGTTGTCTCCGGTTGCCACATCGCCGGCGCGGCGAACGATGAGCGCGTCGTCCGCGCGTTCGCAAATGGAGTAGCCGCGGTTGAGCACGGCGAGCGGGCTGAGTGCCTCGATCCGCGCCGCGGCCGCCTGAAGACGGGTCTTGCGTTGCGCGAGCACCTTCTTGGCGCCGCTCTCGGTGCGGCGGACAGCGGCCTCGGCGCGGGTGCCGCGGCGAAGCGCGAGGGCCGTAGGATTTCTCGCGCTCAGGAGGCGAGCGGCGCCGTCCAATGTACGTCGGTGCCGCCCGACACGCCCTTCGATCCGTCGGGCCACCCCGGCAAAGCTCTCGTCGAGCCGTTGACGGTACACGAGCAGCAGACGTGTGGGCTCGCGCAAGTTGCGCTGCAGCCGCTGATCCTGGAGTCGTGATCGGGTGCGGAGGATTCGCTGGGACAGCGCGGACTCGGTGCGGCGCCGCGCGGCGTCGAGACGATCGATGAGGCTCTGCCGGCTCGCAGCGACAAGCTCGGCAGCGGCGGTTGGCGTGGCGGCGTGGCGATCGGCGACGAAATCGGCAATGGTCTGATCGATCTCGTGGCCTACCGCCGAGACGACCGGAATGGGGGAGGCAGAGATAGCTCGGGCGACGGCCTCGTCGTTGAAGGCCCACAGGTCCTCGCGGGAGCCGCCGCCACGGCCGACGATGATGACGTCGGCCTCTCCATGGCGGTTGAGCCGCTCGATGGCGGCGACGATGTCATCGGTCGCTCCCGCCCCCTGTACGCGCGCCGGCGAGAGGATTGCCCGGATGGGGACCGCGTTCTTGTGCCACACGCGGCACATGTCGCGCCAGGCGGCGCCGGTCGGGGAGGTGACGACACCGACGCTGCGCGGCAGTAACGGCAGTGGGCGCTTGCGTTCTGCATCGAAGAGCCCCTCCGCGGCGAGCCGAGCCCGGAGTTGCTCGAAAGCGAGTTGCAGGGCTCCCCAGCCGACCGGTTCCAGCATCTGGGCAACGATCTGAAACTTGCCCCGCACAGGGTAGATCGTGACCTCACCGCCGACGATGATCTCCATGCCCGACTCGACGTCGAAGGGCACCTCGCTGTTGGCGCGACTGAACATGGCCACCGGGACGAGAGCTTTGTCGTCTTTCAGGTCGAAATACCAATGCCCGCTCGACGGCGCCGAAAAGCCGCTGATCTCACCGCGTACCCAGACGAACGGCATCGCGTCGACCAGCAGCTCGCGGGAGAGGCCGACGAAACGGCTGACGGACCAAACCTGTCGTTCGTCGGGTGTTGGAAGGCTCATGCGTCGAAGATGCGTCCGGCGACGTCGTGGTCCTGACCTTCGCGTAGGTGCAGCGGGCCGGGAGGCTCGAGAAAAGCCTCGATCGCGTTGGCGCGGCCGGTGGCCGCATCGACGTCGACAACGACCCCGGCTACGCGGGCATTGCTGTTAGCCACCTGGAAGCGCGTGGGTCGCGCGGTCAGGAAGCGTCGCAGCGCCAGGTCGGGCCGCGTCCCGATGATTGAATCGTACGGCCCGGTCATGCCGACGTCGGTGCAGTAGGCGGTCCCGGCCGGCAGTAAGCGGGCGTCGGCGGTGGGAACGTGTGTGTGGGTGCCGAGCACCGCGCTGACGCGTCCGTCGGCGTGCCACCCCATGCCGAGCTTCTCGGACGTGGCTTCGGCATGGAAGTCGAGCACCACGGTTGCCGATGGATCGGCGATGTCGTCGAGCATCTCGTCGAGAGCGCGGAAGGGACACTCGATCGGCGGCATGAACACGCGGCCCTGCAGGTTGATGACGACGACCGCTTCCCCGGTGCGCGATCGGCCGTAAAAAATGCCGTTGCCCGGACTCCCGGGCGGGTAGTTGGCCGGGCGCAACAGGCGCGGCTCGCTGTCGAGATACTCGTCGATGCCGCGTTGCGCCCAGATGTGATTGCCGGTCGTGATCACGTCGACACCCAGGGCGAGCACATCGTCGGCGAGGTTGGCGGTGATGCCGCGCCCCGCCGCGATGTTCTCGGCGTTGACGATCGTGAAATCGACGTCGTGCCTCGCCTGCAGGTCCGCAAGCCGGGCCTCGAGGATACGACGGCCCGGCTTGCCGACGACGTCGCCGATGAAGAGCAGCCTCATCGCGCGAACCCGACGGCGCGGGTCTCGCGGATCACCGTGACCTTGATCTCGCCGGGGTATTGGACCTCTTTCTCGATGCGCTTGGCGATGTCCTTCGACAACCACACGGCCTCGTTGTCGCTTACCTGGTCGGACTCGACGATGATGCGCAACTCGCGCCCGGCCTGGATGGCGTACGCCTTGGAGACGCCGTTGAACGCATCGGCGATCTCTTCGAGCTTCTGCAGGCGCTTGACGTAGGTTTCGAGCATGTCGCGGCGGGCGCCCGGTCGGGCGGCCGACAGCGCGTCAGCGGCCTGCACGAGAACCGCCTCGACCGTCTTGGGCTCGACGTCGAAGTGGTGCGCCTCCATACCGTGAATCACGGCATCCTCTTCGCCGTACCGGTGTAGCAGATCGATGCCGATGGTCAGATGGGTGCCCTCGACTTCGTGGTCGATCGCCTTGCCGATGTCGTGCAGCAATCCCGCCCGCCGGGCGACCAGCGGGTCGGCGCCGATCTCGGCGGCGAGGATTCCGGCGATGGTGGCGACCTCTACCGAGTGCTTGAGCACGTTCTGGCCGTACGAGGTTCGGAACCGCAGCGTCCCCAGCAGCCGGATCAGCTCGTCGTGCATGCCGTGGATGCCGAGTTCGGCGGCGGCCTCGCTGCCGTCGTGACGGATCTGTTCGTCGATATCGGCTCGGATGCGTTCGACGACCTCCTCGATGCGGGCGGGGTGGATGCGGCCGTCGCTGACGAGCTGCTCGAGCGCCAGGCGAGCAATCTCGCGCCGCAACGGGTCGAAGGTCGATATCAGCACCGCCTCGGGCGTGTCGTCGACGATCAGGTTGACGCCCGTGATCATCTCGAAGGCACGGATGTTGCGTCCCTCGCGCCCGATGACGCGGCCTTTCATGTCGTCGGACGGCAGCTCGACGACCGAAACGGTGTGCTCGGCCACGTGGTGGCTGGCAGCTCGCTGGATGGCCATGGCGATGATCTGCTCGGCCTTCTTGCCGGCGGTGGATTTGGCGTCTTCTTCCACTCGCCGCACGATGCTGGCGGCCTCGTCGCGGGCGTCGCGTTGCATCATTTGTAGCAGCGCATTGCGGGCCTGCTCGGAAGTTTGCCCGGCGATGTGCTCGAGCCGCGCAAGCGCGTCGGAGCGCTTCTGGTTGGCTTCCTTCTCCAGAGCATCAACGCGTTCTACCTTGCGCCGCAGCTCGCGCTCGAGCCGCGAAAGCTCCCGCTCGCGGTCTTCGAACGCGCTCGTGCGGCGCTCGAGCTTTTCCTCGCGGCGGGCGATGCGGCGTTCGAGCTTGGTGAGCTCGCGTCGGCGGTCCCGACTTTCGTCTTCGAACTTCTGGCGGGCGCGCAGATGCTCCTCGCGCGCTTCGATCTTGGCCTCTTTCAGCAGGGCTTCGGCTTGCCGCTCGCTCTCGCGATGCTGCGCGTCCGCCGTCTTCCGGGCTTCACTCAGTAGCTGATCGGCGAACCGTCGGCGTGTGATGAACCAGACGACGATCAGGATCGAACCGGCGACCAGAACGCCGACCGCAACTGCGGTGGCTGTGGTCGTCGGTGAAGGACCCGCTTGGGCAAGGAAGCCGAGGCCGAGGGCGCTGATGATGCTGGTGCCGTGCATGGTCACCCCCTGTCAGCCTCGTGTAACGACGAGGGAGAAGGGTACGACCTTGCGGTCGTCGAACCGGACGCCGAGGGCGACGAGAGTTGACGCAGGACAACGGAGAACGCAGAGCCCTAGGCTAGCGAGCTCCCTCCGTGAAGAAGCGGTACACAATCACCGAATCCGTGCAATATCCGTGATCTAAGAACTCTCGTCGTGTTTAGGGTGCCGACGGGTAGGTTTTCGGCGTTCAAAAAAATCCGGAGCGTCGGCCACTTCCGGACCCGGTTCGAGATCTTCTCCCTCCCGTTCATCGAGGGGCTATAGCTTTTTAGTAGTTAGCTCACCGGCGAGCCGGTGCGTTTCATGTAGTCGGATTACTGCGACCCTAGTGTGCTGGAGTCGCGGGAATATTGCAACGTTGAACAACCCTGAGAGGGGGCTGACACGGTCATTGCCGGGAATCCAAAAAACCGGATAGCTACGGGCCGGAGCATCGCGGGCGGTGCGGGGCGCCGGCGAGCCCGTCGAGCGCCGCCGGACACCACGAATCCAGTTGGGCAACGTGTCGCGCGGGCACCATGTCCGCGGGCCGGCGCGTATCAGCGGCGCTGGGCGCCGTGCGCTTTGGCGAGAGCCTCGATGAGCGCCTGCTGCGCGGCGTCGATCTCGTCGGCGGTGAGCGTGCGGTCGGTAGCGCGGAAAAGGAAACGCAACGTCAGGCCGCGAGAATCCGCCGGGATCTCGTCTCCCGTATAGATTTCCACCAGCGAGAGGCTGAACAGCGGCAGACTCGCCTCGTCCGCGGCTCCCCGTACCGTTGCCTCGAGCGCGCCGTAGGCCGCATCACGGGGCAACACCAGCGCCACGTCGCGAACGCCGCCCGGGTAGCGGGACACCGGTTGGTAGCTCGCCGTGGGGTGGGGACGACCGATGAGATCGTCGATGTCGAGCTCCGCCACCCAGACTTCCGCCTCGAGGCCGAGGGACTTCGCCGCCGCTCCGGAGACCTTCCCGGCCCAACCGCCGGCCGCCGAGCCGGCGGAGCTCAGCAGTGCCGTCGAGCCCGTCTCCACCCCGGGGTGCTCGCCGGGTTGCCAGTTCCAGCCCGGCCACGCCATCTGCCGCGTGACGCTTTCCAGCGCGCCCTTGAGGTCGAAAAAATCGACCTGCGAGGCGTGTCCGCCCCAATGAGGCGGGCGGCGGCGACCCGTCATCGCAAGGGCCAGCCCCCAACGCTCCGTGATGCCGTCGTCGGTGAGGGGGCCGGTGAAGCAGCGCCCGACCTCGAACAGTCGCAGGTCCGCCTGCCCATGGTTGACGTTGTGCGCCACCGCGGCCAGCAGGCCGGGCGTCAGGTGAGCCCGGAGAGAGCCGAGGCTCTCCGAAATGGGATTGCCCAGGTGCAGCAGGTCGCCCGGGTCGGCCAGGAACGGCGACTGTTCCGCCGCGGAGCTGAGCGAGCTCGACATCGCCTCATGGAAGCCCGTCGCTGAGAAGCAGCGCTTCAGCCGCTGCTCACCGAGCACCTCGAGAGTGCCGGCCTCCTCGGAGGCGGCGATCACCGGCAGTGTCGCCGGTAGGCGGTCGTAGCCGATATGCCGACCGACCTCTTCGATGAGGTCCTCCTCGAGCGTGACGTCGGGTCTGTAGCTCGGCACATGCACGCGATAACCGGCATCGTCCTTTTCGAGCTCGAAACCCAGGCGCCCGAGGATGTCCTCGATGTCCGCGTCGGGAACGGCGATTCCCAACAAGCCTGAGAGGCGCTCGGCTCTCAGCTTGGTCGTGACCGGCTCCGGTAACGCGCCCACCACGTCGATGGTGCCGGCCGCAAGCTCGCCGCCGGCCAGCTCGACGATCAGTGCGGCCGCCCGGTCGAGCGCCGCCAGCATGCCGTCCGGCGCCGGCGAGCGTTCGAATCGATGGCTGGCGTCGGTATGCAGGTTGAGTCGTTGCGCCGTGGCCCGGACGGCGGCGGGGTCGAACCACGCCCCTTCAAGGAGCACGTTGCTGGACACGTTGCTGATGGCGGTGTCGGCGCCTCCCATGACACCGGCCAGCGCTACGGCCCGGTCGACGTCGGCGATCACCAGGTCGGTGGCCACCAGTTTCCGCTCCAGGTTGTCCAGCGTTTCCATGGTTTCGCCGTCGCGCGCCCGCCGAACGATGATTCGGCCGCCGACGAGGCGATCGAAATCGAATGCGTGCAGCGGGTGGCCGAGCTCCCAGAGGACGAAGTTCGTGACATCGGCGACGTTGTTGAGGGGGCGTAGGCCGATTGCCTCGAGGAGCGTCGCGAGCCAGGCGGGGGAGGGCGCAATACGAACGCCGCGGATCAAGCGTGCGGCGTAGCGCGGGCAGCCCTCGTAGTCATCGATGGTGACGGACGTGAGCTCGCCGGCAGTGGTTGCGGCGTCCGTGACATCTGCAGGGGGGACCTTCAGCGGGGAACGCAGCGCGGTGGCGATCTCACGCGCGACCCCGAAGTGGTTCATGGCGTCGACGCGGTTCGACGGAATGTCGAGGTCGAACACCGTATCGCCGCCGGCAACGTAACGCATCTCGTCGACCACCATGCCGCAGCGCGTCAGCACCTCGGCGAGCTCGTCCATCGTGCTCGGGGTGTCGACGTAGCGAGCCAACCATTGTGCGGAAAAGTACATGGCCGATCAGACGGCGAACTGGCGCAGAAAGCGCACGTCGTTTTCGTAGAAGATGCGGATGTCCTGGATGCCGAAACGCAGCGCGGCGATACGGTCGATGCCCATGCCGAAGGCGAATCCCTGCCATACCTGCGGGTCGTAACCGACGGCCTCGAGAACGTTGGGGTGCACCATGCCGCAACCGAGCATCTCGATCCACCCGTCACCGGCGTTGGCATCCATTTCGGCCGACGGTTCGGTGAAGGGAAAGTAGCCGGGCCGCAGACGAGTTTCGGTTTTGGGGCCGAAGAGCGCTTTGGCGAAGTGATCGAGCGTGCCCTTGAGGTCTGCCATGGTGATGTCGCGGTCGATCACCAGGCCTTCGCACTGCACGAACGAAGGGGTGTGCGTGGCGTCCGGCGTATCTCGCCGATAGACACGGCCCGGGACGATGATCGCGAGCGGGGGCTCCTGCACCTGCATCGTGCGGATCTGTACCGGTGAAGTGTGGGTGCGAAGCAACCAATCGTCGTTCAGGTAGAGCGTGTCCTGAATGTCCCGCGCAGGATGGTCGCGCGGGATGTTGAGAGCCTCGAAATTGTAGAAGTCGTGCTCGACCTCGGGGCCGCCGACCACCTTGTAGCCCATGCGCGTGAAAACGCTGACGATCTCGTCGAGCGCCAACGTGATGGGGTGCAACGAGCCGGGCTCGTCGATCCGGCCGGGCAGGGTGACGTCGAGCTGGTCGCCGGCGGGAAGGTCCTGCGATTCGAGTACGGCAGCGATCTCGTCGAGGCGGGCGGCGATCGCCCCGCGTGCCTGGTTGGCGTCGCGGCCGACGGCGCCGCGAGCCTCCGGGGCCAGCTCGCGCAAACCGTCGAACACGGCCGTCAGGCGACCGCGCTTGCGGCCGACATAGCGGGCACGCAGCTCATCGAGCTCCGGCTGGGTACGCACACCGACGGCCTCGGATTCGAAGTCCTGCAGGAGCGCTTCGATCTCGACGAGCGGGTCCGATGAGGACCCGTCCGGATTCACCTGCCCCGTGTCATCGGCCACGGTGTCGCCCCGTCAGGAAGTCAGGCCGCCAAAGAGTCCTTGGCCGCAGTGGTCAACTGGGCGAAGGTCTCGGGGTCCTCGACAGCGATTTCGGCCAACACCTTGCGGTCCAGGCCGACGCCCGCGGCCTTGAGCCCGGCGATGAAGCGGCTGTAAGAGATTTCGTTCTGCCGGCAGGCGGCGTTGATACGGGTGATCCACAGGCGGCGGAAGTCACGCTTCTTGCGCTTGCGTCCGATAAAGGCGAACTGCATCGCCCGGTGGACGGCATCACGCGCCGAGGCATACAGCCTGCTGTCCGATCCGTAATAGCCCTTGGCTTGCTTGAGTATGCGGCGGCGCCGGTTCTTGTGGACGTTGCCGCGCTTCACACGGGCCATGAGATTCCTCCGTTATTCGTCGACGAGCGTCAGCTGTAGCGTTCGGGAAGCAAGCGCGACAGACGGCGATGATCGGCAGCGGAGACGATCTCCGACTTGCGCAGGTTGCGCTTCCGCTTGCTGGACTTGTGTCCCATCAGGTGGCCGGCATAGGCGTGGTGGCGGGAGAACTTCCCC
>CAYSHI010000217.1:0-6845 GCA_964430745.1 uncultured Acidobacteriota bacterium | reverse complement strand
CGACCCGCCGGCTCGCCAGTTCCGCGGCCCGGTGCATTGCGCCGACCTTTCCAACGATCGACTGCTGTACGTTTGCGATCGTGGCGCCGATCGCATCCAGGTCTTCCAGACCGACGGTACCTTCGTCAACGAGACCATCATCGCTCCCGAGACCCTGTCGCAGGGATCGACCTGGGACGTCGCCTTCTCCCCCGACGAGGCGCAGCGTTTCCTCTACCTGGCCGACGGTCAGAACATGAAGGTCTACGTTATCGAGCGCGCCACCATGGAGGTGCTCTACAGCTTCGGCGACGGCGGCCGCCAGCCGGGCCAGTTCTTCGCCGTGCATTCCATCGCCACCGACTCGGAAGGCAACATCTACACGACCGAGACCTACGAGGGGAAGCGCCTGCAGAAGTTCAAGTTCATGGGCATGGGTCCGATCCCCTCGAGCGAGAATCAGGGCGTCGCCTGGCCCGGTGAGAGGCGCTGAAGACCATCACCTCAGGGACGTGCCGATCCGGCGCCCGACGCCAAGCGCCCTGCCGTATCGGACCGCGAGGGCGACAGTCCGGACAGTAGGCTGACCGGGAACGCAAAAACGCCCCGCCGGCGAACCGGCGGGGCGTTTCTGTCTCTTCGCGCCGTTTCGGGCGCCGTGCCGCTTCCGGCTAGCTGCCCGAGATCAAGCCGCGCTGAATCAGGTTGTCACCCACCGCATCGGCAATCTCGTTGACCGTCTTGGCGATGTCGCTCGGGTTCATCGTCTCGGTGACCCCCGACCAGACGAGCTCGTCGCCATCGAGTTTGTAGAGGTTGGTCTCGACGCTGACAATGGTGTTGGTGGTCATATAGCCGGGGCTGTAGGCGGCACCCCAGCCGTAACCGTAGTAGCCGTAGAAGCCGCCGTAGTACGACGGGTAGGACATGCCCGGCGTGTAATTGAGCTCCTGCGTCTCGTCGACCATGCGCATAACGATGGCGCTGTCGATGCCGGCGGCGTCCACCCCGGCACGCACGGCGGCCTCGTTCTGAGCGTTCTGAACCTGCTGAGTGGTGAACATGGTGTGCGACGCGACGGCCCGTTCGGCGCCGATGCGCTCTACCAGGGCATCCTCTCCGGCACGGCGGGTGGTCTCGACGGGATCCATGAACACGACCAGAATCTTCTGAAAGCCGAGCGGCCCCTGTACGTCGGGGGCGGCCCAGGAATTGCGAATGCTCGTCGAGGCGCAACCCGCCACCGTGGCGAGCAGTACGACCAGACCGATCATGCGTGCAACGCGAGTCATTGAAGAATCCTTCCGCGAACTCTTACGAAATAGAGGAAAAGCGCTCAGAGCCCCTCGCTCGAGCACCGTCCAAGGATTGTAGTACTTACGCGAACGTAGCGTCAGCAAATGGGGACCTAGCGGGACACGAAGCAATAGAAGAAACCATTGCCCCCCGTACCCTGCAGATCCTCCTGGCTGCAACCACGCGACGGGTGCGCGGAATTCCATGAGGTCGGGTTGGCGCCGCCGCCCTGGCGATCGTGGTGGCCGACCAGCGCGCTACCCTCGCCGCTGCTCGTCCAGTTGCCGCACGTGGAATCGCCGGAATCGGCCGACGCGGCTCCGTCGAGCTGCGAGCCGGTGAGGATGTCGTGCATGTTCGGATCGTCGCCGCGACCGTTCACCATATCGCCGTTCTCGGTGAGAATGGTCTCCTTGGTGAGGTTGTTGTCTCCGTGGAGCTGGTCCAGGTCTTCGGCCACCGTCACCCCGTTGAAGTTGCGCCACGGGCCGGCGCCGATGCGATCGCGAGCGTTGACACCACCCGCCCCGGTCGTGCTCAGGTACGCGCGCCAGGTGCGATCACCGGCGCCGGCGGCTTCCGCCAGAGCTTGGCAATGGCGATCGGCACCCTCGATCCCCCCCAGATCGGCGCCGCTTCCAGGCCCCGCGCTGGTGATGAAAAACGTCATTTCGGCGTCCTGCGCGATTCCCGTCGCGGAGCTCGCTGCGAAAAGTAGAATCGCTACTGCAAGAAGGCGTGTGATGCCCATGAGGCTGTTTCCTCCCGTTTTATCGTTGCGTGTGAACGTCACCCGGACCGCGCCCGGACGCGGAGCGCCCGATAAGGATGGCATCGTCGGCTCCCGGACCTTGCATCAGGAGCGCGAGAAACCCTTCGCCGACACGGCGCTCCACGTCCTCGGCGTTGGCGGTGATCATGTCGGCGACACCGACCCGCTGAGCCTGGGCCAACACTTCCTGGTTACCCGCCTCGGCGGCCTCGCGATCGCCCCCGAGGGCGCCGGTCAAGCTGCCGATGCCGCACGCCAGGATGCCG
This sequence comes from uncultured Acidobacteriota bacterium, assembly GCA_964430745.1. GTDB lineage: Bacteria > Acidobacteriota > UBA890 > UBA890 > UBA890 > CBDCGW01. The sequence goes on along the minus strand of CAYSHI010000217.1, from coordinate 4,532 downwards.
ATCCCGGCGACGTCGGCCGTTTGCGCGACGAGGGCGAGCGAGTCGGGGTCCTCGATCATGATCATGGCGATCTTGTCGCCGCGAGGATTGGCCGGGGACCACACCTCGACGCCCGCGTCGGTCATGAACGAGACCGCCAAGGCGGCCTCTTCCGGGTTCCTGACGTGCGGAAAGACGACACCATCCGCACCGGCGGCCAGGATCTCCTCTACTCTCGCCCGCGTGACCTCGGGACCGTCCCGTTCGATCGGCGGAATCCGCACGAGCAGTGTCTTGCCGGCCGTTCCTTCGTGGTCACCGAGACCCTCGGCGATCGCCGCCACCGACTCCGGGCGGTAGCCGAGCTCGAGGTTGAGAAAAACGAAGTCGTACAGTGGATTCTGCGCCAGCCGCGCGCCTCCATCCGCCGTGTACACCGGCGGCTGTCGTTGCCCCCTTCGTTGCGCGCGGCCCTGTCGCGGCCGTTCGTCCGGAACAAAAACGCCAAAGGCCGGCAGGCCTTCGGCCCACAGGTCGATGACCGCGAGTCGGATCTGTGGGGTCCCCGGGCCTGCGTCGACGCCGGCGACGCGGGCGACGCAGAACAACACTACGAGCGTCAGCACACTGCCGAGAACGGTTCGTCTCATCTATCCTCCGTTGTGCTCGGAATCGTCGCCCTTGGCTGCCCCGACTCGTTGGCAGCCCGAATCGGCCCCCGTAGAAAACCCGCTTTCGCCGACCACGTCAAATGAACATGTGGTGATCTGAAACCGCCAGCCCCAGGCACGCGAAACCCGCCCCGAGGATCGCGTACGTCGGCTTCTTCATGGCCGCGGCAGTATACGGTGCGGCGGAGACTTCGGGCCAGAACGGTGACGGCATTCGGTATTCGAGGACTCCGTGGTCGGTTTTTTGCCGCGACGCGAGTCGGGGACCACGGTGGTGGAAAACTCGGCCGCCGAATGCGACATTCCCCTGCAACCCGATCCACCGCGAGGCCGACATGGGAATCTCTTTCAGCGAACGGCAGGGACAAACGGTCGCTGCCGCCATCACCACCATCTCCGCCCTGGTGATCGTGCTCGCCATCGGCTCGATCGGATGGCTTCTAGCCAGGTTTCTCGGCTACTTTTCCGGGGTCTTCCTGCCGCTGGCGGTGGGCGCCATCCTGGCGCTGGTGTGCCGTCCCTACTACGACTGGCTGCGGACTCGTCTCCGAATGCCCGCGGCGGCCGCGGTGGCGACGGTCTTCCTGTCCGCGCTACTTCCCATCGTGGGCTTCGCGTGGTTCTTCGGGCAGCTTCTCGTCACGCAGGCGATCGGATTCGTTTCGAATCTCCCGGAGTACTTCGAGGCCGTCCGCGGCTGGATCAGCGAGCGCTGGCCGCGGGTCGTCGAGGTGATGCAGGAGACCGGCCTCGACGAGAGGCTGAAGGAAACCGCGCTGGGCCGGCAAGAAGCGATCGTAAGCGCCCTGCAGCAGTTCGGCGTGCAGGCGTTCTCGGCCGGCATGAACGTGTTCCGAAGCGTCAGCGCGCTTCTCGGTTGGGCGATCCTGCCGGTGTATTTCGCCTACTTCCTCACCGCTGAGGGGATCCGCTTCGACGGCGACCACCTCTTCCCGTTCCTCAAGCCGGATACGCGTAAGGACGTCCTGTACCTGATGCAGGAGTTCATCGATATCATCGTCGCGTTCTTCCGCGGTCAACTCATCATCGCCTTCCTGCAGGGCGTGCTCTACGCCGTCGGTTTCAGCATCGTGGGCCTGAGGTACGGCTTCGTCATCGGCCTGCTGATGGGGATGCTCAACGTCATCCCCTACCTCGGAATGATCATCGGGCTGGCGATCACCATTCCAGTCTCGCTGTTCCAGGACGGCGGCGGTGCGGGACTGATGGCGCTCACCCTGCTGGTGATCGTCATCGTGCAGCAGATCGAGGGCTGGTTCCTGACACCCAAGATCATGGGCGATCGCACGGGTCTTCACTTCATGGCCATCATCGTGGCGATTTTTTTCTGGGGAACCGCGCTCGGCGGCATCCTCGGCATGATCCTGGCCATTCCGTTGACCGCCTTCCTGGCCTCGCTCTGGCGCCTGGTGCGCGACAAGTACATCCCCGAGATCATCTAGTGTGACGCGGCACACTAGGCCGCTTGAACACGGGGCCTCCCCTGGTACGGCAATCGCGAGCAGCGACCGTTGCCTACACAAACCCCTGTGCCAAGGCGATTGCCGGTTGGGCTTCGGCCGGCGACTCTTGTGCGCAGCCGCTCTCTACTGCACAATGCTGCGCGTCTTCTATCCATGGGTGACCAGCAAGGAGGATTCCGCATGCGTCGATTCCTGTTGTGTCTATTCCTCGCGGTGGTCCTCGCCGGCCTCGCCCCCGGCAGCGGCCTGACGAGCGCGGCATCCGCCCTGCACGCGCAGGAGTTCCGGCAGGTGAACATCAGGGTGACCTGCGACGGCGACGAGGTGGATGAGGTGAACATCCGGCCGTGGGTCCAGCGGGCCAGCGGCACCCAGCAGTTACGGTGGCGCTTGCTGCCGGCTTCCAACATCGCCTCGGCCACCATTCAACCGAAGACCGCCCGGTGGCCCTTCGCCAGCACGCCCCCGCTCACGGTGAGCAGCGGCGGGAACGCGACGGTCGACTCCGGCCCCATCACCGGCGACGACGGGCAATATCTGTACGACATCATCGTCGACTGTGGATCAGGTCCGACGATCATCGACCCGAGGATGGATATCGGCGGGTAGCCGGCGTTTTCGGAGAACGTCCCAGGTCCACGTGATTCGGGTGGTCGGAGGTGTCGGCGTGCAGCGCCGTGCAGAGGAGGAGCGTGCGGCAGTGATGCTCTCTGGCGTGTATTGCGCGCTTGGAAAGCCCGGTGCTAACCGGATTCGAGGGCGTCGCGCAGGCGTGGATCTTGCCGTAGCGTGGCGAACATCGGGTCGACGCTGATCTCGGCGCGGGAATCGCCGCCTTCGATGGCGGTCAGCAGCGCTTGCAGAGCCTCCTCGGCCTCTCCCAGAACGGCGTGCACGACAGCCGCGCTGCGGAGAACATAAACGTCGGTCGGCGCGAGCTCGACCGCCCGGGCGATGGCAGCGCGGGCTGCGTCCTCGTCGCCTACCATGGCGTAGTAGCGTGCCACGTCCTGAAGGACGAGCGCGTCGCTCGGGTTGACCGTCAGGAGCTCTTCCGCCAGCTCGATGGCGCGACGATACGCGTCCGCAGCCCGAGGCCGCTCCCCCGGCGCCCAGTAATAGCCGTCGCCGAGATTGCCCCACCAAAGATAGTAGCGCTCGTTCATCGCGGTGGCGCGCTCGAACATGCGCGCCGAGTCGGCGTAGCGACCCTCGTAGAAGTAGAGCGTGCCGATGTTCGAGACGGCGCTCGAGTAGTCCGGATTCAGCTCGAGCGCGCGCTCGAACGCCTGCCGCGCGTCGGTCCAACGTTCGTCGTAGTAGTAGGCGGCGCCGAGGCCGCTGTAGCTCGAGTAGCTGTCGGGCGCGAGCTGCGCCGCCTGTTCATACGCGACAATGGCGTCGTCGATCTGTCCCTGGCGGACGTAGAACGCTCCAAGCCACAAGTGCCCCGCCCAATAGTGGGGGCGCACCGCGATGGCCTCTTCGTAGGTCGTTTCGGCACGACCGACCTGACCCGCCGCCAAGTACGAGCTGGCGAGTTCGATATAGATCGAATCGTCGGTTGGCTCGAGCCTCATCGCCTGTTCGAGCTCAGCGATGGACTCGTCGTAGCGACCGGTACCGCTGTAGACGACACCAAGGCACGTTCGACCCGCGGCGTCGAGCTCGTCGAGCGCCACCGCTTCGTTGCACGCGTCGATGGCCCGGGCGACCCAATCGGCGTTCCCCGTGAGTTCGTATTTCTCCCACAATGCGCGCCCCAGGCCGGCGTGCGCGCGCGCATATTCGGGGTCGACGCGCAGTGCCTGTTCGAACAGGCTCGCGGCGGTGTCGGCGCTGGTCGAATCGGTGCGCGCCTCGAGGTAACCGCGCCCCCGCAGATAGTAGGCATGCGCGCGCGGCTGATCGGTTCCGGCGGCGAGCAATCCCTGCTCCATCGGCAACAACTCGACACGCAGCATGCGCAGGGCGCGCACCGCTACTTGCTCCTCAAGCGCGATCACGTCCTCCAACTTCCCGTCGACGGTCTCGGCGTCGATTTGCCGCAGCGCCCCGGTGTCGACCAGGCTGACGTTGATACGCACATCATCGCCAACCCTCTGCGCCTCGAAGTTGAGCGCCAGGGTGACACCGAGCTCACGACGCGCCATCTCCAGCCCATCGACCTCACGCTCGCGCAAAGCGCTCGCCGGCACTACCTGCAGGTCGTGGGAGCGCGTCAGTTGCGTCAGGCGGGTCGTCAGCGTGGCCACCAGGCCGTCGCTGAGGGCTGCCAGTTCCGGGTCGTCAGCTCCGCGATCGCCGGTCGGCAACACGGCGATGATCCATTCCGATGCGTCGAACGTCACGGCCGACGGTCGCGCCGGCGCCGCCGCGTCCTCGTCGCCGGCGAAGA
>CAYSHI010000216.1:0-5176 GCA_964430745.1 uncultured Acidobacteriota bacterium | reverse complement strand
CGGCATCGACTACGAGCGGCGGCTGTCTGATCTGTTCGGCGTCGGCGCCCTGGTCGATTTCGTTTTCGGAGACTCCAAGCGCAACGCGCTCGCCGGCGCCGTGGCGTTCGTGCACCCGGTGGGCGACCTGAGCGTGCTCATCGCACCCGGCGCCGAGTGGGTCGAGAAGGACACGTTTTCCGAGACCGGCCCGGGGACCAAGAACGAAGCGTTCTTCGTCATCCGGCTGGGCGCCAGCTATCCCTTTCACTTCGGCAACGCGTCGATTGCCCCGATGTTCAACGTCGATTTCATCGGCGACTCGAAGACCACGTTCGTCTACGGCGTCTCGTTCGGCTACGGCTTCTGAGGTCCGTACGCGGGCGTGGCACCGACAATCTTCAAGGAGTCCTCAATGAAACAACCGGAAGCACACCAGGGTGTCGGGAAGGGCGAACACCGCGGCGTGGTTACCGCGGTCTTCGTCCTCGGATTGCTCTTTCCCGCCGTAAGCCATGCGCAGGAGCCTCCACCGAGCGCGGCCGCGGGCTGGGACAACTACATTCGCCTCAACGACCGCGACCTCGAGGAGGGGCGCTCCGGTAGCGACGCCTTCCTGTCCCAGGACGTGTGGGACAACGACGAGATGCGCCGCTGCCGGGAAGAGGTGCGCGAGGGCAAGATCTGTATCACCAAGGTCACGCTGACGGTCGACGATCGCTTCGAGGTAGAGGTCGACGACGCCCTGGTTCACCACTGGGGCGGAACGGTATTCGTACCCGGTGTCACGCTCGACGAGGCGCTCGAGTTCATCAGGAGCTTCGAGGACTACGCGACCTATTTCGACGAGGTGGTCGACTCCGGCATTCTCGAGGAGAGCGGCGACACGCTGCGCACGTTCCTGAAGCTCAAGCGCACCAAGGTGATCACCGTCCACTACAACACCGAGCACGAGGTCACCTTCACGCGGGTGTCGCCGACCCGGGCCCGCTCCATCAGTATCGCCACCAAGATACGTGAGCTCGACAACGCCGGCGAGGCGAACGAGCGGGAGAAGGAGTTCGGCGAAGACCAGGGGTTCCTGTGGCGGCTGAACGCCAATTGGAACTACGAGGAACGGGACGGTGGCGTCGTCCTCGAGGCGGAGATCATCAGCCTGAGCCGGCCCATCCCGTTCGGTCTCGGCTGGATGGTCGGTCCCTTTGTCGAATCGATCCCGCGCGAATCGCTGGAGAAGACGCTGTCGACCTTGCGCGACGCTTTGATGGCGCAGGCCGGGCGCTGATCACCTAGCTGCGGCCGTGCAGCCATTTCAAGAAGCGGTTGCGGGCGTCCCGCAGCTCCGCCAGCGTCAGGTGGTGGTGCTCCTCACCGGGCTTGGGCACGGCCACCCGTTGTGAGCCGTAGATGCCGGTGTGGCCGCTGAAGGCGTAGGCGACGAAGCAGGCCAGGGCGAAGTAAACGAGGTGATCGGCGCCGAACAGCTCCACGCCCATGATGGTGCAGGCGAGCGGTGTGTTGGTGGCGGCGGCGAATACCGCCAGCAAGCCCAGCGCGGCGAACAGGTCCACGGGCGCGTTCATCGTCCAGGCGAGGGTGTTGCCGAGCGTGGCGCCGATGAAGAACAGCGGCGTGACCTCGCCGCCCTTGAAGCCCGCCGCCAGGGTAATGGCGGTCAGCAACAACTTCAGCATCCAGCTGTACCACTCCGCGCCTCCCTCCCCGAACGCCGACAGGATGCTGACGCCGCCCTCGCGCGAGGCCTGCACCCCGAGACCGATGTAATCGCCATTTCCGATGAGAATGACGAGGCCGATCACCAGCAAGCCGCCGGCAACGACGGTCACGTAGGCGTTCTTCAGCGTCACCCTGAATACGTCCTTTATCAGGTGGGTGACCTCGCCGAACAGGTAGCCGGCCAGGCCGAAGGCGACGGCCGCGGGGAGGATCTTGGCGGTGAGCCAGAGGTTGAAGCCGATGTTCTCCTGCCACACCACCACTTGCTCGAGGTAGTCGATGCGGTAGTGGGTGTGGGGCGTGCCCCAGGCAACACATACGAGATCGGCGAGGCCGGCGGCGAGCAATGCCGGGATCACCGCGTCGAACTTGATCCTGCCGATGGCGAGGACCTCGAGCGCGAAGATCGCGCCGGCGAACGGCGTGCCGAAGCAGGCCCCGAAGCCCGCCGCGACGCCGGCGGTCAGCATCAGGCGACGCTCTTGGGGGTCGAGCGCGAGGAGCGCGCAGAGCTTGTCGGCGATCGCGCCGCCGATCTGTACGGCGGTCCCCTCGCGGCCCGCGGAGCCGCCAAACAGATGGGTCACCACCGTGCCCACGAGCACCAGCGGCGCCATGCGTCCGGGCACGCCGGCGGCGGGCTCATGAATCTCGTCGATGATCAAGTTGTTGCCGCTCTCGGCGTTCTTGCCGGCGACGCGGTAGCTGAAGACGATGACCAGTCCGGCAACGGGCAGCAGGTACAACAGCCAGGGGTTGCCGACGCGGGTCTCGGTGGCGAGATCCAGCAACCACAAGAAGAGAGCGACCACCGATCCCACCGCCACCGAGATCGGCACCACGATCAGCAACCAGCGCAGGATCAGCCGGGCGTTGGAATAGATGCGGGAAAGCGGTCCCATGACGATCTCCGATAGCTTGAACGCCGCTACTCTAAGACGCGGGAACGGGCTCTGCAGTGTCGGACCCCACGGAATCGGACGGTTGTCCCTACGCGGCCCGCAGCTCAGCCGCGACCCTCTCGATCGATCCGAGAGAAACGACCGCAGTCGCGTCGTCGAGCTCGTACTCCTCTGATCCCGGGTAAACGACCCACAGCTTGAAAATCCGCATACTGGCTGAGGATTTTCAAGAAAAACTACGGGGACGGTGTCATCTATCGCGTCGGAGAAGGACGTCCATGTCGGCAGTTCGCGCCGAAAAGTGCCGGGTGAAGTCGCTTCCCGTCCCCGGAGGACCCGGAACGCCGCGCCGTGCAGAGCGCACACGCGCCTCCCGAATTCCGCGTTTGCATCTGAGTAGCCATGGCTTCCGTCCGCCTGCTCGCCGACATCTGTCAACGCGACAAGAAGGAGTCTCCGATGACGCGAACCTCCGGGACGCTGGTGCTCGTCGCCCTGATCGGATCCTTGGCGATGGCCGCGCCGGCCTGGGCACAGGCGCCCGACGACGCGGCGGCGATGGCCCGCAAACTGCAAAACCCGCTCGCCAATATCAAGGCGGTGATGACCGACAACGCCATCGGCTTCGATACCGGCAACGATGGGGGTACGTCCTACGGATGGCAGTTACAGCCCGTCTACGCCATCGACTTCCCGGACGCCGGCTTCACGTTTCTGCCGCGCGCGATCATCCCGATCATGGGCCTGCAGCCGGGAACCGACGTGCCGCCGGTGGGGGAGCCGACGCCTCCCGGCTCCGGCAGCGTTTGGGGACTCGGAGACATGTTTGTGCAGACGTTCTTCGCGCCCCACACCGATGGCAAGGTGAAGTACGGCTTCGGCCCGCAGTTCTCGCTCAAGACCAACACGAGCAGCAGCCTCGGAGGGCCTGACTGGGGCGGCGGCGTGGTCGGCATCATCGTGACCGACCTGACGCCGAGCATCTCCTTTGCCGGTATCGTCGGGAACTCGTGGTCGTTCAACGGCAATTTCAACAGCGCCATCATCCAGCCGATGCTGTTCTATAACTTCGCCTCGGCGCCGGGGATGTACGTCGCCTACACTGCGGTCATCAGCGCCGACTGGAAAGCAAGCTCCGATAACCGCTGGACCGTTCCCCTCGGGCTGAGCTTCGGCAGGACCTTTTCCGTCGGCGGCGGCAACGGCTTGGACCTGATGGTCGGTCCTTACTACAACGTGGCGCGGCCGCGGGGCGGTGCCCGGTGGCAGGTGCGTTACATGGTCAGTTGGATCTTCCCCTGAGGGGCGGTTGCGTGTTCGGCTCCTTACACCTCGGTGCCGGATTGCGCGTAACTGATCAGGAGACTCCTTCAACGCCGCCGCTACGATGCCGGTCGAATCCCATCCCCGAATCAAACCCGACCTGGACGAACAAACCCGCGTCCATCACCGAGCCAGCGAGATCTTCTCGGCCGCGGTCCTACGCCATCCCACCGAGCGCGCGGCGTACCTCGATGCGGTTTGCGGCGACGATCAAGCGGTCCGCCACGAGGTCGAGGCTTTGCTGGCGCACGACAGCGACCACGACATCGCCCGCACCAGCGGGCCGCGGCGCATCGTCAAACAGCTCGCTTCGATGCTGGGGCTGCGCTCTTCGCACCCGTCGTGAATCGGGCGGGCCCGCTGATTCCGCGGGCCGGCATCGAAGGGCCGCATCTCATACGCGGACTCCCCGATCCTCCCTCCGCCGGTTGTTGGACTCTGAATCGAGGATCCGTTTCAATAGGGGGGTCCTGTGCGGAACACCCGTCGAACAGCACCTACTCAGCTCCCCAGCCCGGCCGAGACGTGAGCACAAGTACCTCCACCGACATCGCGCAGTTGATCGAGGGTGCCCGCAAGGGTGAGCGTTCGGCCGTAGAGTGCTTGTTCCCCGTCGTCTACGACGATCTTCGCAAGACGGCGCGGCGTCTCAGTGCGCGGGAAGGACCGAGCCTGACCCTGCAGCCGACCGAGCTGGTGCACGAGGCGTACGTGCGATTGCTCGGGCAGACGCGCGTGGAGTGGCAGGGACGCACCCACTTCTTCGCCGTCGCTGCCATGGCGATGCGGCGGGTTCTGGTGGATCGGGCGCGAGCCCGGAAGTCGAAGAAACGCGGCGGCGACGCCGTGCGCATCATGCTGGATGCCGACACCAAGTTGTCGGTCGACCGGGACAATGACGTCTTGGCCTTGGAAGCAGTCCTCGAGAGGCTCGAAGCCCTCGATCCGCGGCAGGCCAAGGTCGTCGAGCTGCGCTTTTTTGGCGGCCTGACGGGCCAGGAGATCGGCGACGTCCTGGGCGTCTCGCGGACGACCGTGCAGGCCGAGTGGCGCGTCGCCCGAGCCTGGATCCGCAAAGAGCTCGCACCCGGTCCATGAGCAGCGGGCGGCATCGCCGGCTGACCGAGATCTTCCAGCGGGCGATTGCCCTGCCACCCGAGCCGCGCGCCCAGCTCCTCGAGCGCGAGTGAGGCGGCGACGTCGAGCTACGACGAGAGATCGAGCGTCTGCTCGGG
>CAYSHI010000215.1:0-3054 GCA_964430745.1 uncultured Acidobacteriota bacterium | reverse complement strand
GGCCCTCAACGAGCTGCTCACCGGGCTCGGCATGTCGCCCGTCCACCGGCCCTTCACCGGCTGGCTCAACTCGCCGGAGCTGATCATCGGGCTGTTTCCCGATTGGTTCGGCGGCTCGCCTCCCGACTGGCCGCCGCAGCTCGAACAGGTCGGTTTCCCGCTCTACGACGAGGCCGAGCTGCACGACACCGACGAGGCTCTCGAGGACTTCCTGCTGGCGCACGAATCGACCGGCGGGCCGATCGCGTTCACGCCGGGATCCGCCAACCGTCACGGTCGTGAGTTCTTCGAGGCGGGCGTGTCGGCGGCCCGCAAGCTCGGCAGGGGGGCGCTCTGTTTGACCTCGTTTCCCGATCAGCTTCCCGACCCGCTGCCCGACTTCGCCTTCCACGCGCGCTACGCGCCGTTTTCTCGTGTCTTCCCGAGATGCTGCGCGGTGGCCCACCACGGCGGCGTGGGGACTCTGGGCCAGGGACTGGCAGCGGGGATCCCGCACCTCGTCATGCCGCTGGGATTCGATCAGCCGGACAACGCGGCGCGCCTCGAGCGACTCGGAGTCGGCGGCTGGTTGGTGCCGGACAAGTTCACCGCCAACGCGGTGGCCGCCAGGCTCACCACCTTGATGACCAGCGCCGAGGTGAAGGCAGCGTGCTCCGAGTACCGCGCCGAGATCGCCGGGCACGACGCCATCGGCACGGCTTGCGATTTGCTCGAAGGGCTTGGTGGAGCACGATAGCCTTTGATGCCGGTTCCGTCGTTCATTGCCACGACGAAGGCACTTTGACGCGAACCGCGCGTCGCGAGTTCGGCGTTGTGAGCCCGGGGCCGCGAACCGGCGCCGTCTTTTTTCGTAATCACGGAGCACGCAAGGAGAGACCATGGAGACCATCGAGCCGGCGCCCGTCAAGGCCGCCATCGACTTCGACGTCTTCGAGAGCATCGACATCCGCGTCGGCACCATCGAGCGGGTCGACGACGTCGAGGACTCGAACAAGCTGATCAAGATGACGGTCGACTTCGGCGATCACATGCGCACTATCCTCGCCGGCATGAAGCAGGAGCGCGACGACCCACGCGAGATCGAGGGCAAGCAGGCGCTGTTCGTCGTCAATCTGGCGCCGCGCAAGATGGCGGGCGAGGTCTCCGAGGGCATGCTGTTCGACATCGGCTACGCCGACGGGGTCACGCCGGTATTGGCCACGCCGGAGGCGCCGGTGCCGAACGGCAGCCGGGCCGGGTAGGCGAGGTCGACTCCGCCTTGGGCGAGGTGGGGGGTAGACGGGAGGGGCGAGGACTCGATACTGCCCTTCGCGTGAGCACGACCACCGCGTAGACCCTCACGTCGGTGGTCTCCACGCCGAACATGACGAACCGCAGCGGGCCGCTGACCGCGTAGGCGATGGCCACGCCTGCCGTGAGCCCGCTGGCGAGCTGCACACCGACGCGGCGGAAGACGATACGCAGGATGTCGCGCGATTCGGCGCCGAGCGCCATGCGCACGCCCATCTCCTGTCGGCGCTGAGCGACGGCGAAGCTCATCACGCCGTAGAGGCCGACGGCGGCGAGAAACAGGGCCGCCGCGCCGAACAGCGTGAACGTCGCTCACACCGAGACGAATCCGCTTGCCCAGCGGGTCGGTATCGGGCAGGTACTTGTCGCTTCCTCTTTGGTCAGATTCGGCGGGATCACGATGGTGGGATCGGTGCCGGCGGCCGATACGGTCGACGGCGGTCGTTTGAAAGCGTTTCGCGCCCGAAACCAGGCGTAGCGGCTACCGAGCTCGATGACCTGCGCCCAGTACCAGAGCCGCAGCCTGACCGCGCCCCACGCGGCGGCGTGCTCCTCGAACTCCTGTCGCAGGTCGCCTTCGATGGTGTAGCCCCGCATATTGTGGGGACTGCCGCCCAGGGCGAGGCGCAGGAGCTTCTCGGCGAGGCGCGGTGGTCCGCTCATCGGTCGGGTCGGGTCATCGTCCTCGGTCGGCATCCAGGCCGGGACGCCTCATCGGTTGGGTCGCATGTCTTTGTCGAGGCCGCGCCACAAGCGTGTGAGCGCCAGTCTCGATTGTTCGAGCTTTTCGCGGCCCGCCGCGGTTACCTCGAAGTGCCGCTGCGGAATGCCGCCACGCCACCCCTCGACGGCTCGCGACTGCCAACGCAGGTACCCCTTGGCTTCGAGGCGGTCGAGCGTCGTGTAGAAGGCGCCGCGAGTGACCCTGCGGTCGGCGCACTCCTCGATCTCGCGTCGCACCTCGACGCCGTACGCCTTGTCCCCTTTTTGCAGGATGGCGAGAAGCACCATCTGCTCGAATTCGCCGAGAAAGTTCTTGAGAGCCATGTGAGCCCTTTCGCACGGAGCGATGACGATCGAATCTGCGCAATCACGGCGAGGTGGTGCCGGGCCGGCAGTCTACGTTGTATTGCGAACAGTACGCAATGTAGACCATAGAAGTTTCACGGTAGCGAAGAAAATCCACGTCAACTCATCCGCCGGGCACCCAGCGCGACGGGCGAGCGCTCGCGTTGATCGGCATGCCGCAGCATGGCGCGCGCTCGCGTTGATCCGCATGCCACAGCATGGCGCACGGGGGCGAAACCGGGCGGCGCGTGAGTTGCGATGAGATCGCGGAGTGGTGCGACGCCCGGTCTGCTGTTATATGAAGGTTGTAACGACAACCGAAAGGCAGGATCCGCAATGCGCATTGTCGTCAGCACCCCTACCGGCAACGTCGGTCGGGCGGCTATGGAACGCCTGTTGGAGTCCGACGCCGAGGTAGTGGTTATTCACCGCGATCCGGCCAAGCTCGAGTGGCTCGAGGAACTCGGTGCGTACGTACGGAAGGGCTCGCTCGATAACGAAACGCTGTTGACCGCCGCCACGGGCGGCGCCGATGCTCTGCTTTGGGTGACGCCGGGTGTTCCCTCGGCTCCCAACCTGCGCGCGGCACAGAACGACTTCGGCATTGCCGCCGCCGCCGCTATCCGCGCCAACTCGATCCCACGAGTGGTGAACATATCCAGCATCGGGGCGCACCACGACGCCGGCACCGGCCCC
>CAYSHI010000214.1:0-23914 GCA_964430745.1 uncultured Acidobacteriota bacterium | reverse complement strand
AGGATGTAGTTGGTGTCGGAGTAGGTCCAACCCTCTCCCGGCGCGAAGGGAGCCTCGGTGTCGAACAGATATGCGACGAGCTCTTCCGGCTTCCACACCCGGTCGGGATCGGCCAGCAGGTCCGCGAGGAAAGCGTCGTTGAACTCGTAGCGGACGATGCCGCTCGTGTGGTTCATGAGCATCCGAACGGTGGCCGCGTCCCCAATGGGGAGCCGGCTGTACCACGGCTCGTCACCGAGGTAGTCCGAAACCGACGCGTCGAGCTCCAGCTTTCCTTCCGACACCATCTGGAGCGCCACGGCCGCAACCAAGGTCTTGCCGGTGCTCCCGACGAGCATCCGGTCGCCCGGTTGGAGCACACGACCGCTGGCGCGGTCGCTCACCCCGGCTACCAACCCCAACGAGGAGCCGTCGGGCAACCTGATGCCGACGGAAACTCCGGGAGCATCGCCGGCGGCATGAAAGGCATCGACTCTTGCCTGAAGCCTGTCGATGAGAGTCGACGATGCCAGCGGCGCCGGATCCTGCGCCATGGCCACGACGGGCGCCAGCAGGCAAGCCACCAGGAAGGCCGAAACGCCCCCCGGGACGCGTCGATTTCGAGAACCGGCAGCGACCATCGACCGGTCCATACGGCCGCGGTCGAAAAAAAAACGCCCCGCCCGGGTAGAACCCGGAGCGGGGCGCTGTACTCCGTCTCGAAAAGAGCTAGACGGTTCGCACGTTCGTAGCCGATAGCCCCTTGGGACCGTTCTCGACATCGAACTCGACGTTCGCGCCTTCGGCGAGCGACCGGAAGCCGTCACCCTGGATTGCGGAGTGATGCACGAAAACATCCTCTCCGCCCTCCTGCGCGATGAAACCGAAGCCCTTGGAATCGTTGAACCACTTTACGGTACCTTTGGCCATTCCCTGGCCCTCCTTCTATTGGAACTGCACAACGTAGCCGCTCGTAGACAGAAGGTGCTCAGGGCACTCAAAAAAGGCCCGCCAGCTGCTGTTTAGGCGGGCCGTCCAATGGTATCCGTCTGAAGCAAACTACAACTGACATTATCTTATCAGGAATTCGTCCCCGGGTCGCCGCTATAAGTCGGAAATTATTGTAACCCCTCGGAACCCCGAAACCGGCCCCGATCCGGGCGGTGAGTCGTCTGTCGATCCCCGAGGCTTGTCGCGACGTGCGCCGCACGATGCCATAGTGAGACACATGGAAGGGCATCGATCCTCACACCAGCGAGCTTGTTCATGCAAACCCCTCTTCTCCGTCGAGTCGCCTTCTTATCGGTCGCCTGGGTCGCCGCCTCCACGTTAGCGGTGGCCGCGCCCCAGTCCCTCGACACGCGCGTCGCCGAGGCGGTCGAGCGGTTTACTCCGCAGACCATCGAATACCGCCATCGGATCCACCAGAACCCGGAGCTCGGCAACCGCGAGTTCGAGACCGCCAGGATGGTCGCCGAACATCTCGAGTCGCTGGGAATCAGCGTGCAGACGGGGGTCGCGCACACCGGCGTCGTCGGCATCCTCGAGGGCGGCCGCCCGGGCCCGGTGGTGGCGGTGCGCGCCGACATGGACGCGCTTCCGGTGACTGAGGATACGCCCTACGCGTTCAAGTCGACCGTACGCGCCACCTATCTCGGCCAGGAAGTCGGCATCATGCATGCCTGCGGGCACGACATCCACACGGCGGTGCAGATGGGAGTCGCCTCGGTGCTCGCGTCGATGCGCGACGAGATTCCCGGCACCATCAAGTTCATCTTCCAGCCGGCGGAGGAAGGGCCGCCGCCCGGCGAAGAAGGCGGCGCCGATCTCATGGTGCGCGAGGGCGTGTTCGATGATCCACGTCCGCAGGCTGTCTTCGGCCTGCACTCCTTCTCCGAGCTCGATGTCGGCACCGTCGGCTTGACCGTCGGCCCGGCGCTCGCGGCCGTCGACCATTTCTCGATCACCATCGAGGGCAAGCAGGCGCACGGAGCTCAACCACATCTGTCGGTCGACCCGGTGGTCATGGCGGCGCAGGCGGTGATGGGGCTGCAGACCATCCGCTCTCGCAACGTCTACGCGCTCGAGCCCAGCGTCGTAACGGTGGGCATGATTCACGGCGGCGAGCGCTTCAACATCATTCCCGCGGAGGTGCGCCTCGAAGGCACCGTGCGCACGTACAGCCCCGAGGTGCGGGACACGGTGGAACGTCGCATGGGCGAAATCCTCGACGGCGTCACGATCGCCGGCGGGGGCTCCTACGTACTCGATTACGACCGCGGCACCCCGGCGACCATCAACGATCCCGAGCTCGCCGAGATGATGAGCCCGACGATCACGCGACTCATCGGCGAGGACAACTTCGTCGAGCTCGACCCGACAATGGGCGGCGAGGACTTCGCTTATTTCGCCAACGAGGTGCCGGGTTTCTTCTTCCGCCTCGGCCAGGTGCTCCCCGGTACGACTTCCGGCGGCCACCACACGCCGACCTTTCAGGCGGACGACTCGTCGGTTCCCGTCGGCATGCGAGTAATGTCGACGCTGCTGCTCGATTATCTGGAACAGGCCAGTGGGGGCCGGTGAAGAACGCCCCCGACTACGCCGAGAAGCTGCGGGCGATGGCGCCTCGTACCCTGTTGCCTGAGCTCGACGGTGAGTCGCACCGATTCGTTCGCGCCGTCGCATCACGCTACCGGATGACGTTTCAGGAGCTCCGACAGCTCGCCCAGGCAGCCCGCGATCTGGCGATGTGGCGCGAGACGGCCCTCGAGGACTGGTGGAACCGGGCCGAGCAGGAGGCGGCAGGTAGCGGAAGGGAGCGCAAGAAAGCCCTCATGCGCCGCCTCGACACGCATCTCGCCCATCTTGCACGCGACGAAAAGACCTACCCCTCCGCGGGCCTCGCCGGGCCGCCACGGCGCACCGTGCGATTGGAAGAACGTGACTCCTCCGGGGCCATCTTCGGCCAGTGCGCAGCCTACTCCGACAAGACCGTGTGCTGCGGCCTGCAGACCATCGACGCGGTGACCGGCTGTTCATTCGCCTGCAGCTACTGCACCATACAGACCTTCTACGGCGACACCGCCGAGCTCCGGGAGGGGCTTGCCGCAAGACTCGCTCGGATCGAGCTCGACCCCGACCGCTTCTACCACATCGGCACCGGGCAATCCTCGGATTCGCTCGTCTGGGGCGACCGCGGGGGCATCGTGGATGCCCTGCTCGATTTCGCCGCCCGTCATCCCAACGTGCTGCTGGAGCTCAAGACCAAGTCAGACAACGTTCGCGACCTGCTGTCGCGCGACGTCCCCGCAAACGTGGTCTGCAGCTGGTCGCTCAATACGGACACGCTCATCCGCAACGAGGAGCACGGCACGGCGTCGATCGATCGACGCCTCGACGCGGCGCGAGCGATGGCTGATCACAGCGGCAGGGTGGCCTTCCACTTTCACCCGATGATCTACTACCGGGGCTGGCGCGAGGAATACGGAGATCTCGCCGACATCGTGCTCTCCCGTTTTTCCCCGCGGGAAGTCGCTTTCATCTCGATGGGCTCGGTGACGTTGATCCGACCGGTGGCTCAGCAGATCCGGCGACGCGGCGGCGAGACGAAGATCCTGCAGATGGAAATGGCCTCCGATCCCCACGGCAAGTTGACCTACCCGGACGAACGCAAGGTCGAGCTCTTCACGCATCTGTACGACGCGTTCCGCCCCTGGCACGAAGACGTGTTCATCTACCTGTGCATGGAGAAGAGCTCGATATGGGAGGCTGTTTTCGGCCGCTCCTACGCGAGCAACGCCGACTTCGACAAGGATTTCGCCCGCCGTTGTGGTGTCTCGCGGACGAGTCCATGAAATCGAGGGGCCGGGGCAGAGGGGCCGGGGCAGAGGGGCCAGGGCAGAGGGGCCGGGGCAGAGGGACCAGGGCGACGGGCCCGGCGCGACGGGCCCGGGGATTTCAACGACCCGTCGGAGAACAGGAGATCCTGCCGTACGTGCCGTCGCCCATCACGACGCGGCAGTTTCTCAGCAGGTATTGAC
The DNA here is from genome assembly GCA_964430745.1 of uncultured Acidobacteriota bacterium. Taxonomy (GTDB): domain Bacteria; phylum Acidobacteriota; class UBA890; order UBA890; family UBA890; genus CBDCGW01. Next base: position 19,895 of record CAYSHI010000214.1, on the reverse strand, counting down.
CCAGCGGACCGAGGCACAAGATCCTCCCGCTCGACGGCGAGGTCAGCTCGACGAAGCATCGCTCTCTGACCTCCCACGTCTCCGGCCCCACGCACTCCAGGCGAGCCCGCCCCTCCGCTAGCCGCTGGACGCGGCAACTGGTCTCGATCGCTCGGAGCAAAGGGCGCCCACCGTAACCCACTGCCGGCCCGATCTGCTCGCTCTCCGGGACAATCCCCCGGATCACCCAGAGCTTCCAGAGCTCTTCGGGCGTCGCGGTGACACCGGCGGGCAACGTCGTGCGCACCTGCTCGAGGATTGCCAGCGTTTCCTCTTCGGGCATCGGAGCACAACGTCCGTCGCGCCTCCGGTAGCCGAGGCTGCACTCCCAGACGCCGCCGATCGCGAAGGCGTTCTCGGGCAGGTCGACCGGCACGCATTCGTCGCGGGACCGCCGGTATTCGTCCTCGCATGTCCAGCCGGAGGAGGTCCGGATCGCGTTGGCCGGGATCGGTCGCTCCTGCGCCGCGAGCACGCCATCGAGAGCGAGGGTCCGGCGGGTCGGGTGCTGCGACGGAGCGCTCGCGGCGGCGCCGGCGGCCACGGCGGCGGCCACCAACATCGACGCGGTGCACATGAGCCCGATCATCGGTAGCCTCCGCGCTGTCGACGACAGACGAGTCGGCCGTACGATTCGTCCACCATGACGACCCGGCAATACGGCAGCTCGGACAGAGACCGCACGCGGTCAAGGCCCGCGGGGTTGCACTCGAGGCGACCTTCATTGCCCGACATGACGACGAAGCACTGCTCTCTGACTTCCCTCACTCGTTCGCCCACGCATTCGAGGCGTACCTGTCCGTTGGCGAGTCTGTGCACTCGACAAGAGCCTTCGACCGCAGACCCCCAGCGATCCGCCAGCAACCCAACCCAGGGTGTCGTCGATCGCCCCCACACCAGATAGAGGCGCCAGAGCTGCTCCGCGGTCGTGTTTCTGCCCCCGGGCACAACGGCCCGCAGCTCGGCCAGAACAGCCTGCGTCTCTTCTTCAGGCATCGGGACGCAGCGGCCGTCCTGCCTCCGGAAACCGAGAGCGCATTCCCAAATGCTACCGATCGCGATGGCGTTGTCGGGCATATCGATCGCCACGCACTCGTTGCGGGAGCGCACGTATCCGTTGTTGCACACCCAGGCCATCAACCCCACCTGGCGAGCGTTCTTCGGAATCTCGATCCCGTCCCGCTCGCAGGCCGCATCGACCTTTCGATAACCGACGTCGCAGAACCATGTACTGCCGATCGCGTGGGCGTGGCGCGGGACCCCGATGTCGACGCAGGCGCCCTCGACATTCCGAAATCCGTCCTTGCAGACCCATCCGTAGCCCCGGAGGATGCCGTTCTCGGGAACCACGATCTCGACGCACCCGTCTTCGACCTTCCGGTAGCCGTACTCGCACACCCACCGGTCGCCGATTACGAAGGCATTCGCGGGGACCCTCTGCTCCTGCTGCGCAAGGACACCGTCGAGGGCCGCAACGGGTCGCGTCGCGAGCTGAGGATCGGGGCTCGAGGACAGGGCGATTGCCGAGACCAGCGCCGCGGTCAGCACGAGTCCGATCATCAGAATCCTCCGGGCCGTCGCCGACAATCAAACCGTCCGTACGCCTCGTCCTTCATCACCACGCGGCAGTATCCGAGGTTGCCATAACCTCCCAGGCGGCTGAGGCTCGCGGGGTTACACTCGAGGCGACCTTCGTCGCCGAACATCAGGACGTAGCAGTGATCTCTGATCGCGCGCGCCCGCTCGCCCACGCACTCCAGTCGCACCTGCCCGTTAGCGAGCCTGTGGACCTGGCAGGACACCTCGACGATGTTTCCTCCCAGACGATCGTTCAGAAGCTGATCCGGCCTCGTCGAGCGCCCCCAGACCACGTAGACCCGCCAGAGATACTCGGGAGCTGCCCCGCGCAACGGGGGGAGAGCGACTCGCAGCTCTTCCAAGATCGCCTGCGTCTCTTCTTCAGGCATCTCAACGCACTCGTTGTCCTGCTGCCGGAAACCGAGGCCGCACTCCCAAACGCCGCCGATCGCGATGGCGTTGTCGGGCATGTCGATCGCCACGCACTCGTTGCCCGAGCGCAGGTATCCGTTGTTGCACATCCAGTACAACACGCCTATCCGGCGAGCGTTCTTCGGAATCTCGATCTCGGCACTCTCGCAGGCGGTGTCGACCCTTCGGTAGCCGACGTCGCAAAACCACGAGTTGCCGATCGCGTGGGCGTTCTGCGGGATCTCGATGGCGACGCATGCGCCGTCGACCTCGCGATAGCCGTCCCTGCAGACCCACCCGTAGCCCCTGAGAACCCCGTTGACGGGAACCTCGATCTCGACGCAACCACGTGCGACCTTCCGATAGCCATACTCGCAGACCCACCGGTCGCCGAGATCGATCGCGTTGGCGGGAATCGTGCGCTGCCCGAGCACACCGTCGAGAGCAAGGACGCGTCGCGTCGCGATCTGAGGGGTCGGACTCGTGGTCACGGCGATTGCCGAGACGAGAAATGCGGCAAGCGTGGTCCACACCATGGTCAAGCTCCGGCGCCGAGGGGACCGCTCGCCTTGCACTTAGGATTTTCCCCCGCACCGTTACCACGCCGCAAGTGCAACGGCAGTGGAAGTCACTCGCTCTGGAGGCCGGCACACTCGTTCCGGCCGATGGCGACGATCCGCTCGTACGTGCGGCGGAGAACAGGTAGCCGCGGACCTTTTCACAAAGTAAACTACACTGTGTAGTTCACTTTCCCTTCGCGAGCATCTCGATGACTTCTCGAGCCCTTGCCGACCCCACGGCCGACGTGGGCAAGCCGCGTCTCACCGACAAGAAACGCGCCGCCATCGTGCATGCCGCCGTGGCGGAGTTTCAGGCCAGCGGATTCGACGGCACCAGCATGGATCAGATCGCTGGCCGCGCGGACGTGTCGAAGCGCACCGTCTACAACCACTTCCCCAGCAAAGAGGACCTGTTTCAGGAGATCGTGGCGGAGCTCACCGCCCGCTCCAACCGCACGGAGAGCTTCGCGTTCGACGGCGAAGGCACGCTCGAGGCGCAGCTCACAACGATCGGGGCGACGATTCTCGATGCCATGGCGGGCGACGATTTCATCAACCTCGCCCGCGTCGTGCTGTCGCGCTTCTTGCACGCCCCGGAGCTCGCCGCCCGTATCCAAAAAGGTCACAAGCCGTTCCGGGTCGGGCTGATCTCATGGATCGAAACGGCGGGCGGCGAGGGGCGATTGAATGTCGCTGATCCGGATGCGGCGGCGAGGCAGTTCGTCGCCCTGCTCAACGCCTCGGCCTTCTGGCCTCAGGTGCTGGCGGCGCAACCGCCGCTGACGCCCACCGAGCGCGAGGACGTTCTCCGCTCGGCGGTGTCGATGTTTCTTGACCACTATTCGAAATGAGAAGACGGAAGCGACTGACCATGACCGGTTCATTCACACGGCGACCACGCCAGGTACGAACGTTGACCGCCATGACCCTCGTCTCTGCGTTGCTGGTCTCGGCAGCGGGGTGCACCACCGAGGAAGCATCGCCGGAGGAGACGGTGCAACCGTTCGCCCGCGCGACGCGCGTGGAAACCGTGGTCGCCACATCTCGCTCCTTCGACGAGAACATCCAGGTGACCGGCGCGGTCGAAGCACTCAACGACGCGACGCTGGCGGCACAGTCGTCCGGCAAGGTCGACTTCATCGCGGAGAACGGCGACGAAATAGACGCGGGAGCGGTCGTCGCCCGTCTCGATCAGGCGATGGCCCTCGCGGCCATGGAACAGGCCCGCGCGCAGATCCAGACGGCCGAGGCGCAGCAGGCTCTGGCCATCGACAACCGCGACCGGCTCGCGCCGCTGCAGAATCGCAAGGTCATCAGCGCGCGGGAGTTCGAGCAGGCGCGGCTGCAGCTCGAGCAGGCCGACGCGAACGTTCGGCAAGCAGAGGCGGCGCTTGCCAACGCCCAGGTACAACTCGACAACACCGTCGTTCGCGCGCCCTTTTCCGGCACCGTCGAGCAGGCGTTCCTCGAAGTCGGGGAGCACGCAGGGCCGGGCGACCCGCTCGTTCGCCTGGTGTCGACCGAACGAGTCCGTGTGATCGCCGGCGTGCCGGAGCGCTACGTCTCGGATCTTCATCCGGGCATGAGCGTGAGGGTGAGCTTTCCGAGCGCCGACCTGCCGGCTCGGACGGGCGAGGTGACATTCGTTGGATCCGCCATCGATCCGATGAGCCGCACGTTCATGATCGAGGTGCACACACCGAACCCCGACCGCGACCTCAAGCCGATGATGCTGTCCGAGCTACGCGTTGCTCGAAATCGACACGCCGACGTCTTCACGCTGCCGCGCGCCGCCATCGTGACCGACGAGCTCGGGCCGGGCGTGTTCGTCGTCGTGTGGGGCGCCGACGGCGCGGTGGCGAGGCGACGCGCGGTTGAGCTCGGCGCCGACGCCGTCGGCTTCGTCATCATCGCAGCCGGCCTCGAAGCGGGCGAGGAGGTCATTGTCCTCGGGCAGCACAGCATCTCCGACGGCGACCTCGTGGAGGTGAGCGGGCGCGACCGCGAGGGCAACCCTTTCACGGGCGCCGACTCGACGAGTTGAGCCGATGACGATCACCGACATCGCCACGGGGCACCGGACGAGCGTCCTGGTCCTCACCCTGATGCTGGCGCTGGGCGGCTTCTACGCCTACGTCGTGCTTCCGAAAGAATCAGCTCCGTCGATCGAAGTTCCCTACATCAGCGTGACCACCTTCTATCCGGGGGCGAGCCCGGATGACGTCGCCGAGCTCATCACGCTGGAGATCGAGCAGGAGGTCCAGGGCATTACCGGTATCAAGGAGATCCGCTCGACATCGACCGAGGGGCTCTCGTCGATCGTCGTCGAGTTCATGCCGGACGTGCCGATCGACGACGCCGAGCAGGAAGTGCGAGACAACGTCGAGAAGGCCAAGGCGGACCTGCCCGCCGACGCCGAAGATCCCGTGATCTCGGAGGTCGACATCTCCGAGTTCCCCATCATGACGATCAACCTCGCCGCCGACTACTCGCTCACGCGTCTCAAAGAGCTCGCTGAGGACCTCCGCGACGAGATCGAGACGGCACCGGGAGTGCTCGAGGTCGACATCAGCGGCGGCCTGGAGCGCGAGGTGCAGGTCGACATCGACCTCAATAGGTTGCTCGGCTACGGGCTCAGCTTCTCCGACATCACGGACGCGATCCGAAGGGAAAACACCAACATCCCGGGCGGATCGATCGACATCTCGCGGCAGAACTACCTGGTGAGAGTCGAGGGGCGTTTCGAGCGCCCCGAGGAGATCGAGGATTTCGTCGTCACCGCGCCCGGCGGCGTACCCGTGTACGTGCGCGATCTGGCCGATGTCGTGTTCGGTTTCAAGGAGCGCGAGAGCTACGCCCGCCTCGAGCTCCTCCACGTCGAAGAAGACGGCGTCTTGAAGCCGGTGGAGGACGCTGACTATCGGCAGGTCATTTCGCTCGACGTCAAGAAGCGGTCGGGTGAGAACATCCTCGAAATCGCAGCCGCCGTTCAGGCGATCCTCGACACCCACCCGATGCCGAGCGGCACCTCCGTGCTCATCACCGGCGATCAGAGCGAGCAGGTCGAGGATCTGGTCACCGACCTCGAGAACAACGTCATCGCCGGGATCGTCTTCGTGGTGCTGGTGCTGTTGTTCTTTCTCGGCGTCCGCAACGCGCTGCTCGTCGGGTTGGCGATCCCGATGTCGATGTTGACGTCTTTTCTCGTACTTCTCGTTCTCGGCTACACGCTCAACTTCGTCATCTTGTTCTCGCTGATCATCGCCCTGGGCATGCTGGTGGACAACGCCATCGTCATTGTCGAGAACATCTATCGCTATCGCGAGGAGGGGCACGGCCCCTGGGATGCCGCGCGCAAGGGTACGGCGGAGGTCGGCGCCGCCGTGGTCGCTTCGACCGCGACCACCGTCGCGGCCTTTGCTCCGATGCTGTTCTGGCCGGGCCTCATCGGCGAGTTCATGAGCTTTCTGCCGATGACCCTCATCGTCACGCTCACCTGCTCGCTGTTCGTCGCCCTGATCATCAACCCGGTGATCACCGGCTACCTGGTGAGGGTCGAAGACAACGGCTCCGGCAGCAAGCGTCTGGGACGCTGGCGCCTGTTCCTCTCCGCCGGCGGCGCAGCGGCCTTCATCGCCCTGTTGGCCCTCGTGAACCCGATCACCGCGTTCGTTGTAACGGCCGGGTCGATATCGGTCTGGCTGTTGCACCGATTCGTCATGCACCCGGTTGCCAACAGGTTCGTTTCCAAGGGATTGCCTCGCCTCGTCGAGCGCTACCGCGGGTTTCTCGACTTGATGTTGCGCCGCGACTACAGCGCTCGGGGGGCGATGTTCCGCAATACCGCCGCTCTTTCGGCGTTCACCGCCGGCGCATTGCTGGCGCTCGCCGGGGCAACCCTCGGCGCCGCCGTCGATGAGACCGCGGGCACAGCGCTCATGGTGCCGGCCGGAATTCTCGCGGGGCTCGGCGCGATCGGCATCGTCCTGCACGGGTTGGAGACCGTGTTCCTGGGCCTGTGCGCTCTGTTCGGTCGTCGTCCGCAACTGCTCCTGACCGACAATCGCGCCCGCCTGCTGACCATGACGCTCTCTTTCATGTTCGCGGTATTGGCGGTCTTCAGCGTCACCTCGGTGGGCCAGTCGTTCTTTCCGGATACGGATCCGAATCAGGTTCGCATCAGCTTGGTGGCGGCGGAAGGCACCAACCTGGAGGCCTCGAACGCCATCGCCCGCGAGGCCCAGCGGCGCATCGATGAGCTGCTCGCCGCACATCCGGCGAGCCGCGCCAATGTCGAGAGCATCCTGGTCAACGTGGGGGCGGCCGGCGACCAGGGGTTCGGCGGCGGCTTCCGTCAGGAGTCGCGCAGCCGACTGATCCTCAACCTGGTCGACTTCGCGGACCGCAGCGAGCCCGGAAACACGACGCTCGATCGCATCCGCGAGGGTCTGCAGGGAATCCCCGGCGTCGACATCGAGATCGACAAAGACCAGGCAGGACCGCCGACCGGACCGCCGGTGAACATCGAGATCGCCGGCCCGGAATTCGACGAGACGGCCCGCATCGCCGGTGAGATCAAGCGAATGCTGGTGCAGGCATCCGAGAGCGGCCGGGTCGACGGCCTCGTCGACATCGCCGACAGCCTGCAGCTCGGCCGACCGGAAATCCATGTCGATATCGATCGCGAGCGCGCCGCCCAGTTCGGGCTCAGCACCCGTCGAATCGGAGATATCGTGCGCTCGGCGATCCAGGGAACCGAGGCGACAACCTGGCGCTTCGAGGACGAGGAGTACGACGTCCGCGTTCGCCTACGCGAGGAGGACCGCCGCTCACCGGAAAGCCTCGAGTCGCTCACACTGCGGGAGGGCGAACGCGGCATCCCGTTGGTAGCCATCGCCCAGGTCGAGTGGACCACCGGCGCCGGCTCGGTCACCCATCTCGACCTCGACCCGGTCGTCACAGTAAGGGCGAACACCGCGGCCGACTACAACAGCCAGGCGGTCCTCGCCGAGGTAACGGCTTTTCTCCAGGACTATCAGCGCACGCTCCCACCGGGCTACCAGATGAGCTACACCGGCGAGCAGGAGGATCAGCAGGAGAGCTTCAGCTTCCTGACCACGGCCCTCATGGTGGGGGGCGCGCTGATCTTCTTCATCCTCATTGCCCAGTTCAACTCGGTGTCGTCGCCGTTGCTGATCATGATCGCGGTGGGACTGGGGTTGATCGGCGTGCTCGTCGGCCTCATCTTCACCGGCACGCCGTTCTCGTTGTTTACTTTCATCGGCGTGATCTCGCTGGCCGGCATCATCGTCAACAACAACATCGTGCTGGTCGACTACATCAACCAGCTGCGCGCTCGCGGGCTGCGGCGACGAGAGGCGATCGTCGAAGCGGGAGCGACCCGACTGCGACCGGTGATCCTGACGGCGCTGACGACGGTCCTCGGTCTGGTACCGCTTACCTTCGGCATCAACATCGACTTCGTCGGCTTGCTGACGCGCCTGGAGCCCAACTTCCAGCTCGGCTCCCAGAACACACAGTTCTGGGGCCCGATGGGTACGGCGATCATCGCCGGGCTGACCTTCGGGACGTTCCTGACACTGGTCGTCGTGCCGGTGATCTACTCGGCGTTCGATTCGATCGGAGCGAGACTCGCCGCCGCCGGCGAAAGCGACCCTGCATCGGTGACAACCCGTGAGGCAACGCCCGGCCGCTCAGTCGTTTCGTAGCACGTCGGCCGGAGGTAGCCGCCCGGCTCTCGCGGCCGGGATCCAAGCGGCCAGCGCCGCGGCCACGGCCAACGCGACCGCGGGAGCGACAAACGCCCACGGCGCCAACGCCGACACGCCGAACAGCAGCGACTCGAGCAACCGCGTCGACATCGCGGCGGCTGCCGCACCGATGATGATCCCGGCGCCGGCGAGAACGATTCCCGAGCGCACGACTCCGCCCACGACCGTGCCGGGGCGAGCCCCGAGAGCCATGCGCACGCCGATCTCGCGCTTGTTGAGCGCCACATGGTGAGCCAGCACAGCGTAGATACCGAGGGCGCCGAGCCCCGTCGCCAGCACCGCCAGCACGATCAGCAACCCCATCATCACCCACGAAGTAGAGTAGGCGGCGCGCACGACGTCGCTCATCGTGGCCACCGATCGAATCGGCACGAGGGCGTCGACACCTCGAACCGCGCGTTGGATCGCGGGGATCATCGACGATGGATCTCCCTCTGTACGCACAACCAGCGTTACATCCCGCGACGGGCTCTCGGCAAGCGCAACGTACAGAGCGGGGCCGATGGGGCCGGTGATCCCGCCCGATCTGACATCGGGGACGATGCCGATCACGGGGATCCATGTGTCCCACGCATGCGGATCGATGGCGACCATCTGCCCGATGGCATTGCCGTCGGGCCAGATCTCCGCAGCGAGTGTCTCGTTGACGACGACACCGCTCGGCCCAGGCTCCGCGCCGTCCATCTTCTCGTAGGGGAGCGGATCACGTTCCTCCGAGCCCAGTAATCGACCGGCCAGCGGCTCGATGCCGAAGGTCTCGAAAAACCCGCGGTCGACCATGTGCATCGGCGCGCTGGAGGCCTCGCGAGGGTCGACGGGTGCGGCTTCCAGATTGATGGGGGTCGTCGGCGCCTGGGCTCGGAGCGGCAGCCATCCGGTGAGCCCGACGGACTCCACGCCGGGCAACGCCTCGACGGTCTGGACGAGCCGATCGTAGAGCTCACGAGCGACCGGGATCGACGCGACACGATCGGCCGGCGTCGACAGTTCGACCGTGATGACTCCCTCGCTCTCGAAGCCGAGAGGTACCCGGCGAAGGTTATCGACCGTGGCGACCAACAACGTGGCCGACACCAGCAAGAGCGTCGCGAGCGCCGCCTGAACGGTGACGAGAGCTCTTTGCATGCTCGCGCTCGAGTCAGGCGTGGCACGAAGCCTCGCTCGCTGTGTTCGGAGGAAATGAAAGATCGGCACGCCACTCACCACCAGCGCGGCGAAAACCGCGATGGCCGAGGCGAAGCTCAACACGGGCGACGAGAAGACCCGACTACTCGAGACCACAGCCTGTTCGACGAAAAGGCGCTCGATCCAGCTTCCACCGACGGCGCCGCCGACGAGACCGAGAACCAGGGCCGGAGCGGTCAGGACGATCCCCTCGACGAAAAGCTGGCGTACCACGCGGCTGCGCGCGGCGCCGAGAGAGACGCGCAGCGCGAGCTCCCTCCGCCGGTCGATGGCGCGGCCGAGGAGCAGATTGCCGACGTTCAGAGCCGTCACCAGAAGGAGCAATCCGGTGCCGGCGAACAGCAGCCGTAGCGGCGTCGAGATCATGCGGCGCTGCGCCTCGTCGGCAGGCGCGACGCCGGCCAGGCCAACGGCATAGCCTCGGGGGAAGAACATGGGGAAAACCTGCGAGAGCCTATCGGTAAAGGCCATGAGGTCGTCGTACGCATGGTCGAGACCGACGCCGTCGCGGAGCACGCCTACAAGCGTGTGACTGCGGGCTTTCCAGAAGTCGTCGTCTCGCGGGTCCATGACCAGCGGGAACCAGAGCTCGGCCCGTCCGCCGGGGGCCGCGCCTCCGCGTCCCTGGATGCCGACCACGGTCACCGGCGCGCCGCTGACGGTGATCCGGCTGCCGACAATCTGCGGATCGGCGCCGAACGCTCGTCTCCACAGGGATTCGCCGATGACGACGACCGGCTCGGTGGCCAACATCGCGTCGTCGTCCGCGAGCGCGCGACCGATCTCGGGCTGAACCAGCATCTCCCGGAACAACGACGGCGTAATGGAAACGCCGTTGACGCTAGTGCTCTCCCCGTCGGCCGTCCGCACAGCGAAGGCGAGCTCGACGTAACCGCCGACCGTGCGATACGCGGTCTGTTCCTCGCCATACATCTCGAGCTGCCCGTACGAAAAGCGGTGTCCGGGCCAGATGGCGACCGTCGCCTCGGGGTCACTCCACCAGCTCGTGTTCTGCAGCGTCCCGTCGATGACCGAGAAAACGGCGACGTTCGCGCCCAATCCGAGCCCCAGCACCGCCACCACCGCGAACGAGAAACCCGGATGCCTGCGGATCGAACGAGCGGACCAGCGGATGTCCGCGCACACATCGAACCTGCTCCTCGAGGTCTGCGTCACGTCACGCGAAAAGATCCGGTAGCAGACGATCGATGCCGCCTGCTTGGCATACCAGAATCGCGCGCGAAAAGGAGAATGGAGCGCGCGGCGCTCGAAGCCTTCGGCGAGGTCGCCGAGCGTGCCCTGCCCCGACAGGCCGGCGGGAAGCGCCCACTCCAAGACGCGTTCCAACCAACGCGGCGGGTTGTAGCCGCTCATCGATCGAGCGCCCTCTCGAGGCCGTCCCACAAGGCCAGCAGCCGATCTCGCGAACGCGCCAGAAGCGCCTTTCCGGCAGGCGTTACGCGCACGTAGCGTCTCGGTCGGCCGCCCCGTTCGCGGGTGCTCTCACCGGCGTACGACTCCAGTAACCCCTTCTTTTCCATGCGATCCAGGGTCGTGTACAGCGACCCGCTCGACGGCTTCCGACCGGCCACCGCCTCGAGCTCACCCCGGATGGCGAGCCCGTACGCGTGGTTGTCGAGGCGCATGATCGACAGCAGAACCATCTGTTCGAACTCACCGAGGTAGTCGTGGCTCATCGCACGCACGTCCTGATCTCGCGATGGACCCAGCTGATGGAGATCGCACAATCATAGGCGAGGGGCGCGCCCACCATCACGAATCCGTCGCCATCGGGCGACCACCGCCGCAGGATCTCGAGGTCGAGAACGCGTACCGGGACGCCTGACAGCCTGGCGCCGCCGAGCGATAGCGTGACCTCGTCCTCGTCTTCGATCAGCGTGTCTGCCTGGACGCCCTCATTGACGACCAACATCGGCGTACCGAGATCGAGCGTCGCGGGATAGCGACGTCCTTCAAGTTCGACATCGAAGCTCAAGACGATGCCGTGGAGAACCAGCACGCGGACCGGCTCCGACAGCTCCACGCCTTCCCAATCGACGGACCGGCCGGTCGGCTTGAGAATCAGCCGGCCCCCGGGAACATCGACGAGAACATCGAACTGGTTGAGCATGTTCGCGCCGATCATTCCGGCCAGCTGTCGTCCATCGACGAGCAACTCCTCGTCCTCGACCGTGTGGATCGCGTCAGTCGGAACCACAGCACCTCCCATCGAGAGCCGCGGACTGTCGCCGAGCTTCGCCGCCAACGAATCCGTGAAGACCGTCTGGCCCGAGCCCGAGCTGAGCACGAACTGCAATTCGGAGCCGTCGGCAGCCTCGACAGGAACGACGAGGCGCCCCCCGTGCACGCTCAGCGGCACCTCGATCGGTGCAGTTCCGGACGTCTGCGCGCCGGCCGGGGCAACCAGCGTGGCAAACATGATCGCGACCGCTATCGACTTCGTCATTCTGATCGACTCCTCCCGTGGGGCCCGCGCGGCCCCAAGTGCGAACCCGGCGATCCGCGGAAACATCGTGCCCGCCGGTTCTTCGCCTCTGGAAACCTACAATGTAATACTCACATTGCAATACTCACAATGTAGCATACGCGCAACGGGTCCCCCGTCAAAGTCTCCGCGCCAAATCGCGAGCGTGGCGAGCATGGCGAGCAGGCAAAAGAAACCATCATCGTGCCTCAGAGCGGTGTAGCACCGTCGCATAGTTCTTGATATTCTAGGTTATCTATTACTATGCTTTGCTAATCAATAGTAGTTTCTATGACTGAAAAATGATGTCCACAGAGCTCGATAGCTTCATCCACACTCGCGATCCCTCGCCGAGCTCGGCCGACCCGACGACGAAGCGCCCCGAGATCGCCGAGTATCTGCAGACACTCGGCAAGGACGCCTCCCGCCTGATCTTCGAGGACGAGCTGACCGGCATCCGAAACCGCCGGTTCATGCTCCGTTATCTCGATACCGAGGTGGCCTGGGATGACCCTCAACTCCTGATCTCGATCCTGGTGATCGACCTCGACAAGTTCAAAGGCGTCAACGACGAGTTCGGGCATGCGGTCGGCGACAGCTTGCTGTGCTGGCTTTCCGGGCTGTTGCACGAGGCGGCGGGCGATCGAGGAACTGCGGTTCGTTACGGCGGCGACGAATTCGTCCTGCTGCTGCCCGGGACCAACCGGCAGGAAGCGCTTCGAACAGCCAACGCGATCATGCAACGGGCCCGCGATCGCAAGTTTCGTGTCCGGGGAACGGAGAAGGTCTTCCGCGCCGGCGTGAGCATCGGGGTCGCGTCCGCCCCGGAAGACGCCCGAACCGCGAAGGATCTTTTCAATGCCGGCGATACCGCGCTTTATCACGCCAAACAATCCGGGCGCGGACAGCTCGCCGACGCGGCCGCGATCGACCTGGGGAAAGTGTTCTCCAGAACCGCATTGCACCGGCTGAAAGCCAGCGGCATATCCGGCCGAGACGCCGAGCTTGACGTTGTATCGAAGTGGCTCGAGCAGCTCAGCACAGGACAGAGCAGCTTCGTCACCGTCGAGGCGGCTGCCGGCTTCGGGAAAACGGCGTTCCTCGAGACGATCGCGGACAACCTGGCGAACAGCGATTCGTTCCACCTCGTAAGGGTTGCCGGTGTGGCTCAGGAGGCATTCCGCGCGTACTACCTGGCGACAGCGATACTGGTCGAGCTGTTGAAGGGGCGGCAGATCGAGGGCGGCATCGACCTCCAGGATCTTTCCGAGCAGGAGATCGACAGCCTGGCGCATCTGGTTCCGCAGCTTCGCCTGGACACGGGCCGTGAGATGGATGTAGACGACAAGAACGCGCGCGGGATCATCTTCCGGACCCTGACCCAGTGCATTCCCAAGCTGGCCGGCGCTCGCCCCCTCGTGTTCCTGATCGACGATCTGCAGTTCGCCGACGACGCCACCTTGTATCTACTCGGCGCGCTGTTGCAGAAGACAGACGTCGATGTGCTCGTTTGTGGAACCTACATGGAGTCTTTCGGACTCGGGGGAGCCGCAGAGACGACTCCACTGAGTCGTTTCCTCACCCGCTACGAGCGGGAGCTGGTCCCCCGGCGGATCAGCTTGTCTCCTCTCGATAGGGAAGCAATCGTCGACCATCTGAACGGCGTGTTCCCCAACCTGAAAATGCCTGCGGGCTTTGACGCCGACCTCGAAGAGATAACCCTCGGTAACCCGCTGTTCATTGCGGAGATCATCCGCAAGCTCGTTCGCGAAGACAAAGCGAGGCTCGTGGGTCAGGAGTGGGTCATCCAGCCGCTGCCCGACGACTACCTCCCGCAATCGCTCGAGGAGGTCGTGGGCGAGATGATCGCCGCGCTCGATGTGGAGAGCCGCAGACTACTCGAACAAGCCTCGGCCCTGGGCGAGGACGTGCCGGTCAGCGTCCTGACGGGAAGTTCCGACGTCGATGAGAATCGCGTACTGCAGTTCCTGGACCGGGCGGAAAGCCTGGGTCTGGTCGAGCTGAACTTCCAGGTCAACGACGAGATCATGCGCTTTCTCGGCAAGCGCGTGATGGAGATCAGCTACGGCACGATCGACGAAGACCGGCGTAAGGAGCTGCACGAACGGGTAGCCAACTATCAGGAAGGCCTCTTCGAGGACCGCCTCATACCGTCGGCGTCGCTGCTGGCATACCACTTCAAGCGATCCGCCAATCAGGAAAAGGCCAGGCGGTACCAGGAGATGCAGGTCCACTACGGCCACTCGGTCTTCGACGAGGACGAGGCCGCCGGCTACATCGGCTTCCCGACCGAGGCAGGACTGCAGCCCGGTGAAGCACTGGGCGAGGCCGGCCTCGGCCTGATGCCGGACGTACTGAGGGGGCTGCTCACCGCTGTGCGCAGCGTTCAGCTCTATCCGAAGGACAGCGACGCCGTGGGCTCGGCGGGCCTGCAATTCAAACAGGCGGTAGAGACGATCCTGCGCGACACCGGGCGCCTCTCGTTGACCCTCTCGGAAGACGGCGGACTCCAGCTCAACGGTGAACCTGCCGACCTCACGAAGCTGGGGAACGTCGCAGCGTCCTTCGTGGAATTGTTGCGACGATCGCAGCTTCAAGGGCTCGCCCTCCTTCGCCCCGTCGACGGCGACGAGCTGCTCGGGCTCGTCGATGCCCTCGCGGCGCTTGACCCCGCGACGATCGAACGGGGATTCTGGCGGCAATACGCCGCAGAGCGAGAGCTGCGAACCATCGAGCTGAAACAGACGAGCTACTCGCGCATCTCGCTGGAAGACGACGCGGGCGAGCAAAACGCGGGCTTCATCGAGCCACGGCTCGAGGAGCTCGACGCCGCCGACCTCGCAGCGCTGCCCGAAATCCTGCGGACGTTCACCAAGACGGCGAAGAACGTCAAGTTGTACCCGATACGCAGCGACTCCGCGGGCGTCTGCATGCAGGAATTCCGAGACGCGCTCGACCCGGTATTGGCGGTCCGCCCGGTACTCAGCTTGGCCCGCGCGGAAGACTCATTGCTGGCCAACGGCGGGGTCGTCAACACGGCCGACTTCGAGGTCCTGGCGGGCGCATTCCTCGGCCTGATGGATTCGCTCGGGCTGCGAAGCCTCGCATTCTTCAGCGGTGTCGGCCGGCTCGATATCGAGACGTTGTTCGAGGCAATTCGTGCGGTTCCCCATATCGGGGTCGAAGCCGAGTTCTGGGAGCATTTCGCCGCCGAGAAGAGGCCAACCGGCCTGCGCGTGAACCACGAGAGTTACTCTCTGGTAACCGCACCGGGACGATATCCGACGCCACCGGGCGCGATCGGCGAGGATCAATGGGACGCTGCTCCCCGCCCGCAGGGCCTACCCGGCGCAGCGGTCGGGCCGCCGGGCCACACGGACGTTCCCGCCGCCGAAGGGAGCTTTCCGGGCGGCACGCCGGGGCCGTTCGCCCCGCCGGGAACGGCCGGTACATCCGGCTACGCGGGCATGGCGACGGACAGGGGAAACGCTGCACCCGGCGATGCAGGCGCGCCTCTTCCCGACGCCGGGGAGAGCGTGGAAGAGCTCGGCAAAGAGCTTCTCGTCGACGGCCAGGACGACCTGTTCGAGCAACTGCTGTTGAAGGTGTTCGACGAATTCGGGCAGCGCGACCCGCGGGTCCGGGCGGACACGTTCGAAGCACTCGGCAACCTGATGGGCCAGTTGATACTCGGGCTTCAACAGAAGTTCGTCGCGCTCACGGGAACCCACGTCATCGAGGCACTGGGCGAGGAAGACGACCCGACGGTGTTACAGCAAGGCGTTTCTCTCATCCACGCGATGGCGACAGTAGCTTTGCAGATGTCGGACAACCGGGCAGCGGCGGGGCTGTACGCCTCCCTCGCTCGCTACAGCGCGCGCGCCCACGACACCGAAAATTCGTCGACCGAAGACGTTCGCGAGATCCTCGATCGCCCGCCCGACGACAACGCCCGCAGAATCGTCGAGGCCGACCTGAGGTCAGGGGATCCTGCCCGGCTGTCGAACGCCGCCCTCGTGCTCAGCGGCCTGGGCGCAGCCGGCATCCCGGTGCTCATCGAGACCATCAAGCAAGAAAAGGACCTGCGAACCCGGCAGGCCGCGGCAAGCATCCTGGCCGACATGGGCTCTCTGGGGGCGGATCAGATGAAGCGCGCGCTGATGCTGGAGGTCATCGTCGAGCAACGCTTCCGCCTCTTGGAAGTCATCGAAACGGTCACGCTCGACCTCCACGACGAGCTGTCGATCTGTCTCGGTGACGCCAATCCCAAGATTCGACGCGCAGCGTTCAGGTTGGCCGAACGGCTGCATCATGACGGCCTGGCGGAGATCCTCGGCCCCCTCGCCCGAGATGAAGACCCGGCGGTGGCCAAGGGCGCGCTCCGCAGTCTCACGAGCTTGGGGACCGACGAAGCATCCGGCATTCTGGTGTCCGTCCTCGAGGCATCGAAGGACCCCGAGATCGCGGTCGCCTGTTGCCAGGGCCTCGGGCAGTTGGGGGGCACCACGGCGGTCGAGGCCCTGTCGCGGGTGCTCAGCCGAAAGAAGCTGCTGGTGCTCGGACCGGTCTGGAGCGACCAGGTGCGCGCCACCGCGGCGATGGTGCTCGCTAACATGACCGAGCCGAGCGCTCGGGAGGCGTTGGGTCGATTCGCAACCGACCGGGATCCGCGGGTGCGGAGAATCGCCGGTTCTTGCGATTCCACGGCCTGATTCGCGCCGCCGATCAGGCGCGTGCGCGCAGTTTCGGCTCCAACTCCGAATCCATCAGCGCGCAAAGCACGCGGTGCGGGAGCGGCTCCCGGAACTTGACCGCGACGACGCAGTCCGATCGCCGGCTTCTCGAACGCAGGACGCTCCCCCAGCGGAACTCAGGGGCGATCACTGCGCCGGAGGCATCGACGAACCTCACCATGAACGCGTTGTCGGGGTCCGCGGGAACGTTCTCGGTCAGCAACACCAGGGCCCCGCCGCGGCTCACATCCACCGTGACGCCCCGGACCTCGGTCACGCTCGTCCCCTCGTGCAACTGCCCGCGCATCTCCATGATGACGTGCGCGGTGCGACGAGCGTGACCGCGACGCTCATTCCGGGGCAGGCCCAGGCGACGCGCGACGGGCACGCTGTGACGTCCGACGGGTCGAAGAGTGCTCTCGTTCTCTCTCATGGCAAATTGATGATAGAGAAACCTGTAAAAGTGAATCAATAACTATTTATAGATAAAAGAACATAATATTCGATACTTATAGGCAGTTCTCAGCGCACTCGCACTAGTAACCGAGCGCGAACATCTCGCGACGGGGGTCCGCGGCCGCCATCAGGAATCCTGACAGCGGATCCCTGTAGGTGATCGTTCCGTCGCCGGAGGCGTAACTCCACAGTCCCCAGCTCTCGACGCGATGGCCCCGACGCTCGAGGTCCGCAAAGGTGGCCGCGGGGATGCGGCCCTCGAGGTTCAGTCGCCCGGGGCCGGTGTTGATCTCGCTTCCCGTTCCCGGGAAGTTGTAGCTGCCGAGCCGCGGCTGATCCATCGCCTGCTGGGGCGTCATTCCCCACTCGGTGATGTTGAGAAAGATCTGCATCAGCGCCTGCGCCTGCAGATCGCCACCGGCCAGCGACAGGCCCAGGAAGGGCTTGCCGTCCTTCATGATCACGAACGGCGTATTGGTGTTGCGAGGCCGCTTACCGGGCGCCACGACGTTGGCGAGGTCCGGATCGAGGTTGAACTGCCCCCCTCGGTTGCTCAGACCGAATCCCCAGCCGGGAATCAAAGGCGTCGATATGTGACCGTCGCTCTCGGTCATCGAGAACACATTGCCGGCGGCGTCCATGACGTTCAGGCAAGTGGTATCCATCGTGTTCCGTTCGATCATCGGGTCGATGGCGTCGACTCCGCGCGTTTCGCTCACGAACACCGTCGGCGAGTCCGGATGCACGGCGTTCATGTTCCGAGGGTCGCCCCAGGGCGGCATGTCCGTGAATGCCGCGTCCATATCGATGAGCGTGATCCGCTCCCGCGCGTATTCCTTCGAGTAGAGCTGCTCGGGAATCTCGACAAAGGCGGGATCACCGAGGTACTTGTGGCTGTCGGCCATCGCCAGGTTGATGACCTGCGAGATCACGTGGATGTACTCCGCCGTGTTGTAGCCGAGCGACTGTACGTCGAAGTTCTCCAGCATGTTGAGCATGAGAATCAGACGAGGGCCTTGCGACCAGGCGTCGGCCGTATAGACGTCGTAGCCTCGATAGGTGGTGTGCAACGGCTCGTCCCAGGCGCCCTCGTAGCCGGCCATGTCCTCATACGTCATCTGGCCATCGACATGCTCGTCGAAGAACCGATCCACGGCACGCGCCGGCTCGCCCTTGTAGAAGGCGTCGCGCGCCGCTCGAATACCCTCGGAGCGGGTCCCACCGCCGGCGAGCGCCGAGCGTTCCGCATCGATCATGTATCGGATGAGCTTGCCGAGATCTTTGTTGGTGATCAGGCTGCCCAGCCTCTGGCGTCCCTCGCCGTTTTGGAGCCAATATTCGGCGTTGTAGGGCCAGCGCTTGATCCGTTGCTGGCCGCGGTCGATGGAGTACTTCAGGCGATGGTGCAGATGGAATCCGTTCTCGGCGATGTCCAGCGTGTAGCCGGCGACATCCTCGAAGCTCCTGGTGCCGAAACGATCGAGCGCGGCGAGCCACACGTCGACGTCGGCGGGAACAATGGCCGAGTGCGCCGGGTCCTTGCCGTGGGACAGGTAGTTCTCCAGGGTGGCGGCCGCCGGCGCCGTACCGGCGCCGATGCGAGTGATGACTCGATCCTCCTCGGCGCTGTAGAGAATGAGCGGGGCGACACCCGCCCAGCCGGCGATGTCGAAGGTCGTCGCCTTCACCGCCATGGCGGCGGCGACACCGACGTCGAATGCGTTGCCCCCCCTCTTGAACTCCTCGATTCCGATCAGCGTCGCCGCGTAGTTGCCGGTCGCCACGACACCGTGTGTGCCGAAGATATCGGGCCGCATGGGCTCGATGTTGTTGTCGTCGTAGATCGTGACGTAACTATTGAAGGGCTCGATGACGGCGCGGGAGGCGCCGAGATCCTGCTGCTGTACGCCGCCTCCGCGGGCGGTGGCTACGAGCATGCCTGCCAGCGCCAAGACAACGAGCGCAATCTTCTTGCCGCGCATCGAAAGGCCTCCTTTTTGCGGGTAGTCTCGAGATCGCCTCGGTTTCTGCAATGATAGATCGAGTCGCACGTCGGCGACCGGAGAACCCGGCCGCCGCTACCGACCCGTTCCCGCAGAACCCGTCTGCGTTTCGCGTCTCGATGGACACGGATTGCCGTTAGAAGGAGAAACTGATGACCCCGGACCAGATCGATGCCCTACGCTCGCTGCTCGACCGGCAGCGCGTGCTGTCCCTCGGCGTCCTCGTCGAAACGAATCCCTACGTGGGGCTTCTCCCGTACGCTCTGAGAGAAGACTACGGCGCTGCCCTGGTCCACGCCTCGAAGCTGGCCCGTCACAGCGGCGGATTGAACGACGGTGCTCCCTTCGCGGCGCTGATCCACGACCTCGTGGGCACCGAATCCGATGCACTGCAGGTCCCCCGAGTCAGCTTGCAGGGCACTGTCGAGCTGGTTGCCAAGGGAACTCCCGGATACACCGAGGGGCGCGACGCCTACCTCGCCCGATTCCCTTCCGGCGCAACAACGTTCACCCTGGGCGACTTCGACCTCTACTGGCTGAGATTCGAGCGGGGTCGCTACGTGGCCGGATTCGCTCAGGCCCTCAACCTCAACGAGGACAACTTGCGCGAGCTCGCCCCCAACGGCTAGCTA
>CAYSHI010000213.1:0-3914 GCA_964430745.1 uncultured Acidobacteriota bacterium | reverse complement strand
CGCCGCGGGCGCCCTACTTCGGCTTCGACATCGCGCGCGATCTGGAGCTCGGGATGACGGGTTACTACGTGCTCGACGGCTATGGCGTGATCCATTCCGGCGGCGGCGCTGCTCGGGTGACCCCGCGGCCGAGCTACTTCGGCTTCGACATCGCTCGCGACCTGGAAATCGGCTGAGCCGACTAGAACCTGTCCACCCGCCCGGAGAGGTACCGGGCCCGGTGAAGTGGCCCAGCGTCGCGAGCTTGCACCCGCCCGCCATGCCGCCGTAGCATCCCCGCATCCTCTCCATCCCCATGGGAGCCACCGCATGATATCCAAAGCTGTTGTCCTGTTTCTCGGTGTTTGTCTGCTCGCTTTTGCCGTCCCCGGCATCGGCCAACAGCTCGCGGCTCCCACCGCCGGGCAGCTCGAGGCGATCGCGTTTCGCAGCGTCGGTCCCGGCCTGGTGACCGGGCGCATCGCCGACATCGAGATCGACCCCAACGACAACAACACTTGGTACATCGCTTCGGCCTTCGGCGGGCTGTGGAAAACCGTCAATCGCGGCATCTCGTTCGAACCGATCTTCGACGACGGCGGCTCGTTCACGCTGTGCTGCGTGGTTGTGGACCCCAACGATTCGAATGTGATCTGGCTGGGCACCGGCGAGAACGGCAGCCAGCGTAGTGCCCACTTCGGCGACGGCCTCTACAAGTCGACGGATGCCGGCGAGACATGGACGCGCGTCGGCCTCGAGACCTCCGAGCACATCGGCAACATCATCATCGATCCGCGTGATTCGGATGTCGTGTACGTGGCAGCGCAGGGCCCGTTGTTCTCGCCCGGTGGTGAGCGCGGGCTGTTCAAGACCACCGACGGGGGAGAGAGCTGGGAGGCGATTCTCATCATCAGCGAGGACACCGGCGTCAACGAGGTGGTGCTCGATCCGCACGATCCCGACACGATGTACGCCAGTGCCTACCAGCGCCGGCGCCGCGTCGGGCAGCTCGTGGGCGGGGGCCCCGAGAGCGGCATCTACAAATCCACCGATGGCGGTGACGACTGGGAAGAGCTCACCGACGGCATCCCCGAGGGCGACATGGGTCGCATCGCGCTGGCCATCGATGGGCGCACGCGTCCGGCGACGCTGTACGCGCTGATCGCGGCGCAGGGCGATGCCACCGGCCTGTATCGGTCGACCGACGAAGGCGACAATTTCGAGCGCATCGGTACGCGGGAAGGCGGCGGCCGGGGAGGCTTCGGCGGCGGCGGGCGTGGCGGCCAGCAAGGTGGCCAGCAGGGCGGCGACGAGGAAGACGAGGAGCCCACGATCAACTGGTTCCGCGGCGGCAATCCGGAATACTACCACGAGCTCTTTCTCGATCCCGGCCATCCGGGGACGATGTACTCCGTCAACACCCGCCTCGACAAGAGCGAGGACGGTGGCGAAACCTGGGGGCCCGCGGGCGTCGAGGGCGCCGGCGTGCACGTCGATCACCACGCCCTGGCCTTCAACCCCGACGACCCGAATCACATCCTGCTGGGCAACGACGGCGGCCTCTACGAGACCTACGACGGCGGTGAGACCTGGCGTTTCTTCACCAACCTGCCGATCACGCAGTACTACAAGGTGGCGGTCGACAACGACAAGCCGTTCTACAACATCTGCGGCGGCACGCAGGACAACTTCTCGCAGTGCGGCCCTTCGCGCACGACGAAGCCCTGGGGAATCCGCACCAGCGACTGGTACGTGGTCGCCGGTGGTGACGGGTTCCAGGCGCGCGTCGATCCGGACGACCCCAACACCGTGTATGCCTCCTCGCAAAACGGCGGCATCCGGCGCCTCAACAAGGAAACCGGCGAGTCGACCAGCATCCGGCCCCGCATCCCGTTTCCCGGCGACGAGGAGGAGAACAACGAGCAGGGCCAGTTCGGTGGCGGGCGCGGCGGCAGCCGGCGCGAGCGCACCAACTGGGATGCTCCCTACATCATCAGCCCGCACAAGGCGACTCGCTTGTACTGGGCGAGCAACTACCTGTACGTAACCGATGATCGCGGCGACACTTGGGATCGCATCAGCGGCGACCTGTCGCGCAACCTCGATCGCTCCGAGCTGCCGATCATGGGCAAGGTATGGCCCGAGGACGCCGTTAGACTGAATGCCTCCACCACGGCGCTCTCCAACGTGGTAACGCTGGACGAGTCACCGCTACGTGAGGGCCTGCTGTACATCGGCACCGACGACGGCCTGCTGCAGATCACCGAGGACGCGGGCGAGAACTGGCGCCGTGTCGAGAGCTTTCCGGGCATTCCCGAGTGGACTTACGTCACCGACGTGTTTGCCTCGCCGCGCGATGCCGACACGGTGTTCGTGGCGCTCAACAACTGGCAGCGGGGCGACTTCACGCCCTACCTGCTCAAGAGCACGGACCGAGGCAACACCTTCACCTCGATCGTCGGCGACCTGCCCGACCGGCATCCGGTGTACTCGATCATCCAGGACCACGAGAACGGCGACCTCTTGTTCGCCGGCACCGAGTTCGGAGTTTTCGTGAGCATCGACGCCGGCGAGCACTGGACCCAGCTCAAGGGCGGCGCGCCGGTGATGCAGGTGCGCGACATGGCCGTGCAGCGGCGCGAGAACGACCTCGTTCTTGGCACCTTTGGTCGCGGCTTCTACGTGCTCGACGACTACAGCCCGCTACGCGACATCTCGGTCGAGTCGCTCGCTCAGGACGCCGAGCTCTACAGCCTCCGCGACGCCTACCTCTACAACCCCACCGGCCAGGCCCCGGCGGGGTCGGCCGGCATCCAGAGCCTGTCGGGCAACTACACGACGCCCAACCCGCCGTTCGGCGCCGTGCTTACCTATCACCTGCGTGAAGAGCTCGACGAGGACGAGACCCTCGTCCTGACGATCACCGATGACGACGGCGAGGAAGTCCGCGCCATCGAGCTGGAAGACGGCGCCGGCCTGCATCGCGTCGCCTGGAACCTGCGAGAGAACACACCGCCCGCACCGGAGCCGGGGGAGGGTGGTGGAGGAGGCCGCGGTGGCTTCCGCGGTGGTCGCGGGCGCCAGGGACCGCTCGTGGAGCCCGGCCGCTACCACGCGACGCTGGGCATCAAGACGGGTGAAGGCGACGACGAAGAGGTCACGCCGATCGGTAATGAGCAGGCGTTTCGGGTGGTGCCGATTCAGTAGGCGAGGGCAATCAGCGCCAGTGCACCGGCAGGTCCAGTCGCCGGAGCTGCTTGCGTCACCGAGGTCGACTGGGATCTCGGGCCGTCGTACGGCGAGACGATCGACATCCTGCCGCCGCGGGTGATTCGTCTCGGCGGCGCCTGGGATTTCTGAAGCACTAGAACACTAGGGGAGTTTTTAGCTATGGTCGGACCGTGAGAGTGATGGTGAAGAACCGATTGGCGCGCCGAGACACCTGGATTGCGGGCGTGTGCGCCGCCATCGCTCTGCTCACTTCGCCCTTGGTCGCGGCCGTCGGGCCGGCGACTTCGGAATCCGAGCTGGCTCCGGCCGAGGTGGGCGAGCTCCTCCAGGACGGCATCTGGAAGGATCCCGCGAGCTTCGGGTTTCCAATGACACCTGAATTTTCAAATGCGGCGATCGTTGGAAGAATAGGGGGCAGTAATTTCAGCTGGGGATTACTTCACTGTTTTGTTCTGGGAACATGCCTCTGGGTATTCTTGCGGTTTACCCGTATTGGCTTTGAGATCAAGGCAGCAGGGGATAATGTCCGGGCTGCCAGGTATGCCGGTATTCCCTATGACCGGCTGGTGATGCTGGTCATGATAATCAGCGGGGCATTGGCTGGCTGGGCCGGATTTCTGGAAGCCTCGTCAACGGTAAACAGGCTTCAGCCGAGTATCATGTCCGGATATGGCTACACCGCCATAGTTGTTGCCTGGCTGGCA
>CAYSHI010000212.1:0-15061 GCA_964430745.1 uncultured Acidobacteriota bacterium | reverse complement strand
CACTCATCGAGCCTCATCGCGGTCTCGATCGCCGGTTCCGCCACGGCGAGCGCTTCCGCCAACGGCAAGATCCCGTATCGGTGCTGCAGCAGGTAGGCATCCGCCAGGCCAACGTAGGCGAGAGCAAAGTCGGGGTCCAGGTCGGTGGCACGATTGAAGCTGTTCGCGGCGGCGCGGAAGGCTTCGCCGCTGTAGTGAGCAAGAAAGTGCTTTCCGTGCAGATACGCCTCGTAGGCAGCGAGGTTGTCGGTCGGCGGCTGCGCCAACAGGACCGCGTCGTCGCCCATCAACGGGATCGTCAAGGCCGCGGCGACCTGTTCTGCGATGTCCTGCTGGATGGCGAAGACGTCGTCGAACTGCCGGTCATAGGTTGTGGTCCACAGCTCGAACCCGTCTTCCACGTCCACCAGCCTGACAGTGATGCGCACCTGGTCGCCGTCCCTGCGGGCGCTTCCCTCGAGAATCGTCGCAACATTGAGTCGGCGCCCGATCTCGCCGACGTCCTGCGCCTGCCCCTTGAACACGAACGAGGAAGTACGCGCCGCGACCCGTAGCCCGTCGATCCGCCCCAACACGCTCACCAGCTCCTCCGCCAAGCCGTCCGAGAAGTAATCGTTGGCCGGATCGCCGGTCAAGTTCAAGAAGGGGAGGACGGCGATCGACTGCTCGTCGCCGGCTCCCGTCGACCACCGCTCGAAGGCACCGGACCAGAGCCCCCATGTCACGAATACGGTGGTCACAAGGACAAGACCGATGACGGCGTTGCGCCACGACCATGGCCGCTGGGTTGTTACGGCGTCCGGCGTTGCCGTCCCGCCAACCGGTACCGTCACCTCTCTAAGCGGTGTCGGCACCCCCCGCACGGGTGCTAGCACCTCCCCGACCGACGTGGGGAGGGACCTAGTCTTGTGAGCCTCGCCCTCGTCGGGCGCGACCGTGCCCTGATCGACCGCCACGGCAGGCGCCCCGTCCTGATGGGCACCCACCCGAGCAACGACCTCCCGATCAGGTCCCGGGGGAGCGGCCGCGGCGGGGCGGTCGTTGACCTCGGCGATGAAGCGATACCCCTCACCGGTGACCGTCTGCACGTATTCAGGTGTTCGCGGATCGTCCCCCAAGGCCTTGCGTACGGCGCTGACGACCTGCAGGAGGGCGTCATCGGTGACGCTGACGCCCTTCCAGACCTCGGCGAACAGCTCATCCTTGCTGACGACCTGACCCCGGCGATCGATCAGGCAGCGCAACACATCGGAGGCCCGAGGTGTCAGGTGGATCTCAGCATCACCCCGCGTAAGCCGTCCGAATCGCGCCTCGAATCGAAACGGTCCGAAAACCGACGCCCCCGCCGGCATGCGGACGATCTTGCCGGGTTTTCGAGATGAATCGGACATTTCTCAGCCAGTCTCAGGTCTTCTCTCAGGACTTAAGGACGCCCGGTTCCGTAAGATCCGGCCACCGTGCGGGACTTTACCGCCCCGCAGGGGCCATTTGCACGGGGAAATGGCCGTCTCCACCACATCCTTCCCCGATACAGGAGGTAGTCCAAGTGAAGACAGCCTTGCAGGCAGAGCATCTTTCCGTCGCGACACATCGCCACCAAGGGGGCCACAGGAATCGCCGTCCGTGGCTCCGCAGGGGCCTGCTCGGCATGATGTTGGTCTTCATATTGGCGGCGCCGGCGCTCGGAGGGACCCCGAATTCCGACACACCGAGAGCCCTGTCGCCCCTGGTGGGTGATACCGACAGCTTTGGTAGGGGCATCAACAACCGCGGCCAGGTGGCGGGATACAGTCAGGGTGCCGTCACGACCGCAGTTCGGTGGGACCGGGACGGCAACGCGACTCCGCTGCTCCCCTTGGGCACCGATCTTCATAGCTTCGGCGAGGCAGTCAACAACCGCGGCCAGGTCGTGGGACGCAGCCGCAGCGGCCAAAGCCTTTGCGCGACGGCTGTCGACACGGCGGTTGTGTGGGACAAGCATGGCGTGGCGACGGCCCTGTCACCTCTTCCCGGGCACGTCGAGGCGAGAGGCTACGGGATCAACAATAGGGGCATTGCAGTCGGCATCAGTCTCGGGCCCCGGGCCGATCCCGCGGGGGGGAACTGCACCGTCACCTTCACGGCGGTGACCTGGGACCGCGACGGCAATCCGACCGAGCTGACCTCGCCCTCATCCGTGCTCGTAGAATCGTTCGCCAATGACATCAGCAACAACGGCGCCGTGGCGGGGTTCATCTATGTCGATTCTCCCACCGCCTTCGAGTTCGCGGGGGCCACATGGGATCGCCACGGTGTTCCCACCATGCTGCCCGGGCCCGCCGGGAGCATCATCAGCGCCGCCGAGAGGCTCAACAACCGCGGCGTCATCGTGGGGTATGACATCGACATTTCTACGTTTGCGACGTCGGCGCTGCTTTGGGACAAGGGGGGCAACCTTTCGACGCTGCCGCCGCTCGGAACGGACGCGGAAGCGGTTGCAGCCGACATCAACGGCCGCGGCTCCGTCGTCGGCAGCAGCGGCGCCGGCTTGGCCGGCGTGGTCCTCTTCTTCCCCGGCGCCACGGGGAGGGCGGTGATCTGGGACAAGCACGGCGTGCCCACTGCCTTGCCGCCCCTGTCCGCCGCCGCCGCCGATTGCTTCGGCTTGGGGATCAACGACCCCGGCCACGTCGTTGGCTACTGTGTGGACTCCGGCGGTGCCAATACGGCGGTTATCTGGAGATAGACCCGTAACGAGCGTCAGGGCCGGACGATCGCCTGCTGCGTCAGCCGGGGGATCGTCCGGCCCGACATTTCTCAGCCCGTCTCAGGTCATCTCTCAGGACCTGCCGGTGCCCGCTCCCGTATGATCCGGCCACCGTGCGGGCTTACTGCCCCAACGGGGCCATCTACGAGGGGAATGGCCGCAATCATCTCTCTTCCCCGACACAGGAGGTAGTCCAGGTGAATACGGCTTCGCAGGCAGAGCATCTTTCGGTCGAGACTGATCGTCACAGGAATCGCCGTCCATGGATCCGGCGTGGCCTCCTCGGCTTGATGCTGGCTTTCATGCTGGCGGCACCGGCGCTCGCAGGCTCGCCGATTTCCGGCACGCCGAGAGCCCTGGCGCCGCTGCCCGGAGATACCGACAGCTTCGCGACGAGAATCAACAACCGCGGTCAAGTTGCGGGGCGGAGCGTCGGCGCCGTCACCACCGCTGTCATTTGGAACCGGGAGGGCCACGCGACGGCGCTGCTGCCGTTGGCGAGCGATGCCTCGAGCTTCGGCGAGGGGATCAACAACCGCGGTGAGGTCATCGGCATCAGCCGCAGCGGGCAAGGCCCATGCGCGAGTGTGGGCTCCGATACGGCCGTTGTATGGGATCGGCATGGTACGCCGCGGGTCCTGAAGCCGCTGCCGGGCGACGAGGACACGCGAGGTTACGCGATCAACAACCAGGGGATCGCCGTCGGCATCAGCCTCACGCCGCGCCGCCCCGATTGCACAGCCGCCTTCAGTGCAGTGAAGTGGGACCGCGACGGGAACCCGACATTGCTGCCCTCGCCTTCCGCCACGGAGCCGGAGGGGTTCGCCGCTGGCATCAACCAAAGCGGCGCCGTCGCGGGTTTCGTCAACGATGCGGCCGGCAACGTCTTTGCGGCAACGGCTTGGGACCGCCACGGCAACCCCACACCCCTGCCCTCACCCCCAAACACGATCGCGTGGGTCACCAGCGGAATCAACAACCGGGGCACGGTCTCAGGACAGGGCTTCGACGGCTTCTTTCAGACGTCGGCACCGATCTGGGACAAACACGGCAACTTTACGGGCAACCTGCCGCCTCTCGGAGCGGATCCGGAAGCCTTGACCTACGGCATCAATAGTCGTGGATCGGTCGTCGGCGCCAGCGGGACGGCTCTATTCGGCCTGGTCTTCCAGCTGTTCTGGCCCGAGGGAACGGCCGTCGTCTGGAACGCCGACGGCGTCCCCGCCGGCCTGGCTCCCCTACCCGGAGACGACTACAGCTACGGCTACGCGATCAACGATCCCGGCCACGCGGTCGGACACAGCCACAACGCGACCACCGGAGTCAACACCGCGGTGATCTGGAGATAGAACGGTAGAGAGCATCAGGGCCGGACGATTCACCGCCGCACCTCAGCAGGGGCGTCGTCCGGCCCGCTCGAAGTCCGCCGCGAAGAAACCACCGGTGCCCGGGGACCACCAACCCAGGAGGTTAGTCCAAGTGAGAACAACCTTGCGAAAGATGCGTCCCGCGATCGCCGCGAATCGGCACCCCTGGCTCCGCAGAGGTCTGCTGAGCGCTCTGCTCCTGCTCGTGCTGGCAGCGCCGGCGCTCGGAGGGCCCTCGCCTTCCGCTACGGCAAGAGCACTGACACCCCTGCCCGGCGATACCGACAGCTGGGCCTTCAACATCAACAACCGCGGCCAGGCCGTCGGCCAAAGCATCGGCGCCTTCACGACGGCGGTGGTGTGGGACCGCGACGGCAACGCAACCCCGCTGTTACCGCTGCCCGGAGATGTCTCGAGCTTCGCCGAGGCGATCAACAACCGCGGCCAGGTCGCCGGATACAGCCGTGGGGACGACCCCTGTGGGATCGATACGGGGGTGGTGTGGGACCAACACGGCGTACCGACGAGGCTGACGAAGTTGGCGGGCGATGCCGGCAGCCGTGGTTTCTCGATCAGCGACAGCGGCGAGGTTACCGGCACCAGCCTCGCCCCTTTCGACCCGGCGACCTGCTTTACAAACTTCACGCCGGTGAGGTGGGACCGCGACGGCAATATTGCCCAACTGCCATATCTGCCCGGGTTCACCCAGGGATTCGGGCAGGACATCAACAACCGGGACCAGGTGGCCGGTGGCAGCATCGATGCCACCTTTGCGACCTTCCCGTTCATCACGGCTCAATGGTGGAATACCGACAATGTCGCGACAGCCTTGGCGCCCCCGAACGGGTACTTCAACGCCGCCGCCAACGGCATCAACAACAGGGGCCAGGTCGTCGGCGAAACCTTCGACATCCTCTCCGGGGCCAACGACAGGGCGGTGGTATGGGATCGTCGGGGCAATGCCACGGCGTTGCCGCCACTCGCCGGAGACCCCAGCAGCGCCGCGCAAGCCATCAACAACCGCGGCGCCGTGGCCGGCAGCAGTGGGACTGATCTGTTCGGGGTTTTCGCCCTGCCGCAGGGAACGGCGGTAATCTGGGACAAGCACGGTGTGCCCACCGCGCTGCAGCCCCTCGCCGGCGACGTCGCCAGCCTCGCCTTCGGCATCAACGAGCCCGGCCACGTGGTCGGATACAGTCGGGACGCCGCGGGGACCACTACGGCGGTGGTCTGGAGGTAAAACCTCGTATCAGGGCCGGACGATTGCCCGCTGCGCGTCAGGCGAGGCATCGTCCGGCCCGCCCTCCCGCACTACTTGGCCGAGCTGCGAGCCATCCCCTGGCGTCCCCGTCGTCCAGATGTTCGATGATTCGCGGTTGCGCCCGTCGCTTGATCGGACCGCAACTCGACGCGAAACGGCCCGAATCCGACACACCTGTCGGCATGCGGACGATCTCGGCCTGTTTTCGAGCGGAATCCGACATTTCTCAGCCAATCTCAGGTCGTTTCTCAGGACACACCCGTGTCCGACTCCGTAGAATCGCTCTTCGTCGAGGGATCTTTATTCCGCGACGGAGCAGTTTGCACGGGGAAATGGTCCTCTTCACTCCCTTCCCCCCCAACCAGGAGGTAGCCCACGTGAAGCCAGCCTCAACAATTGCCCTCCCTCGGGCCGACACGAGTCGTCAGCCGTGGCTCCGCAGAGGCCTGCTGTTCGCCCTGCTTCTGCTCATGGTGGCAGCGCCGGCACTTGGAGGGCCGAAGGGTTCCGACACACCGAGAGCTCTGGCGCCGCTGCCCGGTGATACCGACAGCTTTGCGCAGGACATCAACAACCGCGGCCAGGTCGTCGGACGCAGCGTCGGCGCCGTCACGACGGCGGTCGTGTGGGACCCCGACGGCAACGCGACAGCGCTGCTACCGCTGCCCGGAGCTACATCGAGCTTCGGCGAGGGGATCAACAACCGCGGCCAAGTAGTCGGACGCAGCAGCACAAACGACCCCTGTCCGGTCGACACGGCGGTGGTGTGGGACCGGCACGGTGTCGCAACGCCCCTGGCCCCCCTTCCCGGGGACGTCGTGAGCCGAGCCTTCGCAATCAACAGCCGTGGCGATGTCTCGGGACTCAGCCTAGGCCCTCTGATCGCCCCTCCGGCCTGCGCGGCGGCTTGGACAGCAGTGATTTGGGACAAGGACGGTAACCCGACCGCGTTATCTCCCCTGACGGCGCCGGCTCCCTTGGGCGGGTTCTATGAGAGCGGTACCGGCTTTTTCGGCGGCGGCGGAGGGATGAACAACCGTGGCGCGGTAGTGGGGGTGAGCATCAACGCGGCGCCCGTGGACCCCGCCGGGGACTTCATATTCGTCGGCACGCTGTGGGACCGTCAGCACAACCCCAACCGCCTGCTCGCCGATGTCGGCTGTGTGCCGGTTGGCGGGTGTGAGATCCAGCTCACCAACGGAATCAACAACAGCGGCGTCGTCGCCGGGGGAGGCTGGGACATCAACACCTTCGCCCCCTACGCAACCGTGTGGGACCGCGACGGCAACCCGACCGACCTGCCGCCGCTGTCCGGGGATCCCGATGCGGAGGCCTTCGACATCAATAACCGGGGAGCCATCTCGGGAACCAGTGGCACCTACCCGAACTTCGGGGTCGCGGGGACGGCGGTGGTCTGGGACGAGCACAGCGTACCCAATGCCTTGCCGGGGCTGCCCGGCAGCGCCAGCTGCTTCGGCGCCGGGATCAACGATCCCGGACACGCGGTCGGTCGTTGCGTGGACGCGGCCGGAACCGCGACGGCGGTGGTCTGGAGATCGAACGTTCGGTAGTCAGTTAGCGTTAGGGGTCGGACGATTACCCGCTGCGCGTCAGCGGGGCATCGTCCGGCCCACCTTCCTATTGCCTTTCGAGTCCCCCGAGCTGCTGGAGCATCCCCATGGCGTCCCAGTCCGCCAGGTGCTCGACGATCCGCCCATCCTTGAAGTGATTCGTCCCGGTGCCCCCCACCTCGACGTCGACGCCTGTCGGCTCGATTCCGAGCCACGTTCCCTCGTGGGAGCCGCGGAAGGTCCAACGCTGCACCACCGTGTCGCCTTCGGCGACCGTCTCTTCGACCGAGAAGCGGCCGTCGGGAAACGCTGCACGAAGTTCCGATACGAGCTCCGCGAGTCGCGCCGGGCCCTCGAAATCCGGGATCTGGCTGGAACGGTGGTAATACTCGTCGTCGATGAGCTCTTCGACGGTCGCCATGTTTCCCTCGTTCCAGATCTCCTCGATGTAGCGCCTCGCGATCGCTTTGTTGGCATCTGACATTGTCTGTCCTCGGGTTCGCTTTCGTGGCTCCGCCCGGACGGGATCGGCGTGCCAGAGCTTCTGGTGGCTCCCAGGACATGTCAACCAAGGGCTCTTCTGCGTCCGGTCACCCATTGTGGGCGCGGTTGCCCTGGCGGGAACAGCGTTTCGATGACGGTTTTGGGGCAGGTCCCGTGCGCGGCTGAGGTTATCATTGAAGTCTCGCACCCGACCGGAGAGAAAGCATGACGCGACTCCACCTTCGCCCTGTGCTGGCAGTCCTTACACTTGCAACGCTCACCGCCGGGTACGGCTGCGCACCCGCGGGCGCCGGGGCCCCCGAGACGGCCGGCGCAACCGAAAGCGCCGCCGCGTCAACGGTCGCGGCTCCGGCCGCGGGATCCGTTGCGCCCGCACCCACGGTCGCGGCCACACCGTTGCTCGACGGCACGGAGAAGTCGATCGTCCTCGTCGGCTACTCGACCTCGTACGCGTGGCCGGTGATGCTGCAGGAGATGCTCGATGAGCACGCCGGCGGGCAGCGCACCTACCACCTGCTGAACGCCGTCGTCGGCGGCTCGCCGATGGGCCGTTGGATCTCGCCGCGCGATTCGGAGGACTACCAGGCCACCTACGGCGCCATGCTGATCGATTTCTTCGGCCCCGACGCGCGACTGCGTGGCGACCTGCCGGCGCCCACCGTGGCAATGCTGCAGCAGTCGCTGCAACGCACGCCGACACCGGAGACGCGGCTCGGCCCGGTAACCACCGTCGACGACAAGCGCGGCCTCGAGATCGGCGCCGACGCACTCGAGAAGATCGCCTTTCAGCTCCGCGAAGACGGTATCGAGCGCGTCCACATCGGCATGCACATTTACAAGGTGGGATACGAGCCCGAGGTCGGCAACGAGCGTTTTGCGCTCGAGGCGCTGATGCAGAGGGGGCACGACTTCATCTTCGAAGGCCCGGACGTCTGGTCGCTGACGATCCGCGAGCACCCCGCGGCTTTCACCGAGGACGGCCTGCACCCCAACGAGCTCGGCGCCAAGATCATGGCTGCCGCGTGGTATCGGGCGCTGGCCGGCGCTGACGTCCGCGAGCAGATCATCGAGGCCATGGAAGCACGCAGCTACGACGTCGACGCGCTGATGAACGAGTATCTTGCGTGGCGGCGCGGCGGCACTCCCGAGATCCCCTAGCGCGCCATCAGCTCGTCGAGCTCCTCCAGGATCCGATCCAATAGCGCCGGCACGAAGATCGCCAAAGCGCGGGGAATATCCGTGCGCTCGCGGGGCAGTGCTGCGATGAGCTCGCGGCTCCCGGCGGCGCGGTCGTCCATGTAATCGATGGCGTTGAGCGCCGCAACGACCTCGTAGAGCGGTCGGCGGCTGAGATCTGCGCTGTTCAGCAGCACGGCGAGCGCCGCAGCGGTGTCGGCGTCGCTGCCGTAGCGACCGAGTGCCTCCGCCGCGGCGATGCGCACGCTCGGCGCCTCATCACCGAGCAGGACCCACAGCTCCTCGCGACCCAGGTCCACGGCGACAGCTCCGCGGATGAGTAGACCGACGGCGGCCCAATAGCGTATCGCGCTGTCAGCGTGCGTCAGGGCGGGAATCAGATCGCCGGCGGCGTAAAACTGAGGGTCGCTCGCCTGTTCGGCGAGCTGCAGAACATGCGTCACGTTGTAGCGAGCCTGGTCCCGCGCCAGCCCATACGGGGTCGACGGCTGAGCGAGGGCCTCGACCTCGTCCATCCCCTGTCCCGTCGCCGCCAAACCCGTGCGCCGATACACCTCGGCTTCGGGCAAGAATCCGAGGTCCCGGATTTCGAGGGCGTGCCGACGCTGCGCCGCACGCAGGCGCCGCAACACCCGACCGTGCTCGGGCGATGCCGCCAAGTTGACCACCTCGTCGGGGTCCGCGACAAGATCGTAGAGCTCCTCCGTGGCGCGCGGTTCCCAATAGGCAGCCTGCTCGGGAGGCAACTCCCCGGCGTCATAGAGCTGCTTCCACACAAGGGTGGTCGGCGTCTGAAACATGTAGGCGACGTGCTGTCCGTCGGGACGATGTGGCAGGTAGTTGCGCACGTAGACGTAGCGCCGGTCGCGGACCGAGCGCACCAGATCTCCGCGCTCGTCCATGCGACCGCGAAAGCCGTGCAGGTACTCCGGCGGCTCACCGATATGGGCACCGAGGAAAGCGCGCCCCTGCATGTGGCCCGGGGGCTCGATTCCCGCCAGGCTGAGCATTGTCGGTGCCAGGTCGACGAAGCCCACGAGTCGGTCGTTGGTGCGTCCCGGCGCCCAATCCGCCGGCGCCAAATGTCGGAACCGCTCCGGCACGTAGACGATCAGCGGTACGCGCAGCCCCGAATCCATAGTCGATCGCTTGCCGCGCGGCAGCCCGGGTCCGTGATCGCCGAAATACACCACGATCGTCCGGTCGGCGAGGCCGTCGGCTTCGAGCTCGGCCAGGCGCCCGCCCGCCTGGGCGTCCATCTCGGTGATCTTGTCGTAGTACTGCGCCCAGTCGGCGCGAACCTCGGGGGCGTCGGGGTGATAAGCGGGAACACGAACCGCCGCGGGATCGTGCACCGCCACGTGGGGACGGCTGCGGATGCGGCTTTCGTGGGAGATGCCGAAGTTGAATACGGAGAAGAAGGGCGCACCTTCGGGTCGGTCGCGCCAGTGTGCCCGGTTGGAGGATTCGTGCCAGGCTGCGGCCATGAGAGCGTCCCGGGGGGCATTGGCGGCCTCCACGGTCGCTGCGCTCGCCGCAGACACCCCGACGTCAGCACCTCCTGCCCCCGCCCCGGCGGGCACGAGGTTGTAGTCGGTCTTGGCGTTGTTGGTCGTGTAGTAACCGGCATCGCGCAGATACGCCGGGAAGAACTTGATACCTTCCGGCAGCGGTACGCGGCTGCGGTGATGCTGCGACCCGAGCGAGGGGGGGTACATTCCGGTGATGATGGTCGAACGCGCGGCGCCGCAAACGGGTGCGTTCGACCAGGCAACGGAGTAGATCATGCCGCGCTGGGCCAGCGCATCGAGGTTGGGCGTGTCGGAAAACGTATCACCGTAGGCGCCGAGCTGCGGTCCGTTGTCTTCGGAGCTCAACCACAGGATATTGGGCGCCTCGATCTGGCCGGGCGTCTCGGCCTGTCCCGGCATCTCGACCTGCCCAGGTATCTCGGCCCGTGCCGGCTTCTCGGTTTGCCCCGGCATCTCGGCAGACCCCACTCCCGCCGCGGCACGCGAAGCGACGGCGTGCGGCTGGAGGGCCCCGATCAGCAGCAGCGTCAGCGCGATACCGGACGACAAGGCGGCCACGGGCTTTCGAGCCGCAGCCGGTGCCGCCCACCGGAACGCGGACGATCGCTGACGGGAAGCGATCTGTTGGTCGGACATCGTCGGGTGCTCCGGTGGTCTGCGGAATTCGCCGCACCTTTGTACCCGGCGAACCTCGGCGCCGTCAACGGAAACACGGCCTCGCGCGGATCCACGGGCTCGGCGGCGCCCCTCACTGGCGTTCCGTCGGCCACAGGGCAATAATCTTGCCGCTGTCAGGAACATCCACTATCCGCATGACCGAGGACGGGACACATGCCCAAGTATCTGATTGAAGCTTCGTACAACACCAACGGAGTCAAGGGGCTGATGAAGGAGGGTGGCGCGGCCCGCCGCGCGGCCGCCGAGGGGTTGGTAAAGAGCATGGGCGGGACCGTCGAGGCCTTTTACTACGCGTTCGGCAACGCCGACGCGTACGTGGTGATCGACCTGCCCGACAACGTCTCCGCCGCTGCGGCATCCATGGCGGTGAATGCGAGCGGCGCCGTCACGCTCAAGACCACCGTCCTGATCACGGCGGAAGAGATGGACGAGGCCGTCCAACGCGGCGCCGACTACGCCCCGCCTTCATCGTAGAAGCGGGAACGGTCTTCCGCACCGCCGTCCGCATCGGAGGCCGGACGGCGGCGCGTCCGCCGTCTCTTTCGCCCTCTCCCGTCAACCTCTACGCCGCTTGAACCAAGGCACGAGCATCGGGACCCGCTGTTGATACCGGCGGTGCAACGAACAGGGCAGCCGCCGCGCCAATCAACAGGCCCAGCCGATCACTCATCGCGGCGAACCGTGACTAGCCTCTCCGCATCGAGAGCAGCACCTCGACGTGGGGCGTCTGCGGAAACATGTCGAACGCGGTCGCCGCGGTGACCTCGTAGCCCCCCGCGGCGAGCTCCTTCACGTCGCGCGCCAGCGTGGCCGGGTCGCAGGACACGTAGGACAGGTACTCCGGTCCCGATTTGGCGAGCACCTTGGCCACATCGAAGGCGCCCACGCGCGGCGGATTCAGCAACACGGCATCGAAATCGGACAGTGGCGGCACCGGCCCGCCGCCGCCGAGGGCGTCGATGTCCTCCAGATAGTGGGCGTGCAGGCCTATCCCTGCGCGCTGGGCGTTGAGCTGGGCGAGCTTCACCGCCCGCTGCATGTGCTCGGCGGTGAAAACAATGGCGCCTGCCTTTGCCAGCGGCAACGAGAAGTTGCCCACGCCGGCGTGCAACTCGAGAACCCTCGGGCAGGACTCGACCGGCAGTGACCGAATCACCGCCTCTACCAGCGCATCGTTGATCTCCGGATTGCCCTGCGTGAAAACGCCGGGTTCGGCGAACAGATCGAACTCCTCGGCGCGGGCGTGATCGAATCTTATCTCGAGCTCGCCGTGACGCCAGGTTTCCTCGGGGGTGACGACCTCGACACCCGACAACCCGGTTTCTTCGAACCAGGTGAGCGGTTCTTTGAGCCCGAGGGCCGACCCGCTTGCCTCGATGCGAGCCGCCGCCGCACCGTCGCGCCTCGAAACCATCAGCTCCACTTCGCGAAGCTCCACGTACTCCGGGAGCGCAGCGACGGCTTCATCGACGACGAGCGCGATCGCTTCGAGCTCCGCACACAAGACCGGGCAGGCCTCGAGGGGCACCAGACGGTGGCTGCGGCGTTCGTGGTAACCGAGCCGCCAGCGGTCTTCGATGCGGGCCGCGTGCAGACGTACCCGATGGCGATAACGCCAGCCATCGCCCTCCTGCACCAGCTCGCCGAGCATTTCGTCGACGTCCTGGCGGGCAATTCGCTTCAGCGCCTGCACGACACGGTCGCGCTTGGCCCCGGCCTGCGCCTCGCGCGACAGCCAGCGAATCGGGCAACCTCCGCAGACCTCCAGGAGGCACGCGCTCTCGACACGCTGGCTCGAGGGCTCGATCATGCGGGCCACTGCGGCGTGCTGGACCCTCTTGATCTTGCGGGTGAGGCGCACCTCCACCAGGTCGCCGGGCATGGCGCCCTCGACGAAGATCACCTGCCCGCTCTCCAGCCGGCCGATGCCCTCGCCGGCCGTACCCATACTGTGGATCAACACTTCGTGCACGTCAGGTCCTCGCGGCGTTGGCCGCGTGCATGTCAGATCCTCGCGGCGCAGGCCTCAAACTAGCAGAGATTCTCAGAAACGGCGTCTGTTTCGGGAGTCGTATGGTCTCGGCGAGGCGGACCCCGTCGAGGCACGCGGCGACGGGCGCCGGGGAGTGGTCTGAAGCGAGCGGCAGCCTTTGGTATTCTTCCTCGACACTCACGCTCTTCCGGCGCGCTCCTCTGCGCGCGAAAAGCGCCCGCGAATTCCACAACGAAGTACGCAAGGAGAACTCCTGTGAACGGCATTGTTCAGATCGCCAGACCCGCCAACGAGCCGGTTCTGAACTACTCCCCCGGCTCGCCCGAGCGAGAGAGTCTCAAGAAACGCCTCGACCAGATGCTCACCGAGGAAGTCGACATCCCGGGG
Organism: uncultured Acidobacteriota bacterium; assembly: GCA_964430745.1. Taxonomy (GTDB): domain Bacteria; phylum Acidobacteriota; class UBA890; order UBA890; family UBA890; genus CBDCGW01. The sequence continues at coordinate 1,825 of CAYSHI010000212.1, read as the reverse complement.
ATCATCGGCGGACAAGAGGTACGTAGCGGCAATACCCTGGACGTCATCTGCCCGCACGATCACCAGCACAAGCTCGGCGTTTGCCATCAGGTCAGCGAGACCGATGTCGCCAACGCTGTCGTCGCGGCACGCGAGGCGTGGCAGGAGTGGTCGAGGATGCCCTGGGAAGCCCGTGCAGGGGTCTTCCTGAAGGCAGCCGAGCTGCTCTCGGGCCCTTGGCGCGACACCATCAACGCGGCCACCATGCTGGGCCAGAGCAAGACGGCGTACCAGGCAGAAATCGACGCGGCCGCCGAGATGTGCGACTTCTGGCGCTTCAATGCCTATTTCATGCAGGACGTCTACAAGGGGCAGCCGGGCTCCGACAAGGGCATCTGGGATTACGTCGAGTACCGGCCGCTCGAGGGGTTCGTCTTCGCCGTGACCCCGTTCAACTTCACCTCGATCGGCGGCAACCTGCCGGCGTCGCCGGCAATCATGGGCTGCGTGTCGCTGTGGAAGCCCTCGTCCACGTCGTTGCTGTCGAACTACTACATGTACAAGGTCATGGAGGCAGCCGGCCTGCCGCCGGGCGTCATCAACTTCGTTCCCGGCAAGGGCCGTTCCGTCGGCGACCCGGTGTTCGCCAGCGGGGATTTCGCGGGCATCCATTTCACCGGTTCGACCGCCACGTTCCAGGCGATGTGGCGCACCATGGCCAACAACCTCGACACCTACGGTAGCTACCCGCGTATCGTCGGCGAGACGGGCGGCAAGGACTTCATCTTCGCGCACCCCTCGGCCGACGCCGACGCGGTCACCACCGCCATCGTCCGCGGCGCCTTCGAGTACCAGGGGCAGAAGTGCTCTGCCGCCTCCCGCGCGTACATCCCCAAGTCACTCTGGGGGAAGATCCGCAACGACCTGGTGGAGCAACTCGCCGAGATGAAGCAGGGCTCCCCGCTCGACTTCCGCAATTTCGTCTGCGCGGTCATCGACAAGGCCGCCTTCGACGACATCAGCGACTACATCAACGATGCCAAGAACGACTCCAACTACGAGGTCATCGCCGGTGGCGGTTGCGACGACTCCGTGGGCTACTACATCGAGCCCACCGTGGTCACCAGCCAAGATCCGCGATCTCGCCTCATGCGCGAGGAGATCTTCGGTCCGGTGATGACGATTTACGTTTACGACGACGCCGAGCTCGATGAGACACTCGAGATGTGCGATTCCGGCAGCGCCTACGCCCTCACCGGCGCCATCTTCGCCCAGGATCGTCGCGACATCGTCAAGATGTCCGAGGCCCTGACCCACGCGGCCGGCAACTTCTACATCAACGACAAGCCGACGGGCGCCGTGGTCGGTCAGCAGCCCTTCGGCGGCGGCCGCGCCTCCGGCACCAACGACAAGGCGGGCTCGGCCTCCAACCTGAACCGCTGGGTCTCCCAGCGCACGGTCAAGGAGAGCTTCAACCCGCCGCACGACTACACCTACCCCTTCATGGGCGAGGAGTAGCCGCGAATCGGTCCCGGGCTTCTCTCCCGGGCATCACGACGAGGCAAAGGCCCCGGTCGAGCAATCGGCCGGGGCCTTCTCGTTGTGCACCGGCGGTTGCCCGCCGCGGGGCAGCGACTGATTCCCGATCGGCGAGGGGGCAACCGGAGGGAGGCGAGACGAAGGGTCGCTCGGTCGCGTTCGGGCTTGGAGGTAGACGGGAGGGCGGGGAGATCGATACTGCCCTTCGCGTGAGGTGCGAGTACTTGAGCGGCTGGCGCCGCGTCTGCGGTGCGCAATACACGCGAGAGGGTGTCGCCCGTCCGCCCGGCAACAGACCTTCAGTCGT
>CAYSHI010000211.1:0-15021 GCA_964430745.1 uncultured Acidobacteriota bacterium | reverse complement strand
CTGCCGCTGGTGAGGTCGGCGCCCGCCTGTCGGTAGGTGTACGCCGCCGCCAGCTTCTCGAAGATCTCCGTCTGCTGGCGATAGGCGAGAAAGCCGCTGCCGGCAACGAACTCCTTGCGCTCGGGCGCCTCGGGCCACGCGTTGTACAGGCGTACGAGCCTGTCGGGTTCCTCGTAAGGGAGCGGCGACAGGAGCACACCGTCCAGCACGGTGAACATGACCGTGTTGGCGCCGATGCCGACCGCGAGGGTGAAAATCACGACAAAGGCGAATCCCGGGCTTCGGCGCAAGCTGCGCAAGGTGTAGCGAGCGTTGCTAGCCAGCGCCTCGAGGATCCCCGCACCGAAGTTTCCGGAGGGGCCGGCCGGAGGGGCCGGATCGCCCGCCGGACGCATCGACTGCTGTCCGCGGCCTTCTCGGCGACCCTCCGTCGTGCCGGAGCGGCGTGCTCTTGCCGCGCTGAAAGGAAGGTCTCCAAACGTGCGCAGCGTCATCAACAATGCTGCGAGCCAACCGTTGGCGCGCCGTTCCTCACGTACCAGGTCGGAGAACAGCTCGACCATGTCGCGGCCCAACGCGTCGCGGACGGGGGCCGGGTACGCCCGCAGCATCAGTCGGTAGATTCGCGTCATCGTGTCCTCCCACCCGCCAGGTCGTGCCTCTCGGCGACCTCGATGAGAGACTTGAGCCGGGCGGTCTCGACCTCGACGACCTCGCGGCCCAGCGGCGTTATGGCGTAGTAGCGACGACGCCGATTGTCGAGGTCCTCGGCAGGCTGCCGCCGGCTCTCGGCGAGCAAGCCGTCGTTCAGGAGGCGCTGCAGGATGCTGTAGAAGTTGCCGGGCACCAGCCTGAGGGTGCCGTCGGACAGCGTCTCGATCTTCTTCACGAGGCCGTAACCGTGCTGATCGGATTCGGTCAGGGCGATGAGGGTCAGGTAGTCGGCCGGCTTCACCGGCAGGTGCCGGTCAACGGCATCGTCGTGTCTCGCGTTGGTCATGGCTTCTCTCATCGAAGATTCGAGACTGTCCGCGCCAGAAGTGCGCTGGCGGCGTGTCTGTCCGTTGATATGCTAAAAATTAGTATACTGTCTTTTAGCACATTGCACGTTGGACGCGCACGTCCCGCGAAAGGTTTATGCGGGAGCCGCAACCTTGACGCTCGCGCCCCGGATGTGTCTGATGGAGACATGTCCCGTCGCACTCTCCACATCGTCTTGGCTCGGAGCGTGGCATTGCTTGCCTCGTTGGTTGTCACCTCCGCGTCGGTGGGCGCGGTCCCGCCGGGGGATAACGCCGTGTCGGGCCCGAGGGGGGCGATGTTGTCCGAGGACAGCACGGTATCGCCTCCGAGTCGCGTGGCGTCGCTTCGGGGCACCGCAGTATCGCCCCCAAGCCGCGCGGCGTTGCTCCAGGACAGCGCGTCGCCTTCGGCATCGGATCGCCGGGCGGTGTTTCACGCGATGTTGTGGGGAGCCGAGGCGGAGGCGCGCGTCGCTGCGGATCGCTGGCAGCAGATGCGTGCTGCCGCCGGCCGCGGCCCCACAGACCCGGACAGCCGCGAAGATGTTTTCGACATGGAAGAGGTGCTCAGGGGCGGGAGACCTCTCGAAGGAACCGCGACCGGCGAGGTTGCCGAGCGCCTCGAGGTCACGCTGCCGGACGGTCGGGTGATCCCGGTCTTCGTCTCCACGCCTCCCAGCTACGCGCCGGACCGTTCCTTGCCGCTGATATTCGCCATGCACGGTGGCCCGCCGGGGAGCGCGGAGGGGGCCGTGCGAAGCGCCGTGAGCATGGTCAACGTGTGGCGCGATGCGGCGGCGGAGGCCGGCTGGATCATTGTTTCGCCGGCGATGGTTCACGTGCGGTCGATGGGGACGCGCACCGACGATCGATTGCCCTACGAGGTTCTTCGGCCCGAGCAGGTCGAAGCGATCCTCGACGTTGTGCAGCGACGGTACCGTGTCGACCCCGACCGCATCGTGTCGACGGGAATCTCCCTGGGTTCGAACTTTTCTATCGGCTACGGGGCCTCGATCCCGCATCGATTCGCCGCCATCGTTCCGGTATCGACCGAGGGCGATTCGCGCGAGCACCTGCTGCGTAACCTGCAGCACGTTCCCACCTACGTGCTCGAGGGTTCCCAGGATCGCAATATCCGTGGCATCAACGGCCCGCGCGCGATGGGGGAAATCCTCGGACGCTTCGCCTACGACGCGACCTATCGCGAATTCGGCGACCGCGCCCACGAGGGGTTCTCCGAGCTCTATCCCGATGTGCTTCGTTGGCTCGCCGTGCGGTCACGTGATCCGTACCCACACGAGATCCTGCGACTGCCGCACGCCGGCATCATGCCTCTGTCCCGTCGCGTGTTCTGGATCGAGTCGGACACGCGCCAGGGGGTCGTTCGCGTGAGCGTTCGGGGCGACAACCACATCGAGATCGAAAGCCGCTGGGCGAGGGCCGTGACCCTCTATCTCAACGACCGTATCGTCGATCTGGATCGGCCCGTCGAGATCACCGTGAACGGTCATCGCCGAGCGCCCTACCAACCGCGTCGTGCGATTGGCGTGGCCGTCGAGCAGGTGCGTGAGCTCGGAGACGCCGGCCGATTCGCCACCGACATCGTCACCATCGACATCGCCCGGGAACTACGGGGGCCCGACGAGGATCTCTGGGAGAGCCTGACGCCGGTGCATCCCGAAGGACAGCTTTCGTTCTGGGAGTTCTATGCGGTCAATGCTCTGCACGAGCGCTTCCAGAACGTGGGCCTGGAGGGCGGCGAGGTCGAGCTCGATGCCGAAACGCGCGCGGCGATGTCCGAGCCGGCTGCCGATGTGTCCGAGCTCGCGGCCGATGGGTCCGCTCTCAGGGCAGAGGCCGGGAGGTCGGCGGGCCCGGGCCCCGCGGCTGTCGGCATCGCCATCACCGGCGTCGATTCCGATGGGCCGATGACCGGGATCTTGCCGGGAGACATTCTCCTCGAGGTCGATGGAGAACCGTTTTTTCGCGGCCGCGGAGGATTGGCCGCGATGCATCATTGGTTGATGCGGGAGCTCACCGGCGTGCCGAGGCGCTACCCGATTCGGGTCTGGCGCGACGGTGCAGCGCTCGTCACGTTCGCCGACCTCTCCCTTGGTGAGTACCGATCACAATAGGCGCCTCGGTGGTTATTGCTTCGTCACCGTCAGCGGTACCGACGCGCCACCCTGGTTCCAGCTCCCCACGACGGAGCTCCCATCGGCGGATAGATCGCCTTCGAAGTAGGCCCCGGCGTAGGTCAAGTCGACCCGCAGCGTCGCGCCGTCGAAGGCGATCTCGCTGATCGTGAGGCCGGTTTGTCCCTGATCGGGGCTGTCCATGGTCCCCGATAGCGAGCCGTCCGCGTCCGCCTCGATGTGGAAGATCAGGCGCAAGGCCTGGCCGCCGGCCGCGAGCGAGCCGCTCCAGGTACCGGCCGCCTTGGCGGCGACTTCCGGATCCATCGTTGTCGCAGTCGTCTCCACGGGCGCGGCGTCGCCGACACGCTCGAGCGAGAACGGTAACGCGCCGCCGCCCTGCTCGAAGTCTCCGCTGATCGTCTGCGGCTCGGCGTTCCATGTGCCGATGAACAGCGGGTCGCCCGGCACCCCGGCCATCGCGAAGGTGACGGAATCTGCCGCCACGGCGACGTCGCTGAGCGGGAACTCGGCGAGATTCTGTGCCGGTATGTCGATTGTCCCGGCCCAGGCACCGTCCTCGGAGCCGCGCAGCGTGACGATGATCTCGATCGCCTGGCCCGGAACCTCGATGGCTCCTTCCCAGACCCCGCTGGGCCCGTCCTGGACCCCGGCGGGAGCGGCGACGGCGGCCAGGGGAGCCAGCATCAAAATGAGCAAGAGCGGACGGATAACACCTGCAACGGCGACGTGAATCATGGAGTCGCTACCTCGAGAGGTTGTGAACACCCTTCCCGGCGTTCGTATGCCCCCGTATTTTCCGCCGGAGGACTGTTTCTTCCCGCCGAAACCCGCTCCTGCGAATGAATTTGACAAGACGATCTGTATATACGAATAATCCCGTGATGCCTCTCGCCGACTATCGCTTCCGCCTGGGCTCGCACGAGCTCGTCCCCCTCGTTGTTGGTGGTATGGGGGTGAACATCTCGACCGCCGAGCTCGCGCTGGAAGCGGCGCGTCTGGGTGGTGTCGGGCACATTTCCGACGCCGGGATCCAGGCTGTCGCGGACATGCGCTTCGGCACGACGTTCGTCAGCGACAAGTTCGGCCGCTATCGTCACCACATCGGTAACCCGGACAAGACCGCGGTGCGTTTCGATCTCGGTGCTGTCGTCGAGTCACAGCGTTTGCACGTCGCCTCGACGATGGAGCGCAAGCACGGCGGTGGGTTGATCTTCCTCAACTGCATGGAGCGGCTGACGATGAACGACCCGAGGGCCACGCTGCAGGCGCGTCTGGCCTCGGCTATGGACGCCGGCATCGACGGCATCACGTTGAGCGCCGGGCTGCATCTCAAGTCGTTAGCACTGGTGAAGGATCATCCGCGGTTTCGCGACGTCGCGCTGGGGATCATCGTTTCTTCGGCGAGGGCGCTGAAGCTCTTCATGCGCGGTGCGGCCCGGGTCGATCGGATGCCTGACTACATCGTCGTCGAAGGGCCGCTGGCCGGCGGGCACCTGGCGTTCGGGCCCGACAACTGGCGTGAGTTCGATCTCGCCCAGATCGTTCACGAGGTGCTCGACTACCTCGCCGATGAGGAGCTGGAGATTCCGGTCATCCCCGCCGGCGGGATCTTCACCGGCGCCGACGCCGTCGAGTTTCTGGAGTCGGGATCCGCCGCCGTGCAGGTGGCGACGCGGTTCGCGGTCACCGAGGAGTCCGGGTTGCCGGACAAGGTCAAGCAGGTGTACTTCCGCTCGCGCGAGGAAGACATCGTCGTCAACACCATGTCGTCGAGCGGCTACCCGATGCGCATGCTCCGGCAGTCGCCGTGCCTACACCACTCCGCCAAACCGCAGTGCGAGGCGCTCGGCTACGTTCTCGACGCCAAGGGCGAGTGTAGCTACCTGAAGGCGTATGGCGGGGCGGCCGCGGCGAGCCCGCAGCGGCCGGTGCACGTCGACGGCAAGATGTGTCTGTGCAATGAGATGCGGTCGTTCAATGTTTGGACGTGCGGCCACAACGCCTATCGACTCAAGGACACGGCGACGCGGACGGCCGACGACGTCTACCGGTTGCCGAAGGTCGAAGAGGTTTTCCGCGAATACCAATACGGTCCCGAGCACCAATACGGCACCTGAGAGCCTTCGCCCAGCTCGAGCACGTACCGTCTCCACGACACGCAGCCCCCGTAAGAAACGCACGCACAGCCGGCCCTGGAGTCAGTCGGCATCCCACTCCGAGTCGCGGAGCGCGGCGCGCCGGATCTTTCCCGTTGTCGTCCTGGGAAGCTTGTCGACGAACTCCAACCTGCGCGGGTACTTGTAGGGCGCGGTGACGCTCTTCGCGTGATTCTTCAGCGCAGTCGCGAGATCTTCGGTCGGTTCGTGGCCGGGTCTCAGAACGACGAACGCCTTCACCACCTCGCCGCGCACATCGTCCGGGCTCGACACCACGGCTGACTCGGCCACCGCGGGGTGCTGCATCAGAGCGCTTTCGACCTCGAAGGGGCCGATCCGATAGCCTGACGAGATGATCACGTCGTCGGCTCGGGATACGAACCAGAAATAGCCGTCGTCGTCGCGGTACGCGCGATCACCGGTGACGTGCCACGGACCGCGGCGCGCCGCGGCGTTGGCGACCGGATCGTCGACATACTCCTTGAACAACCCCAGGGGACGGCGCGGCTTTGTTCGTACCGCGAGGTCTCCCTCCTCGCCGGGCCCGAGGGCGTTGCCCTCGGCATCGATCACCTGCACGTCGTAACTCGGCACCGGTTTGCCCATGGAGCCCGGCCGCGGCTCGGTGGTGGGAAAGTTCACCGTCAGCAGCGAGCTTTCGGTCTGGCCGAACCCGTCGCGGATCGTGATGCCGGTCTTGGCCCGCCACTCACGAAGGACCTCGGCGTTGAGAGGCTCTCCGGCCGCGACGCAGTGGCGCAGGCTGCACAGCTCGATGGGGTTGTCGCCGGCGTGCAGCAGCAGGCCGCGGTAGACGGTCGGCGGCGCGCACATGGTAGCCACGGGGTAGGTGGCGAGAAGGCGAAGGACGCGAGCCGGGTCGAATCGCAACGAATCGGCGGCAAACACCGTTGCGCCCTGGTTCCACGGCCCGTACAGCGAGCTCCAGCCTGCCTTCGCCCATCCGGTGTCGGAGAAGTTCCAGTGCACCTCGCCCTCGTTCAGGTCGAGCCAATAGACGCCCGTGAGCTTGCTGCGCAACGGGAACGAGACATGCGTGTGGGCCACCATCTTCGGGTGCCCTTCGGTTCCGGACGTGAAATAGATCGCGGCCGTATCGTCGCTCATGGTGTCGACAGTGGTGAAATCGACCGAGCTCAGGGCGCATCCGGCCGCGAAGTCACACCAGGCGTCGGTGACCCGCGGTTCGTCGCCGGCGGGATCGGGTGCGGTCACGACGACGCGTATTTCGAGGTCCGGGCAGCGATCGGCCACCGCGTCGACGCGCTGCACGACGTCTTGATGAGCGACGACGCACCGGGCGCGTGTGCGCCCCAGACGGTACTCGATGTCAGCTTCTCGAAGTTGCGAAGGTCCCGGGCTGATGATTGCTCCCATGCGAAGGCAGGCGATGTTGAGCACCCACCATTCGACGATGCGCGGCAGCAGAACGACGACGACATCGCCGGGCTCGACTCCCTCGGCGGCCAGAAGGTTGCAGGCACGGCGAGACTGTTCGGCGACCTCGGCGAAGGTCACCTTGCGCTCGGCACCCTCGCGCCCGACCCACCACAGCGCCAGAGCCTCGGGGTCCGAGGCCATGCGGTCGAGCACGTCGCGGGCGAAGTTGAAGCGATCGGGCACGTCGAACGACAGGTCCGGAGGAATCTGTCCTCCGGTGCTCCGGAAGCTCTTGATGAAGTCGTCGAAGCTCTCGAGGCTCATGAACGCAGTGTACCGCCGAAAGCTCCGCACGCCGCCCGGATCTGCGCCGCCTGGACGTTACGAATGATCGCGCGCTGGACTGACGGCGCCGGGATGGTCATGATTGACGGCAGGGTGCTGACGCTCAGCGCCCGACCAGACGCCGGTTCCGTCTTTCAGCGAGCCACAGGGCATCGTCCCGCGGGCCGAAGGGCTTCGCCCGTTGGGCTAAAGGGCATCGCCCGTGGGCAGGAAGCACGGCCCCGCCAAGGAGCAACTTCAATGAGTGCCAAACTTCGCCTCGTCGTAACCCTCGGTGCCCTCGTCGGGCTCCTGCTGACGGCCCCGTTCGCCGCGTACTCGCAAGGTGTGGCCGACCCGCAGGACGCGCGCTCGGTTGCGCTCGACGCGGAGCTCCCCGTCGACCCGGACGTCCGCATCGGTACCCTCGACAACGGCTTGACCTACTACATCCGTGCCAACAAGCGCCCCGAGAATCGCGCCGAGCTGCGGCTGGTGGTCAACGCCGGCGCGGTCCTCGAAGATGACGACCAACGGGGCATGGCCCACCTGCTCGAGCACATGGCGTTCAACGGCACCGAGAACTTCGAAAAGCAGGAGCTCATCGAGTTCATGGAGTCGATCGGCATGCGACTGGGCCCCGACGTCAACGCGTACACCAGCTTCGACGAGACCGTCTACATGCTGCAGGTGCCGACCGACAACTCGGAGTATCTCTCCACGGCCTTCCAGATCATGGAGGACTGGTCGGGTGCGATCACGCTCGATGGTGCGGAGATCGACGCCGAGCGCGGTGTCGTGGTCGAGGAGTGGCGTCTCGGGCAGGGTGCGCAGGCGCGCATGAACGACAAGCAGTTTCCGATCATCTTCAAAGGCTCGCAATATGCCGAGCGCATGCCGATCGGGACGCAGGAGAGCATCGAGACCGCCTCGCACGAGGCCATCCGCCGGTTCTACGAGGATTGGTACCGGCCCGACCTGATGGCGGTGATCGCCGTGGGTGATTTCGATCCTGACGTCATCGAGGGCCTGGTGCGGCAGCATTTCGAGGGCCTCGAGCCGGCGTCGGATCCCCGCGCCCGCACCATGTTCGACGTGCCCGACCAGCCCGGCACCGACTTCGCCATCGCCACCGACCCCGAGGCGCCGAGTGCCCAGGTGGCGGTGTTCTACAAGATGGACGTCGACCCCGACGGCACCGCCGGCGACTATCGACGCGGCCTGGTCGAGTCGATCTACAACAGCATGCTCAACGCGCGCTTCCAGGAGATCACCCAGCAGGCCGACCCCCCGATCGCTTTCGGGGCCTCGGCGAAGGGCGGCATGGTGCGCACCAAGGGCATGTATCAGTTATTTGCCGGCGTGGCCCCCGACAGCATCGAACGCGGACTCGACACGCTGCTCACCGAGGCGGCCCGGGTCGAGCAGTTCGGCTTCACCGAGACGGAGCTGGAGCGTACCAAGTTGAACATGCTGCGTGGCATCCAGCGTGCGTACGACGACCGCGCCAACCGCCGCTCATCGGGCTTCGTCAACGAGTACACGCGCGCCTACCTCCAAGACGAGCCCATCCCGGGGCTCGAATACGAGTTCGAGCTGTACAAGCGTTTCATCCCGGAGATCACGCTCGATGAGGTCAACGCTATCGGCCGCGATTGGATCCGCGACGGCAACCGCGTGGTGCTGGTCAACGCGCCCGAGACCGAAGAGGTCGTGGTTCCCTCCGAGGACGCGCTGCTCGCCGTTCTCGATGGCGCGGCGGGCAAGGAGCTGACGGCGTACGAGGACAGCGTCTCGGACGCGCCGCTGCTCCCTGTCGTTCCCGACCCGGGCTCCATCGTCTCCGAGTCGCGCATCGACGAGCTCGACTTCACCGAGTGGACCTTGAGCAACGGCGCGAAGGTGTTGCTCAAGCCCACCGACCTGCGCGACGACGAGATCCGCTTCAGCGCCACGAGTCCGGGAGGCACGTCGCTGGTGAGCGATGAGGACTACACCGTCGCCAGCACGGCGAGCGCGGTGGTCAACATCAGTGGGCTCGGCGAATTCAACCTGGTGGATTTCCAGAAAAAGATGGCGGGAGTTGCCGCCAGCGCGTCCGCGTCGATCGGCGAGTTCTCCGAGGGCCTGGGCGGCCAGGCCTCGCCGAAGGACGTCGAGGCCCTCTTCCAGATCATCTACATGCGCTTCACGGCGCCTCGCGTGGATGCCGTGGCGCTGGAGGCATTCCTGACACAGGGTCGGGCGTCTCTGGCGAACCGTGAAGCGACGCCGGGGTTCCAGTTCAACAGGCGCCTGACGGAGGTGCGCTGGCAGGACCATCCGCGTCGCCAGACCCAGACCGTCGAGTCTCTCGATGACTGGGATGCCGAGCGGTCCTTCGCGTTTTACCAGGACCGTTTTGCCGACGCGAGTGACTTCGCGTTCTTTTTCGTCGGCACGTTCGATCTCGAGACGATGCGCCCGCTGGTGGAGCGCTACCTGGCCAGCCTTCCGTCGATCGGGCGCGAGGAGACCTGGCGCGACGTGGGGGTGCGGCACGTCGAAGGGGCCGTGAACGAGGAGGTGCGGGCCGGCATCGAGCCGCAGAGTCAGACCCGCATCTATTTCACCGGGCCGTTCGAGCAGACGCGCGAGCAACGGGTCATTCTCCCCGCCATGGGCCTGGTGCTGCAGAACAGGCTGCGCGACGTGTTGCGCGAAGATCTGGGCGGGACCTACGGCGTCGGTGTCGGCGCCTCACAGTCCTCACGGCCGACGGATCGGTACACGATTACCATCAACTACGGAAGCGACCCGGAACGAGCCGACGAGCTCGCCGAAGCGGTTTTCGCGGAAATCGAGAAGCTCCAGGCGGCCCCGCCGGAAGAAAGCGAGGTTGCCGACGTTCGCGCCAACTACCTGCGCAGCTTCGAGACCAACCAGGAGAGCAATGGCTGGTGGCTCAACAACCTCGTCGGCTCCTACACGACCGGCCGCGACATCCTCAACCTGCTGACGTACGAGGAGGTCGTCGAGGGCATCACACCGGAGATGATCCACGCCGCAGCGCAGGCGTACTTCAGTACCGAGAACGTCGCTCGCTTCACGCGCATGCCGGTGGAGCAACAGCGGCCATAGCCCGAATCGTGTTCCGTTGCTTCGGGCAGCGGCGGCCGTAGCCCGGGTCCTACCGCCCATCGGAACAGCGGCTGCGTCCGGTCGGGCAGGCGTCTAGAAGCCGCCCTCGATCGCCTCGTAACGCGCCTCGAGCCACTCGGCCACGGGTGCGGCTTCGGGCAGGGGCCCGCCGTCGAGCGCTCGGAGCGGGCGGATTCCGCTGACGCTGGAGCTGATGATCACCTCGCTCGCGGCCGCGAGCTGCTCGGAAGAGAGCATGCGTTCCTGCGCCGGACGGTGCGCTGCGGCCAGCTCTTCGATGATGAAGCCGCGGGTGGTCGACGGGAGGATTCCGCGAGTGAGCGGCGGTGTCGCCACTTCGCCGTCGATGACGGCAAAGAGACAGGCCGAGTCGGCCTCGGCGACGTCGCCGTCCAGCGTCTTGAGCAACGCCAGCTCGGCTCCGTGGCTGCGCGCCGTCTCGTGGGCCAGCACGCGCCACATCGAGGAGGTCGTCTTGTGCCCCGAGAGCAGGCTGTTGGGGTCGATGCGAGGTTGATCGACGATCCACGCGGTCTCGCGGTCCGCGTACGCGCGTGACCGGCGCGAGGCGGGCGTCAATCGCACCAGAACGGTGGGAAGCGGCTCGGTGGGAGCGTCGAGGCCGAACGCGGTTCCCGACCCCCGCGTGACGGTGATTCTCAACGTGCCGTGCTCTCGCGAGGCGTCGTCCACGGCCTCGAGGAGCGCCTCGGCTGCGTTCCGCGCGGCGTCGTCGAATGCGGCCGGCAGGGGAAAGTGAAGGGCGTCGGCGGTGGCGGCCATGCGGACGAGGTGCTCTTTCCAGAGCACGGGCAGGGCATGCCGAATCAAGATCGTCTCGAAGAGCCCATCGCCGAGCACGAAGCCGCGGTCGTGCATCACCGCGGCGCTTGCCGGGGGTACTTCACCGTCGCGCCACAGCTCGCCGTTGAGCCAGGTGGCACGGCTGGATGTCGCTTGGGAGCCCATGAATCGGAGTATAGGCGGCCGCTTGCCTCGACGTGTGCCTCCGCAGCGCTCGTCGGCTGTCGGCGCAGGACGCTTGCTTCGCGAGACAATTACACTTCGATTTCGTTGCTAGTGTGCTGTCTCCAACATAGCTTGACACTTGCAGAGGGCATTGCGGGCGAGATCAAGGAAGGGCGAGGAAGGCGATGCTTCGGCATCGTCGACGAGTCCTGACGCCGAGATCGCGCGCAATTCCCTCTGCCCGTAGGGTAGCGGCGGGACGGGGCGATTCCTTTGTCGCGGCTCCTCGACGATGTATGAACATCGCCGTCGTCGCCTCTCCGCAGACTCGCCCCGTCGCGCTCGCTACAAGTGTCAAGCTATGTTGGAGACAGCACACTAGGATAGGTATCCGATCCACCGCGGGACGAACCGGTTCCCGAGGATGAGCTCCCCGTCAGAAAACGCTCCTCCGAGAAAGAGGGTTGGATGGTCCGACGCAGTCGTCCGTTCAGGTGGACGAGCCTCGAGCACGCCGGCACCGTAGCGCCGGCGTTATTGCTGTGCGCGATGATCTCGTTTCTCCCTCCGTTGTTGCTCGCCGCCTCGGCGACGACCGAAACAGCGGTCAGTAGCCAGGAGGAGCCGGATTTCACCGCGTCTCCGATCTACACGTGGCTGCAGGAGAACCGCGCAGCAGCCTACTGGGCGGCGCCGCTGCTCATGGTGGTGGTCGCCATCCTTCCGATTCCGGCCGAAATACCGGCGGCCATGAACGGAATGCTCTTTGGCGCCGTCGCCGGCATCGCCATAACCTGGACCGGCGCCATGATCGGCGCGATGATCAGCTACGAGCTGGCGCGCTGCTTCGGGGTCAAGCTCACGCGGCGATTCATCAGGCCGGAGGTGATGGACCGGCTCGATGGCCTGAAGAACACCGAAGCCGCCGTGCTCCTGATGTTGCGCCTCACGCCCGTGGTCGCCTTTACGGTCGTGAACTGGGCTTCCGGGTTGCTGCAGGTCCGTCGCTCCACGTTCGTCTGGACCACCGCCGTGGGCATCCTGCCGGGCGCCATCGCCTTCACGGCGTCGGGCTCGGCGATCGCTCTCATGTACCAGCGCTATCCGGGAACCGTTACCGCCGTGGTCGCGGTGTTGTGTAGCGCGCTGTTGTTCAGGGTGTGGTGGAAGCAGCGCGCCGCCCCCAACCCGTAGCGATGGCGGTGATCACCACGGCCAACAACGCCCACGAGTGGAAGTTGTACATCCCGGCCTCGAAGGCGGAGACGCGGTCGAGCCCGAATTCACTCGCGGCGGCGGTGGTGCTCGCTGCCAAGATCGTGGGGATGAAGAACGGCAACAGGAACGGATAGGTGCACACTGTCATGTCGAGGATGTTGGCGCGCCGATAGCGGCCGATTCCGAAAGCGCGGCCCGTCTCGTCGGCGAAGCGCCCCACCGTGAGAATGGCGACGACCGAGTGGGTTGTGAGTAGCACCACGGCGCTCACGGTGGCGAAGATCCAAGCCTCGGCGGCGCGCGGCGAGTGAATTCGCCGCCGGGCCGACGACACGATGCGGTCGATGATGCCGCTCGCCTCCAGGCCGGCGACCAATCCCATCAGCAAGATGGTGAACAGCGAAACGCCGACGCCGCGTTCCATGCCCTCGAGGACCAGTCCGGCGGCGATGAAGTTCTCGGAATCAATGTAGAGCAGCTCGCCGGGGGCCAGCAGGCCCAGAGTCAACCCGATGGCAATGGCGGCGAGGATTCCGAACATCAGTCCCTCGACCAGATGGCGCCGGGTCAGCAATAGCCCGAGGACCACCGCCGGCGCGAGCAACATCGGCAACCCGCGTGGGTCGCCGCTCAGGACTTCGCCGAGGGCGGTCGGCTCGCCGGCGCCGCCCATCGACGCGTATCCGACGAGGGCGAAGGCAGCGGCGACGAGGGCATACTTCAGGCGGCTGCGGACGACGCCGCCGAGGTCGGCGCCCTGGGTTGTCGCCGAAGCGATGGTGGTGTCCGACACCGGCGAGATGTTGTCGCCGAACGTTGCCCCGCCGATGATGGCGCCGATCAGCACGGGCAAGCTGGCGCCGAGAACGCCGCCGGCGGGAAACAGCAGGGGAGAGCACACCAGGATGGTGCCGAGGCTCGTACCCGTTGCGGTCGAGACGATGGCGCAGATCAGAAACGACGCCACCACGAAAGCGGCTCCCGCCAGGCCGAGGCGCACCGCCACCCACACCAGGGCGTCGATGAAGCCGCTGGCGTTCATCAGGGCCCCGAGCACGCCGGCGAGGATCCAGGCCATCACCATGAGCATGACGATCGGTCGACTCATACCCTCGATGACGGTTTCGGCGTATGCGGAGCGATCACGTGCCAGAAGCAGCCCGCATGCCAGAGCGGCGAGCAAGACCGGCCAGAAGCCGCGCTCGTCGGGGGCGCCCGAAAGGCCGAGCCAGGCGACGCCGGTCAAAAACATGCCGAACGGGGCGAGCGCGCCGGCCGTGCCGCCGTAGAATCTGAGCGAATTGGTTTCGTTCATTGACCCGGGAGAACGCGAGTGGAGAAGCCAGCCGACGAGTTTACGCTTTACGATCTTCGTGTCGAGGTGGTGGGTAGCCGTTCCGAGATGGTCTGCAACCATCAGGTCGGCGACTATTTCGAGCTCTCGGGTGAAAACCTGTCCATGCCCGACGGGCAGACGTTCCCAATTTACCCGTTGGCGGCGCTGCTCCCGTTGCTTCCGGCCAAGCAGCGGGAAACGCATCCCCACGACTGGATGAGTACCGACAGTGAAATCGCCTGCCCCGACCCCCACTGCGGCGCCATCTTCCGCATCACGCGCACCGGCAAGACCACGTTCCGCCATGGCGATGTGACCCGTGTCCCGCTCGATCGCTGACGTGGCCGGCGCAACGCTGGCCGACAGAAAGGGAGGGCAGCCGTGAACATCGCGCCGCGACTCGAGATCGCCCCGGGTTACTCCATCCCTCGCATTATCACGGGTGCCTGGCAGCTCTCCGAAGGGCACGCCCTTGCGCCGCTCGAGCGCGATGCGGTGTTCGCGCGTTTCGACGATCTCGTCGCGCGTGGTTTCACCGCCTTTGACTGCGCCGATATCTACACGGGTGTCGAGCAGTTGCTGGGAGACTATCTGAAACACTTGCCGGCGGCCGCTCGAGAGCATGTCCAGGTCCACACCAAGCTGGTGCCCGACCGCGACGATCTCGATAGCGTCGATCGCGCCTATGTGTCGCGCATCGTCGACCGTTCTCTGTCGCGGCTCGGCGTCGAGCGTCTCGACCTGGTGCAGTTCTCGTGGTGGGACTACAGCGTTCCGGGCTATGTCGACGTCGCCGGATGTTTGGCGGATCTGCAGCGCGCCGGAAAGATTCGCCTGCTGGGAGCGACGAACCTCGACGTGTCGCGCTTTGACGAGATCGTCGCCGCCGGCGTCCCGCTCATCGCCAACCAGGTTCAATACTCGCCCCTCGATGCGCGGCCCGACCACGGCATGGTCCTTTGCTCCGCCCGGCAAAACGCCTGGTTGCTGTGCTACGGGGCGCTCGCCGGTGGATTCCTCTCGGACGCCTACGTCGGAATGACGAATCCGCCGGCCGACCCGGCCAATCGATCGTTGACCAAGTACGGCCTGATCATCGAGGAGTTCGGCGGCTGGGAGCTATATCAGGACTTGCTCGTGGTGTTGGCGACGGTGGCGGGGAAGCACCAGGTTTCGCTCAGTACGGTGGCGCTCCGCTGGTTGCTCGAACGCCCCCGCGTAGGCGCCGTGATCGTCGGCGTCAGCCGACGAGACCGTGTGGCACAAAACCTGGCGGCATTCTCGTTTTCCCTCGA
>CAYSHI010000210.1:0-18987 GCA_964430745.1 uncultured Acidobacteriota bacterium | reverse complement strand
GAGGCGATGGTCATACCCACGGGAAAGCCGTCGTCCTGCGCCGGGTCGTACTCGGTCTTGGTGGGAGTGGCGGCTCCCAGGTCGGTAAACCCGATGACGCTGTACAGCGGGTCCTCGAAGTCCTCGTCGTCAACGCCCTTGAGCACCGTGAGGGCGTCGCCCTCCTCGGTCCAGTTCAGGCTGCGGTAGCTGCCGTCGCTGCTTTCCAGCGGCACGACGACGCCGGTGTCCATCATGCGGATCTGTACGCCGTTACCCGCCTTGCTGGCGGTATCGATGACCCACGCGAGGTGAGTGCCGGACTCGTCGAACTCGAACTCGGCGACGTTGCCGATGTTCATCTGCGTGCCAGTGGCGAGTTGCAGCAGGATGAGATCGGCGCCGCGCGCCCGCTCGTCGTTGTCATTGCCGCCCCCGGGCCCGCCGGCACCGCCGCGGCCTCCACGGCCACCCGCCGGCCCGGCCGCGCCGCCGTTGTCGCCCGCCGGATACTTGGCCATGGCCAGCCACGCGGCGTTGTCGCCCGAGAAGGCGAAGCTCCGTACATCTTCGAACTCCTGCATCTCGCCGCTGGAAAGATCGAGCAGTCCGAGCTTGTTGCGCGCCGGCCCGTTGTCATTGCTGCCGCGGCCGCCGCCGCGGGTGAACTCCGGGTAGATGGTGAACGCTACCCAGCGAGAGTCCTCCGAAATGCCGACGCTGCTGCCGCCGCCGAAGCCGCCCGCGACACGGCCGATGGGAAAGCGGTGCTCCGTCTCGTCGCGGGTGCTGCGCACGATGGCTTCGCCGTCGCCTTCGGCAGGCGCCACACGGTAGGCGAGCCAGGTACCGTCGTTGGAGAGGCTCGCGGCGCTGATGCGGTTCCAATCCATGATGTCTTGCAGCTCGATGGGGCGCGCCGACTGATCCTGGGCGATCGCCAGCCCGTTGAGTGACCGGCTCCCCGGCACGAGGGGGAATACTACGGCGATGATCACTGCAAAGATGAGCGTGAGCGTCATTCCACGTGGGTTTCGCATGCGATGACTCCGGTGGTCGGCGCGCCGCCCTGGGGAAGGGGGCTCGGGGCGTCGGTGTGTGGTGCCGATGGAATGCCCGGAATGCTGGTCTCGGAGGTGGCGCATGTCAAGAGACGGAGAGTGTTCGGCGGGCCTGCCGGAGGCTCACCACGGCGATGTGACTCTTGCGCCCGCGTCGCGGTCAATAAGAGAGACGGCGTTGTACGATCTGTCGGTGCGAAAGGACCTTTCTTCATGAGACCACGTCCCGTTTTCAGGATTCTCGTCGTTTCCCTCCTGCTCGCTGCCCTACCTGCCGCCGCCTCCGCCTGGCAGGACGACAGAGACCGCGGCGAGATCGAGCAGGGTCGCGAAGCCGACCGGCAGATCGAGGCCCAGTTCGGCTTCTACGATGACGAGAGGTTGACCGCCTACGTGGAACAGATCGGCAACCGGATGGCGGCGATGTCGGAGCGGCCGCATCTGCCGTGGACGTTCCGGGTGCTCGACTCACCCATGGTCAACGCCTTTGCCTTGCCGGGCGGCTTCGTCTACGTCACGCGAGGTCTGGTGGCCTATGCGGGCACCGAAGCCGAGCTGGCCGGGGTCATCGGCCACGAGATCGGCCACGTGACCGGCAAGCACAGCCAGTCGCGGCAGCGACGCTCGCTCTTCGCCAACCTCGGCCTGATGGCCGGCGCCATTTTCTCGGAGACCGTGCGCGACTTGATCAGCACCGGGTTGCCCCAGCTCGCCACGGGCCTCGTGCTGACGAAGTACTCACGGGGGCAGGAGCTGGACGCCGACGAGCGAGGCATCGGCTATGCCACAGCCGTGGGATACAACCCGCATGGCATCGGCGGGTTCTTCGAGACGCTCCAGGGTCTCGAACAGCAGAGCGACCGGCGCCGTGTCCCCGGCTGGATGTCGACGCATCCGCAGGTCGACGACAGGATCGAGCGTTCCGGAGGCTGGGCAAACGAGGCCATCGCGCGCTACAACCTGCGACCCGAGGACCTCTACGTCGGCCGCCGGGAGCTTCTCGCACAGGTCGACGGCATCGTTTTCGGCGAGAATCCGCGCGAGGGCTACACGGACGAGGATGCCTTCCTGCACCCCGACCTCCGCTTTCAAATGGATTTTCCCGACGGATGGGGAGTGCAGAATGGACGCTCGGCGGTGGTGGTGGTGGCGCCGAGCGAGGAGGCCTACCTCAAGCTCGAGCTCGCTTCACCACGGCAGGGGGAGCGGGCGGCGGACTACGTGCGGGGCTATCTGTCGGAGATCAACGCCGAAGTGAGCGACAACGGGCGCCCCGACGTCAACGGCCTCGAGGCGCTGGAAGCCGTTTTCACCGTGCAGACGAACAACGGTCGGTACGCCGTCCTGGGTACGTGGATCGAGTACGAGGGCCGTCTTTATCAGCTTCTCGGAGTCACCTCGCCGGCCCGCTGGCGCACGTACGCGCGCACCTTGCAGCGGAGCGCACACAGCTTTCGCGAGCTCACGGACCGGGCCGCGCTCGGTGTCGAGCCGGCGCGGGTCGCGGTCACGTCCGTGCCCCGCAGAATGCAGCTCGCAGGCGTGATCGAGGAACATCCTGACGTTTCGGTGGTTCCCGAGACCGTCGCGATTCTCAATCATTTGTCGCTGCAAGACTTGATCGAATCGGGCGATGTCGTCAAACTCGTCTTTGGTGGTCCCGGCATGCCTTGACGCCGTACGGTCGAGGTGTGATTCTCCCCAAGCCCCGCGTAGTCTCCCCATGGGTTGGGCCGCCTAAAAAAGCCTTTTTCACCGCACCCCGTACGTCAGAGGGCAGGGGTTGGAATGGCACCGTCCAGCGGTAGCTCGCAACATTCGGTCATTTCTGGGGTCCTGCGCAGGATCGACCGACAGGTCCGCCTGAACCGCGTCCTCGATCATCTTTCGATCGCCGTCTGTCTGCTGCTTGCCACGCTCGTCACCGTCAAGATCATCGGCATGCTCGTGCCGATCTCGGCGCCGTCGCCGCTCATCATCGCTTCGGTGGCGGCGGCCGCCTACCTGGCCTTCTTCATTTGGTCGCAGATCGGCGCCCGGCAGCTTGGCCGGGCCGCCGGGGTTGCCGATGCTCGCGGCGATCTGCAGGACGAGCTCAAGAGCGCGTACTGGTTCATGCGCCAGGACTTTCGCACCGGCTGGACCGAGGAGCAGGTCGCGCGCGCGGCGGAGACCGCGCGGGGACTCGACCTCAAGCGACTGGTGCCCACGGTGTTTCCGCAGCGTTTCTGGGGAGCCCTTGCTCTGGGCGCGATTCTGCTTGCCCTCGGCTGGGTTCCGGCCGGTCCGCCGCTCCTCTCATTCGCCGGCACGGCGGTGGATCCCTCCAGCCTGACGGCCGAGCAAGAGGAGCAGTTCGACGAGATCCGTGACCTGGTGGAGCAGGCACAGGCGCTCGAGGATGCGGCGGAGCAGGAAGATCAACTGAGCGCCGAGGCTCAGGAGCGAATCGAAGAGGCGATGCGTCAGCTCGCCGCCGACGAGCTGTCGATGGAGGAGTTGCTGCGGGAGCTGCACGAGGCGCAGAACGCTCTCGAGGAGGGCAATCTCCAGATGAGTGCCATGGAAGAAGCGCTCGACGAGCTTGCACAGGACCTCGAGAATTCGACGGAGTTGGGAGATCTTGCCGAGGCGATGCAGAACCAGGACCTCGCCCAGGCCGCGGATCTCATGCGTCAGCTCGCCGAGAACTTGGCCAACATGGATCCGCAGCAGATGCAGGAGATGGCCGACCAGCTGCAGCAGGCGGCGCAGGGCGACCAGCAGAGCATGCAGGAGCTGATGGACGCGCTGCAGGAGGCTGCGGAGGCGATGTCGGACGAGCAGGTCGCAGATGCCCAGCAGGCCATGCAAGAGGCGGCGGACGCCATGGAAGCGATGTCACAGCGCATGGATGCGCAGGACATGATGAACCAGGCGTCGCAGCAGATGCAGGCAATGCAGCAGTCGATGGAGCAGCAGCAGCTTGCCCAGCAGATGATGTCGCAGCAGATGATGCAATCCGAGCAGACCGGCGCCGAATCGCAGCAGGGTGCCATGGCGATGCCCTCCGACGAGGTGCAAAAGGCGGCGGGCAGCGGCGAGAGCGGTGATCCTTCCGATCAGCAGGGAGGCCCCGCGGGCCACGCGACCAGCGAGGCGATCGAAGGTGCCGAGATGCAGCTCGGCAACGCTACGACCCTCGAGGTGCAGCTCGAGATGGAGTTGCTCGCCGAGGAGGAGAATCCCCTCGAGCCCGAAGAGCCCCCCGACCCCGAAGACATTTTCCAGGAAGCCAGTAGGCAGGAAACGGCGATGGTCGAGTACCGCAGCGTGCGGACACCGTCGGACTACGCCGAAGGTTCGGCGCTGAGCGTCGAGCAGATTCCCTGGCGGTACCGCAACCTCGTCAAACGGTACTTCCTCGCCATTCGTCCACGAGAGAACCAATGACCGTTGAGATCGAAGATCAGATAGGCCTTTTCACCGAGCAGTTCAAACGCGTCAAGGAGGAGATCGGCAAGGTCATCGTCGGCGCCGAGGAGATCATCGACGGTACGCTGATCAGCCTGCTGGCCAAGGGGCACGTGTTGCTCGAGGGCATCCCGGGGATCGGCAAGACGAAGATCGTCGCCACAGTCGCCGACGTGCTGCACCTGGATTTTTCGCGTATTCAGTTCACGCCCGACCTCATGCCCGGCGATGTCGTGGGCTCGAACGTCGTGCATGAGACCGAAACCGGCGCCAAGGTCCTGGAATTCCAGAAGGGGCCCATCCACACCAACATCCTGCTCGCCGACGAGATCAACCGCGCCACGCCGAAGACCCAGTCGGCGCTGCTCGAGGCCATGCAGGAGCGCACGGTCACGGTTGGAAACACGACGCACAAGCTCGAGCCACCGTTCTTCGTGCTGGCGACGCAGAACCCGCTGGAGATGGAGGGCACCTACCCGCTGCCGGAAGCGCAACTCGACCGCTTCTTCTACAAGCTGCGCATCCTGTACCCGGAACCGCATCACATGCACGAGATCATGGACCGTACGACGCGGCGCGAGGAGCCGACCGCGAACACGGTTCTCGATCAGGGGCAGATCCTCGCCATGCGCGATACGGCGCGCGACGTGCCCATCGCCCGTCCGGTACAGGACTACGCCATTCGTCTGACGCTGGCGACCCACCCCGACACGCCGCACGCTCACCCGATGACGAACCAGTATGTGCGCTTCGGAGCCAGCCCGCGCGGCACCCAGACGTTGGTCATCGGCGGCAAGGTCAACGCGTTGCTCCACGGCCGTGTACACGTCTCCTGCGAGGACATCCGCGCGATGATGCTGCCGGCGCTGCGCCATCGCATGCTGCTGAACTTCGAGGGCGAGGCCGAGCGTATCGACACCGACGACATCCTCCGCGAGATCGCGAAGGACACGCCGGAGCCGGCCGAGTAACGGGACAGCGGTCATGGCGCACAAGAGCACACTGTTCGACGACGAGTTCATGAAGAAGCTCGAGTACCTGAACATCGTTTCGAACCGCATGATCCCCGGCCACCTGCACGGGGAGCACCGCGCCAAGAAGAAGACGGACGCGGGTATCGAGTTTGCCGACTATCGCCAGTACGTCGGCGGCGAGGACACCAAGAACGTCGACTGGCGCACGTTCATGCGTCTCGACAAGCTCATCCTCCGCATGTTCGAGGAAGACGCCGACCTGCCGGTCTACATCTTCTTCGACGCCAGCAAGTCGATGGACCATGGCGACCCCTCGAAGTACGACTTCGCCCGCAAGATCGCCGCGGCGCTTGCCTACATCGCTCTGCTGAACCACGACCGGGTCAACATCGTCGGCTACGCGGACGGCATCGCGCAGGAGATGGCGGCACGCAAGGGCAAAAACCAGGTCTGGCACGCCTTTCGGTTTCTCGATTCGGTCACCGCCGACGGCGAGACGTCGATGCAGAAGGCGTTTCGGAACTTCTTCTCCTCACGCCGACGGCGCGGATTGGTCGTCGTCGTGACCGACTTTCTCGACCATACGGGCTGGTCGAAGGCGTTCGACATGCTCCGCTACTTCCGCCAGGATCTGTTTGCCGTGCACGTCTACAGCGTCGACGAGCAGCACCCCGAGCTGCCCGACGAGGTTCTTCTCGAGGACTCGGAGTCCGGCGAGACCGAGCGCATCAAGGTGACGCCCGGGTTGCTCGACGCCTATGCGGAGATGTTCGAGCAACACTGCGAAGAGGTCTCCACATATTGCCGCAAGAACGGCTACGGCTACGTGCGGACGGACACCGAGCTGCCGTTCGAGGACCTCATCCTGCAGGTGTTTCGCCAGGGCAGGTTTCTCGGATGAGCTTCCTCTCGCTCAGCCCGGCGATGGCCGGCTTGTTGCTGGCGGCCACCGCCGCCACCGTGGTTCTTCTGTACTGGCTCAAGCCGCCGCCCAAGCGTGTCGTGGTGCCATCGAACCTGCTGTGGAATCGGCTGCTGCGTGAAAAGAAGAAACAGACCTTTCTCGATCGCCTTCGCTGGTGGATCTCGTTGCTCCTGGCCGTCGCCATCGGCCTGTCGGTAGCGATGGCCTTGGCTCGCCCGGAGCTCGGCGCGATGGGCGACGAGACGCGCGACATCACCGTCGTCATCGATAATTCCGCCACCATGGCGACCCGCACAGCGGACGGTTTCACGCGCTGGGACCATGCGGTGTCGGAGGCTCGCGCCTTGCTGCAGCAGGGCAGCGGGGCGAGCAGCTTTCTCATCGTCGACACCACCGGCCAGGCGCCGCCCACCGAGGCTGGAAACCGCGCCGATGCCCTCGCCGTGCTCGCCGGCCTTTCGGTGTCGCTGGGCGGCGATTCGCAGTTTCCGGTGTTGCCGCCGGGGGATGGCGAGCTGTACTTCGTTTCGGACGGGGTGATGGTCGACGGCGTGCCGCCCGAGACCAGCCTGGTCTCGGTGTTCGAGGCGGCGGAGAACGTCGGCATCACGGCGTTCGAGATCCGTTCCATTCCCGCCGCGCCGCTCACCTACCAGGCGTTTCTCGAGGTCACCAACGCGTCGCCCGGCGCCAAGGAGGTGTCCGTCAGGTTGAGCGGCAGCGGCAGCAGCCGCATGGGCGAAACCATCATGCTCCAACCCGGCGAGTCGCAGGGTCGGACCGTCGACCTCTCGAGCTTCGATCGTGGTCCCGTCCGCGTCGCCGTGACGACCGACAGTGACGCCTTCGCCGCCGACGACTACGCCTTTTCGTTTCTCCCCGTCCGCGCGCGGACACGCGTCGTGTTGGTGAGCCCCGGGAGCGTGTTCCTCGAGAACCTGTTGTTGCTCGAGCCGCGTATCGAGCTCGATTTCAAGACCCCCGGCGAGTACACACCGGGGATCTCCGGCGACGTTTTCATCTTCGACCGGTTCGCCCCTCCAAGCCCGCCGCCGGGGCCCTCGCTGCTGTTCTTGCCCCAGGACGTTCCCTGGCTGTCGCCGACCCTGGGTATCGACGACGCACCAAGCGTGGAGGAATGGGATGCGAGCCACGAGGTCCTGCAGTTCGTATCGCTCGAGGACCTGCGGGTCGACCGCGCCGCGCGCATCTCGCCGCTGGTCGACGCCCAGGGAGAGGAGCTTGCCGACATCGTCATCGGCGACCGCAACCTGCCGCTGCTGGTTGCCCTCGAGAATCCCGAGAAGGTCCTGCGTGTCTCGTTCGCGCTGGAAGACTCCAACTTCCCGCTGCAACCCGGATTTCCGATCTTCCTGAGCAACGCGCTGTCCTGGATGATGGACGAGCATGTGGCGTTGGCGAGCGCGCCGGGTAGGGTCGAGGTGCCGCTGCCCGCCGCCTCTGTGGTCGATCTCGAAGGTAACGAGATTGCGACCTGGCCGCTTGCCGATCGCACGGTTTTTGTCGCCGACGAGCCGGGCCTTTACACTGCGGAGCGCGGCAATCGCCGCCTGCGTGTCGCGGTGAACCTGGCCGACGGCCGCAGCTCGGCGGTCAACGCGACCGCCTTCGGCTCCGGGGTCCCGGTCGCGGCGTCCTCGCGAACGCTGGCCGCGGTGCAGCCGGCGAGGTGGGGCGACGAGCTCTGGATCCTGCTGCTGACCATCGCCGCGGTTCTGATCATGGGCGAGTGGATCACCTATCACAGGCGGCTGACGGTATGAGTGTTTCGTTCAACAGCTACTGGCCGGTGCTGCTTCTGCTGGGCGTGCCTCTGATCTGGTGGATGCGCGCGCATACGTCGGTGGGGCTGTCGCCGCGCCATCTGCTGGTATCGACCGTCGTGCGGAGCGCGGTTGTGGTACTGCTGGTGCTGGCTCTGATGCAGCCGGTCTGGAACCGCGCCGGGACCTGGATCTCTGTTGTCTACGCCCTCGATGTGTCGAGCAGCGTCGATCCCGATTTCATCGACACGGCGATCGACTGGATCGCCTCCTCGAGCGCGCGCGGCGAGCCGGCGCACGCCGGGTATATCGCCTTCGGAGGCTCCGCCCGCGGCGTGCGGACCCCCGAGGCCATCCGCAGCGTGGAAGTCTCAGCCGACGGCTCCAATCGTTCGATCGACCGCAGCTCCACCAATCTCGAAACGGCGGTCGCCCAGGCCTTGCGGACGTTCGATCCGCGGTACCTCAAGCGACTGGTTCTCATCACCGACGGCAACGAGAACAGCGGCGACATGGTGCGGATCCTGGGGCGCGCTCAGGAAGAAGGTGTCCGTGTCTATGCCATGCCGGCCACGGTGCGTGGCGCCGGCGACGGTTTCGTCGAGAACATCGAGTTGCCGCAGGGAGTGCGCGAGCAGGAACCTGTCGCCGTGACCGTGCAGGTGTTCAGCCGGTCGTCGACGACGGCCACCATCGATCTGCTCGGCAACGGTGAGCCGCTCGAAAGCAGGGAGATCGAGCTGCAGCCGGGTGTTAACGCCGTCGAGTTCGAGGTGCGCTTGACGGGCGCCGGCCCGGTGACCATCGCCAGCCGGCTGCAGACCGTCGATGACCCGTTTCCGCAAAACGATGTACTGCAGCAATCGATCTGGGTGGGCCCGCAGCCTCGTATTCTCTACGTCGAGGGCGTGCCGACCAGCGCTCACTACCTCTATGACGCGCTCACCGGCGAAGGCATAGAGGTCGAGCTCGGCCAGGCCCGCGATCTGCCTACCTCTCCCGAAGGGTACGACGAGTACGACTTGGTGCTGCTGTCCGACGTGCCGCGCACGTCGCTCAACGACGCGCAGATGCTATCGATTCTCACCTGGGTGCGAGACGACGGCGGGGGCTTCCTCTTTGCCGCCGGCGAGTCGAGCTACGGCGAAGAGGGCTACGCGGAGACCCCGATCGAGGAGACCTTGCCGGTGTGGTTTCGCGTCAACGAGAAGCGTAAGGACCTGGCGCTGGTCATCGTTCTCGACAAGTCGTTCAGTATGGTAGGCCCGAAGATCGAGCTCTCCAAAGAGGCCGCCAAGGCGGCGCTGACGATGCTCGAACCGACGCACCGCTTCGGCCTGGTGACCTTCGACCACAGCCCCTATTGGACGGTGCCGCTGCAGCTCGCGACCAATCACGAGCGCATCAACGAGTACATCAGCAGCATCATCGCGTCGGCGCATACGAACATCTATCCGGCGCTGGAGAAGGCGTACGAGCGCCTCGCGGAGACAGAAGCCGAGGTGCGACACGTGATCCTGTTGTCGGACGGGAAGACCTACCCGGACGACTACGAATCATTGCTTTCGCGCATGGCCGAGGAAGAGATCACCGTCTCGACCGTGGCCGTCGGTGAAGAAGCCGACCGTGAGTTGCTCTCGAGCATCGCCGACTGGGGCAGCGGTCGTAGTTACTTCATCCGCGACGCGCAGCGGGTGCCGCAGATCTTCATCGAGGAGACCCAGATAGCCTCGCAGGCGACGCTGGTGGAGGAGCCGGTCGAGACGAGTATCATGACGCCGGTCGAGGCCTTCAAGGGGCTCGATCTGGCGAGCGCGCCGAGCCTCAGAGGCTACGTTTCCACGCAATCCAAGGACACCGCCGAGGTCTTGCTGGAGTCCGACGCGGAAGCGCCGATCCTGGCCCGTTGGCACTACGGGCTCGGTAAGGCGGCCATGTTCACCTCGGACGTGAAGAACCGCTGGGCCGCCGATTGGATCGAATGGGACGGCTACGCGAAGTTCTGGTCGCAACTCGTGCGCGAGACGATGCAGCGGGACAGCGACGACGAGGTGGAGTTCGACGTGCAACGAATCGGGGATGACGCCGTCATCACCGTCAGCGCCGTTACCGAAGAGGGGGCCTTCCGGGTGGGCCTGGAACCGCAGCTGCAGGTCGTCGAGCCGGGCGGCGATGTCGTGCCGCTCGAGATTGCTCAGATCGGCCCCGGCACCTACCAGGCCAAGCACCCGCTGAGCGCCTCAGCCGACGCGCCGTACTCGTTCCGCCTCTCGGGCAACGACATGGAATTGCAATCGCGCGAGCTCTTCTATCCCTATGCCGACGAGTACCGTCTCTACCCCCCGAATGCCGAGCTGCTCGCCGCGATCGCGGGTCAGACGGGCGGCAAGGTACTGCCGGAGAACGAAGAGATCTTCGACGATTATGGGGAGTCGGCGTCGGTTCCCACGGCCCTGTGGCCGTTTTTCGCCGCGCTGGCCCTCGCCGCCTACCTCCTCGACATCGCGCTGCGTCGAGCTCCGTGGTTCTGGCGACGTCTCGCTTCGGCGCCGGCGGCCTAGCGTCCCACGCGGGCCCCTTGCGAGCACTGACGATTCCTGCCGTTACCCGTGCACTCGTCAGGGACGCCCCATCGCCAGCAGCTTTGCCAGCAGGCTGGTCTCGAGGTACTCCAGATCGAACGGCTTGAAGATGAAGTCAGCCGCTCCCATCGTCAGCGTTTTCGCCGCCAGCTCCCCGTCGGCCTCGCCCGAGATCATGATCACGCCGCATCCGGAGTGATCCTCGGAGATCCGCTCGAGGCACTCGAGTCCGTCCATGACCGGCATGCGGATGTCGAGAAGGACGACATCCGGCCCGAACGATTCCACCCCGGCGAGTGCCAGTTCGCCGTCGGCGGCGGTTTCGATCTCGAAGCCGCGCGCCGTCAGAAAGCGACTCAGGACGTCACGGGTAAAGGGGTCGTCGTCGGCGATGAGCACACGTGCAGCGCGATCTGCCATCCTGCCGTTCCTTCCAGGTCCCCAAACCTAGTGCCTCACTCTGGATCGGCATCAGGCTCGCCGCGTCGGAATTGTCCCCGGATCCCTCGTGTTCCCGAGATTGCGGGTCGAGCCCATTTTGGGCTGCAAGTATCCTGACTTACGCGATCTTAGCACGGCTATTGGCGGCTCGGAGCCCCGTACTTGAGTGTGGTGACGCGCGCGCCGCCCGACGGCTCGACGACAACGAAATAGAGGTTGTCGTGCTCCCAGGCTTCCTCGATCGCGTCGACGGTGCCCGCGCCGAAGGCCTCGATGATCGCCGGAACGGTGTTGCTGTGCCCGACCACCACGACCGTGCCACCACGGTGATCAGCGAGGATGCGTTGCACCAGTCCCGCAGTGTCACCCGCGGGGTGTGTCGTGATCTGCATACCGAGGATGTCGGCCAGAGGGGCGACGGTCTGTCGAGTGCGGGCGAACTCGGAGGAATAGATGGCCGTCACGTCCGCCTCGCCGAGCGTCCGGACAAGAGCGTCGGCCCGAGCGCGGCCGGTCGCCGTGAGCGGCGGGTCCGCGGGAGAGGCGGGGTCGAATTCGGGGTCGCCGTCGGCCGCTTTCTCGGCGTGGCGCACGAGAATCACGGTGGTCGCGGCGGGCTGCGCCGTGGAAGGCGGGCCGCCGACATCGCCGGCATCGGCGATTGCACGCGCTTGCTCGAACTCGAAAGCGATGTCGAAGCGGGCGGCCACGCCGTCGGGGGGCACGGTGGGGTGGGCACTCGG
Organism: uncultured Acidobacteriota bacterium; assembly: GCA_964430745.1. Taxonomy (GTDB): domain Bacteria; phylum Acidobacteriota; class UBA890; order UBA890; family UBA890; genus CBDCGW01. Next base: position 7,045 of record CAYSHI010000210.1, on the reverse strand, counting down.
AGCCGCCGCTGATATCGGCGCGACGCCGAGCAGCAACAGCGCCGCCACGACGAGAACGTATTGTATTCGGGTCGATCGCATGGGTGGGGATTCTATAGTGTGCTGTCTCCAACATGGCTCGCTACAAGTGTCAAGCCATGTTGGAGACAGCACACTAACAGGGACTGAAACGACCCCTCGCCGGGTCGGCGATCGCTGCGGCGACTCGGCGGCTCGGGCGAATCAGCGCTGTTGATACCACTCGCGGACGCTCACGCTGATTGTCGGTGCCCCTGCCGTCCCCGGCATACCGGCGGGGGCGGCGGAGGCCAGCGCAGGTACGTACCAAACGCTCAAGCGCCGGAAGCCTCGCAGGACGACGTGCCGCGCGATCACCGAGCCGGCAACGTTGGCGGAGCTGCGCACGTCGACGTGGTCCTCGGCAAACAGCGCGGCGACGACACGAAGGTTGCTGAACGGCGAGCCCCCGTCGAGCTCGATCTTGCGGGATGAGATCAAACCCAGGTTGCCGTCGATCCGATTGTCAGGGTCGGGGCCGTCCTGCAGGTAGCGGCCGGCGGGAAAGAGGTCTTGCTTGATCTCGATGTCGCGCGTGGACCATAGGACACCGGTGCCCGCGTACTTCACGGCGCTCAGCGTCGGACCTCCACGGCCCCCACGCCCCCCTTTGGCGTGCTCGCCCAGGACGATGTCGCCGTCGATCTTGATCAATCCGCTGACGGTCAGCGTCTCGCTCGAGGCGTCCCACGAAAGGCTTCCGTGGCCTCCGGGATCGCTGTAGGAAAAGCTCGCGGTGTTGCGATTGATCTCCAGATCGGCGCCCCCCATCGGGGCGTAGGCATTGGCGTCGAGCCACGAGGCGTAGTGGCCGTACCGGGCGCCGCTCGCGGGGTCGGTGTAGGGCGCCGTCAGGCTGGGGAACTCGATGTTGCCGAGATCAAAGGGGCCGACGTCGTCGACATTGATGTTTCGCTGTGACGGGTCCACGTACTCGTCGGTGTAGATGCCGTCGAGGGTCTCCTGGTAACGGTTGCCGGCGACGTCGGGGCTCCCGAGCGTGGCGGCCGGCTGGATCTGCAGTTCGACGTCCTTCAGGTGAAGCGCGGTGTTGAGAGTGGCTACCGTGTCGCCGTTGTATTGTTGTGTCTGGAGCGCCGGGATCTTCGGGGCCAGCGCTCCGAGGCCGTCGGGGCGGCCGATTCCGCGGTAGCTGTTGATGATCTGGGAGAAGTTGCCGAGCCGTATCTCGGAACCGCCTCCTCGGCCTCCACGCCCACGCCCGGCCTTGCCGACGACCACCATCGGTCCGGCAACCCTGAGGATCCCGCCTCCGATGACTTTGCCGTTCTTGCCCGGCCCGAGGAGCATCGCGTTGGTGTACCCATTGAGGTCACTGACATCGAGGCGCACGACGCCGTCGATCACCGTTCGCGCCGGCGTTTCCCGGTGGTTCTCGATGCCGACCGAGCGGACGCGGAAGTTCAGCGTCGGCGTCCCGCCGCTCGTCGTCACCGTCGGCGGCAACCAGACGACACGGGAGTAGGTGCCGGACCCCAGCGTGGTTGCTCCTCCGAGCGAATAGGCCACTCCGGGGAACGGGTTGGGCGAGATCGAGACAGGCGTCAACGTGTGGCCGTTTACCGCGACGCCGGCGGCATGGGGAAACGGATTGGCGACCCGCGGAGGACGGGAGCTCATGTCCACCCAGCCTGCCAGAGCGCTGGTCGCGGGGTTGTTGACGAAATCGGTGCGCAGGTCGGCGGCGGTTGCCTGGAGCCCGGAGTCGGCCAGGTGCACGGAGGCCGTATTGGCGCGGTAGTTGCCGCTCAGCGCCAGGTCCACGCTTCCGAGGTTGACCATCGTCGCGCCGAGCAGAGACACCACGAACAGAATAAGCACCGTGATCAGGAGCGCCACGCCGTCGGCATCGCTCAGGCGCGCGCACCTCGCCGAATCGACGGGACGATCATCGGGGTCTCGTACTTGCTCGCACATGGCTTTATGATGTCAATGATGAAGTTAACTACTGTCGCATCAATTCGTACGTGCACAAGTGACTGAAACAAACTCTTCGTGGCTTTTGGTTTGCCGCACCCGGTCCTCGATAGCGGGCCTCGCCGTCCGCCTGAGGACGGGTTGTGGCGACTCGGGCTTCACCCTCGTCGAGGCACTTGTCGCCATGTTCGTGACGACGCTCATCCTGTTAACGATCGCCGAGCTCCTCGTTACGGGATTGTACGTACATCGTAGCGCTAGCGACGTCACGGAAACTACCGCTTTAGCACAGGAACGCCTCGAAGAATTGCGCAACAGGCCGTACCACCTTCTGGCGTCGGGAGGGTCGATTGCCGTGAATTCCGCGGGGTTTTCGGAGAACCTCGATATCGATGGCGACGGTAACAACGATTACTCCCGTCGCTGGCAGGTCGTCGACCTCGGCGACCGCAAGGAGATTCGGGTTCGCGCGATTTCTCTGCTGATGGTGATGGGCCCCCCCAAGGAGGCCACGCTGCACGTCGTGGTGGCGCCACGATGAAGACCGCCCCGGCCGAGATCCGCACCGAGGCCGCGCCGCCGACACCGCCGGGGGGGGGCCGCGCGCAGATTGCGACGACGGACCGCGGCAGCGCCGGATACACGATGTTGGAGGTGCTCGTGTCGCTGCTCATCGTCACCTTTCTGATGGCGGGCCTCTACTCGGTCCTCTTCCAGACCCAGACGAGCTTCGAGGCGCAGCAAATCGCCATGACCCTTCGTCAGGAGGCGCGCATCGTCGTCGACACCGTGGCCATCGAGCTCCGCATGACCGGCTTCGATGTCGGGAATCTCCCGGAGGCGATCACCGAGGCGCGGGCTAGCCGGCTCGCTTTCGTTGCCGATATCGACGGCGGCAGCGCCGAACCGCCGTGCGATGCGACGGTCGAAACGGCTGCCGGCGGCGGTGCCGAGCGGGTGAGCTACCGGTTGGAGGGCACCGACCTATTGCGGACTGTCGATTGCTGGAACGGCAGCTCTTGGAGCCGAGACTCGAGCGATCAGCGCGTCGCCCACAACGTGACGAGCAATCAACCGCTCTTCCGCTACTTCGATGACGATGACAATGAGCTGGTCCCCGGATCTATCGGCTTGAGCGCCGCCCAGCGCGCCGCCGTCCACTCGGTCAGCATCGATGTCGAGCTCCAGGACCCGACGATCGTGCCCGGCAAGCCGACACCGAGCTTCTCGGTGCGCACCCGCGTTACACTCCGCAACATCGATTGAGCGAGGCCTCGACAAAGTTCCGGGTGCAACCGAAACAAGCGAGACCCATGCGGCAGACCCATCACGCTTCGAACAGCGACGGTTAGGGCGCGTTCTCTTGTCGGATCGACTGGCGATTCTTATCGGCAACGGGCGCTTCGACGGCGAGCAATCGCTGCCCGAGCTGCCCGGTGTGAGTCACGACATGGCCTCGCTCGGACAGCTTCTGAGTGATCCCGAGGCCGGGAACTTCGTTGTGTTCGAATCACTCGACCGCGAAAGCGGGAAGCTTCAGCCGGAGCTCGATCGCGCCTTTGCGCTGGGGCACGCCGGCGCCACGGTGCTCGTCTACTACGGTGGCTACGTTCTCGCGGATCCCGGGCGGGGGCTCTTTCTCGCCACCGCCGATACGGTCCTGGCGAACCTGAAGAACACGGCGATTCCGTTGTCCTCGATCAAAGGGCTGTTGCGCTCCAGCCGTTCCCGCAACATCGTCGTGATTCTCGATTGCTGCTACGTCGGTCCCTCCGGCCGCGTCGACGAGATCGAGATCGAGCAGCAGCTCCGACGAATTCGCACCGAGGTGGGCCCGGATGTCCATGTCATCGCGTCGCCGGCCTCGATTCAGCGCCCCGAAGCGCGCGAGACGACGGCGGGCGACGGCCCGCGCGGGCTACTCACAGCCACCATCGTCGAGGGCTTGATCACGGGAGCGGCGGATCGCGACGGCGACAATCGCACCGGTGCCCGCGACCTGAACGACTATCTCGGCATGAGATTGTCGGAGCGGCGCCCGCTCTGGACCGGACCGCTCGAGGGGGCGGATCCCGAGATTCTCTCCAACCCCCATCCTATTGCCGGTGTCGACCTGGAGGCGTTTCGGGAGCGTGGCGCCAAGGATGGATCTCGGCGGTGGCGAGTCGTCGGCGCCGTGGCGTCGGTCGCGGTTGTCGCCGCGGCGGTGATCGGACTGCTGCGTGTGGGTGAGGGGAGCGGGCCGCGCGCCGCCCGCGTCGAGGAGCACGTCACCGGCACGGAGATGCCGGAGAGTGTCGGTCTGGTAGGCGACCTCGGCGGCCTCCGATCGCTCGTCAGTCGCACCGGTTGGGTCGAGCACATCGAGCCTCTCGACGGCTCCGGGCCGCGTTTCGCGGGGGCCGTGACACTCCGCGTCGATCCGGGCGCTCGCGCCCGCGCGGGGACGGTGTCGCTGGGATTGCTGAACTGGGCGGAGATGGAATTCGGCCCGGGTGTCCACGGCGTCGGCGTCGAAACCGCGGCGGCGCCTCAAGCCGCCGAGGTTGACGTCGAGCTGGCCGATGGCAGGCTTTACCGGTTCGATGTCGGCGGCGGGCCCGAAGCCTCGGAGTTCTTTGCTTTCGTCTCGCGCGAGCCCATCCGTCGGGCGCGCATAAGCTCGACGTCGGTGCGCTTCGTTGCCCTGCGGATGTACGTCTATTCCGCCGAAGAGTTCGACGCTGTAGGCGGGTTGCGGTACTGAATCGGCGGGTCATAATCAGGCCATGCCTATCGACCGAATGACCGCCGCGCTTGCGGCGCACGTTGCCCAGTTGGAGGATGCCGGCACCGCCAAGGGCGCGGAGTCCGTCGTCACGAAGGCACACCCGCCGACAGCCGGCCGCGGCCCTCGTTTCAATCTCGAGGGAGAGGGCGAGCGGGAGTTCATACGCATGAACTCCAATTCCTACCTCGGCCTCTCGCTGCGGCCCGACATCATCGCCGCCGAAGAGGGAGGGGCGGCTCGTTTCGGCGCCGGCCCCGGCGCCGTGCGTTTCATCAGTGGCACATACGAGCCGCACGTGGCGCTGGAGAAGAAGCTCGCGGGTTTCCACGGGCGTGAGGCAGGGATGATTTTTTCCGCCGCCTACGCCACGATCATGGGCACCATCGGGCCGCTGGTGAGCAAGGAAACCATCATCATCAGCGATGAGCTGAACCACAATTGCATCATCAACGCGGTCCGGCTTTCGCGCCCGCTCGACAAGGGAATCTACCCGCACCTCGACCTCGCGGACCTCGAGCGCCAGATCGAGGCCGCCAAAGGACGCGCGCGTCGGGTGCTGGTGATCACCGACGGGATCTTCTCGATGCGGGGGGACCATGCCCCGGTCGACGAGATCATGGCGCTCGCCGCGCGGCACGACGATGCCTTCCCGGAGAACGTCGTCGTCGTTGTAGACGACTCGCATGGAGTCGGCGCCTTCGGTGCCAGCGGCCGAGGGACCGAAGAGTTCACCGGTTCGCCGCCGGTCGATATCCTGGTCGGCACGCTGGGAAAGGCGTTCGGTGTAAACGGTGGCTACGTGGTGGGCAACAGCACCTTGATCCGATTCCTTCGCGAGAGCGCGCCGTTCTACATCTATTCGAATCCGATCACCTCGAGCGAGGCGTGCGCGGCGCTCAAGGCGCTCGAGATTCTTGACTCCGATGAGGGCGCGGCCCTGCTCGAGAAGCTCCGCGCGATGACGGCACGGTTCGAGAAGGGTCTGGTCGATCTCGGCTTCGAGATCATCCCGGGCGAGCATCCCGTCGTGCCGCTCATGGTGCGCGACACCGATCGAACGCGCGCCCTCGTGCGTCATCTGTACGACAACGGCGTACTCGCCACCGGCCTCGCTTTCCCGGTGGTGCCGCGGGGCGATGAGGAGATCCGTTTCCAGGTCAACGCCGACCATACCGAGGGCGATATCGACGCGGTGCTCGAGGTGTTGTCGTCCGCCCCACAGTAGGCGATGCCGCGCGCACGGCCCGCGGCCGTTGCCGGGACGTTTTACCCGGCTGACGCCCACAGGCTGCGCGACCAACTCGACGAGATGATGGCGGAGGCCTCGCCCCCCCCCTCGGCCGCGCCACGCGTGCCCACGGCGATCATCGCTCCGCATGCGGGGTACATCTACTCGGGCCCGATCGCCGCCAGCGCCTTCCGGACGTTGAGCGTCGACGCATCGGTGTTCGAGCGGGTGGTCGTGATCGGCCCGTCGCATTTCGTTCCGTTTCGTGGCATCGCGCTGCCGGACGCCGATCTGATGGTCACGCCGTTGGGGTCGGTGGAGCTCGATTCCGCCGGGTGCAAGCTCGTTGGCCGGCTGCCGCAGGTGGTCGTCGCCGATGAGCCCCATCGACGCGAGCACGCGGTGGAGGTCGAGCTCCCCTTCCTGCAGACGGTGCTCGGCGATTTCAGCATCGTTCCGCTGGTGACGGGCGCCGTCGACGCCGAAGAGGTGGCCGAGGTCCTCGAAGTGCTCTGGGACGAGCGCACCCTCGTGGTGGTGAGCTCGGACCTCTCGCACTTCTACGACTACGACACCGCGCGACAACTCGATCGCGCCACGGCCGAGGCGATCGTTGGCCTGCGGCCTGACGATCTCGACGAGGGCAGCGCCTGCGGGCGCCTTGCCGTCCAGGGCCTGTTGCTCGCCGCTTCCGGCCGAGACCTCGACGTCTCGCTGCTCGATCTGCGAAGCTCGGGGGATACAGCGGGCCCCCGCGACGAGGTCGTAGGCTACGGAGCCTTCCGCGTCGCGTAGAAGGTCGCCCGGGTTTTCCGGGTTCCGGGATGCCGTGGAAAGCTCGCGCCGGAGGCCGTCTTGATCGTCATGAAGTTCGGGGGAACCTCGGTGCAGGACGCCGTCTGCCTGACACGGGCGGCGTCGATCGTCGGCCGGCATCGTGCGCGCAAGCCGCTGGTGGTTGTTTCCGCCGCGGCCGCCGGGCTGCCCCCGGCGCCGGTGGATGCAGCCTCGGTGGTGGTGACTGATGGTCGCTTTCGGCGCGCCCGTCCCGA
>CAYSHI010000209.1:0-3342 GCA_964430745.1 uncultured Acidobacteriota bacterium | reverse complement strand
CCATCGGTGCCGTCCAGTTGAAGCGAAAGAGCGGATCTGCGCGAGTGAACACGCCTCCATCGCGCGCCTCGAGCGCCTCCCGTGACACCTCGTCGTAGTTGCTGATGCTGCTCGGGTTGGGCCGCGAGCCGCCGGTCTCGTGCGTCACCGGGTCGTAGCGACGAAAGCTACCGCCTTCGGCTTCGGTGTAGACCTTGCGCCAGTCCGTGGGGTCGATCTGGATGAACATCCCATCGCCCCAATGAAGCTTCCAGTTCGAGTCGGCGAGAATGCCGCGAACATCACGGGAGAAGCTCGGGCCCGCCCACGTGCCGTTGTCCTGCAAGCCTCCGTACACATAGTACGGATCGCGCATGTCCACGCCGATGCGGTAGTACTGACCCAACGGCATGTTGTCGAACATGACGAAGTTCTCACCGTGGTCCTGCGTGAGAAAGGCGCCCTTGTCCTGGCCGATGTAGTAGCGATCGGCATCGGTGGGGTCGTTCCACAGGGCGTGGAAATCGCCGTGAATCTCCTCGTCGTCGGCGCCGTTGCGGAGTGTCTTGCCGCCGTCCTCGGACACCATGAAACGGGTGGTCAGCACATAGACGCGCTGGTCGTCGAGCGGATTGATGCGGATGTTGCTGTAGTAGAAGGGACGGTTGTTGTAGGTGTTGACGTAGGCCCAAGAGGCGCCGGCATCCTCTGATCGATAAATACCCGGGCCGAGCACGTCGAGATCTTCCGGGGCGCTGCTTCCATTGGCCTGCCCCTCGGGTCGCTCCGCTTCGATGAGAGCCATGACGATTTCGGGATTCGAGCGATAGATGGCAAGGCCGATGCGGCCGGTGTCGCCGGTAGGCAATCCGTCGGTGAGCTTGGCCCAGGAATCACCCCCGTCGGTGCTCTTGAAGATGCCGCCCTCGGATCCGCCGCTCTCGAAGATCCACGGCTGCCTCAGCCGCTCGTAGAAGGCGACGTACAGCACGTCGGGGTCGCGGGGGTCGATCACCAGGTCGGTCGCGCCCGTGCGGCCGTCGTCCGGAAGCCCTCCGCCGAGTTTCGTCCAGCTTCGTCCACCGTCGGTGGTCTTGAAAAGGCCGCGCTCACCGGTGTGGCCCCACAGTCGTCCGACCGCAGCGACCCAGACGGTATCGGGGTCCTCGGGATGCGTGACGACACGGGCGATCTGGTGGGTCTCCTCCAACCCCATGAGCGCGAAGCTCTCTCCGCCGTCGACCGACTTGTAGACGCCCCCGCCCCAGCTCACGCTGTTGCGATTGTTGGCTTCTCCGGTGCCCACCCAGATGATGTCGGGGTTCGGCTGGAAGATCGCCAGATCGCCCACCGACACGACCTCGTAGTCGTCGAAGATCGGCTCCCACGAGTTGCCGGCGTTGACCGACCTCCACACGCCCCCGGTGGCTGTGCCGACCAGCACCCGCTTGAAGTCCCCGTCGACGGCCTCGATATCCACCACCCGCCCGCCCATGTTGGCCGGCCCTATGTTGCGCCAGACCATGTCCTGAGCGAGCTCCTGGCTACTCTGCGGGGCTCCGCCGCTGATCGGTTGCGCCGAGGTCGGGGCGAGCGCACAGATGACAGAAGCAAGAACCAGCGCGAAGGCTGGCCGATAAGGACGGGAGAAGGCGTTCATGGCGGTTACCTCACGAGGCTTGGCACGGCAACGAGTGCGGACGCGGGGAATCTACTGCGGTGTCACGCGATGGCTCAAGCTGGTTCGGCACCCTGTCGCTGCACCCCCCGGGAACTCTTCAGCGCCCTGTTAGTGTGGGCGACACGAATCAAGCACAGGGAACCCGCCATGAACGCACGCCTCGCGCGCCTCGCCATGCTGTTCGCGGTCTTTGCCGCCGGATGTAGCGGCTCGGAAAACCGGGAGCCCGAAACCGTCGACCCTGCCGTCACGGCGGCCGCCCCGGAGACCATCGTCGATGGCTCCACAACCATCGTGCGCAATCGCAGCGTCCCTGCCTGGCCGGGGCCCAAGGTCCTGATCGAAGAAGCGTCGATCGGCGCAAGCTCGGGCGACGAGGCATATCTACTCGGCGGGGTTCACTCGATCGCCGCCGGCAACGGGCGCATCTACATCGCCGACTTCCAGACCGTCAAGGTACGCGTCTACGACCTGGCGGGTCGCCATCTGTTCGACATCGGGGGCCAGGGAAACGGCCCCGGGGAGTTCCGCCGCCCCTGGGCTATCGGCTTCACCGACGACGATCGGCTGGTCGTCCGAGATCAACTCCAAAGGCGCGTACACGCCTTCACCGCCGACGGCGAGCTCATCGATGACTGGCCGAGTGAACGCGGTCGACGCACGACGATCGGCGCCGACGGATCAGCCTACGTGATGCGCGAAAACGCGTTTCCCGATGCCGACGGAAGGATCACGGTGACCGTGAAGGAGTACGGCCCGGACGGGGCTGAGCTCGAGTGGGTCGCCTTTCCCGACCGGGCGCCGACCCCAACGATCGAATCCGTAGGCAATCAGCTCGAGCTGATGGCGGTATTCCTCGGCGTCGACGCGGACTGGGAATCCACGCGCTGGGTACCCTTCGCGCCCCGTGTGATCAACGAGGTCGCTCCCGACGGGGCGATGGTCTCAGGCCGTGGCGACGCCTACCGGTTCGAGGTCCGTCGAGGCGGCAACACGGTGCTGGCGGTGGAAAAGGAATGGTCGCCGGTACCGGTGGAGCCCGACGAAGCCGACTGGCATCGTCGCCACCTCACCGCCCAGTGGCGCGCGGCCACCAACGAAGACTGGACATGGCTGGGACCCGATATCCCGGCATTCAAAGGTGCTTTCCACACCGTGCTGCCGACCTTCGACGGCGGCTTCTGGGTGGTCCGAGAAACGGCCGGTGTTCCGATCGCGCCCTGCGACGAGACCCCGGATGACTACTACGGTTTCGTCGAAGCACCCTGCTGGAGCCGCCCGTACGTCGCCGACGTGTTCGATGACAGGGGCCGCTTCCTGGGTACCGTCGAGATGCCGGACGGGGTGCAGTATCACGTGCGCCCCTACATCCGGGACGACACGGTCATCGCTCTGATCGAGGACGCAAACGGCGTGGCGTACGTGAAACGCTTCCGCCTCGCGGCAACCGGCTAGTTGTCAGTTCTCACAAGGTTGTTCATTGTGTGCCGTGACAGAGGATGGTGGGAGGGGGCTCTTATCAGGCAGGAACCTTGGTGCTGGGCGGGTCGGGGCGGGGCAGCGATGCCCTTTGGCGTGAGGTGCGGGCTCTCGAGCGGCTTCGCCGCGTCTGCGGATCGCAATACACGCTACAGGGCATCACTGCCCCGCCCCGACCCTCTGCATCGATCCCGCCAAGACGA
>CAYSHI010000208.1:0-16535 GCA_964430745.1 uncultured Acidobacteriota bacterium | reverse complement strand
GCGCGAGTGCATGAAGCAAGACAGGACCGGAGGAGACACGCTGAACGCGCGGGCACCGGAGAATTCTCCCCCGAGCCGGAAGACGGCGGAGCCGGCTTTCGGGGGATGCCGAGGCCTCGACATCGTCTCGCTGCCTGTCTCCGAGCGGTTACTCCGTGCCTGATCGGCCGGGCGGAGGTGTCGGCGGGCAGCGGGCGTTCAGCGGGTCACAGAAGCGGCTGTCTGCCGCCAGGCGCTCGCGCTCGGCCGCCTATGCTGCCCGCCGATACCTCCGGCGGACGGCGGTGGGTCCCATGGCTATCTCAGTGCATCAGTGTCGCCGGGCGGGTGCGTTTGGGCAGAGAGCCTCGTCTTGCCGGACCGATGCAGAGGGAGCGCGTAGGGCAGCGATGCCCTTGTCGCGTGTACTGCGCGCCATGACAATCCGGCGAAGCCGCTCCCTTTCCCCGCGCACCTCACGCGAAAGGGTATCGCTGCCCCTAGCGTGCCCGCCTAGCACCCACGTTCCAATCTACCCAAGCCGACCCGACAAGCCACGCGCCCGCGAATCCGCCGTCCCCGAGCTTCCGCTCAAACCTGTCGGCAACGTGCCTGGAATCAACAACTAGTCGCGCGCTGCTTCCCGCAAGGCCTGCAAGGTCGCCGCGGCGGCTTTTTCCCAACTCAATGCCGCGGCGCGTTCGCGAGCTATTCCCGCAAACTGTTCGCGCCGGTCGCTGTCCGTTGCGAGAGCGAGCATCGCCGCCTGCAACGCCGCCTCGTCGCCGGGGTCGACGAAGAACCCGCCACCCTCGAGCAGTTGCGGCAGCGGGCTTGCGGTGGTGGTGATCACCGGTGCGCCGCAGGCAGCCGCTTCGACAGCCGGTAGGCCGAAGCCCTCGCATTCCGACGGCATGACGAGTGCGAGCGCCCCGCTATGCAGGTGCCGGAGCTCTTCGTCGGGCACGAATCCCGGCCAGTGAACCAGCTCGTCGGTACCCTTCTCGTCGATGACGTGCCGGACGCGGTCGATATCGATGTGGAAGGAATCGGAATCCGAGGGACCGACCAGGAGCAGGTGGGGTGGCGTTTCCGAGTCAGCGGAGGTGCGCTGTGAGCGAATCTCCTCGACGACCAGGGCGTGCGCCCGCGCGATGGAATCGATGTGCTTGTGCTTCGAAAACCCGCCGACGTAGATGAACCAGGGAACGCCGGCCGGGAGCCCCGCGCGGTGTGCCGCAGCCTCGATGTCGGCTTGGCTCTCGCTGGGCCGGAAGATAGGTGCGGGAGCTTCCACCGCGACGCTGATCTTCTCGCGCGGCACGCCGAGGCAGGCGGAGATCTCTCCGGCCGCGTGCTCGCTGACCGTGAGCACGCGCTTCGTTTGCATCAGAGCCAGTCGGACCTTGGCTTTCCACAACAGCCGGGCCTTGAACGAAGGTAGAACGAGGCGCGGAAAACGCTCGGGAATAGCGTCGTGAATACACACCACGCTCGGCACGCCACGCGGCACCGGAAAGAACGTGTACACCGAGGGGAAGAACAGCACATCGGGCTTGGAGCGACCGACCGCGCGCGTCAGCGTCAGCATGTCGCGGACGGGTCGTGAGCCGCCGCCTCGCGCGGCTTCAGTCGAGGCAACGCGTTGTTCGACGCGCACTCTCTCGACGTTGGGGGCATCGAGATCGAAACGCTCGTCCGAGGCCGGGTCGAGGAAGAAGATGAAATCGTCGTCGGAATCGGACCGCACCATCGCGCGGGTGACCTCGCGGGTAAAACGTCCGTAACCGCGGACGTTCACCCAGGAACAGGCGTCGATTCCGATGCGCATGTCGCGCTGCTCGTCAGTCTTCGACCACGTGGGACTCGAAGCGATGCCTGTTCTCGGCCCATCGCGCCGCGTCCAGCCGGCCGTTGTCGTCGAGGCATTCGTCCGCGGCGTATGCCATGGCGAGTGTGTGGTGGGTGTTGTCGTGGGCGAAGAGCCCCTGGCGGCCGAGGCTCACGAGCCCGCCGATTCCCCCGACCCAGTCGTCGATCCGTTCGAAGTGCTCCTGATAGCCGCGGGAATAGATGGGATAGGCATGCGACAGTCGCCGCGCTATGACACCTCGGAGGGGTGCCGTGACCGTGAGCCCCGCCCGGTCGAGCGCATCGAGGACAAGCTGCCCGAGCTCGTCTTCCGTTGCCTTCCAGTGCTGGTCGCCGACCGAGCAGGGCAGCTCGGCGCACAACACGGTGCTCCCCGGAAGCGAGGTCAGGGAGTAGTTCTTCGGTTCGGACAGACGGGTGATCACGACATCGGTGCCGGGAAAATAGTGCGCGTCGTATTCGGTGAACTGATCGGTGCCGAGCGTCAGATAGATGAGCACCATCGCGCGGTATCTCAGAGCACCGAGTGACTCCCGCACCTCTTCCGGCGGCCCCGGCGAAACGGCGTTCGCCAGGGCGGGAAGGGGAATCGTCGACAGCACCATGCGCGAATCGATTCGGGTTTCTCCATCCGGTCCGGTGGTCCTGACCGCGATGGCCCGGCCGTTGTCCGTTTCGATACCGGCGGCGGTGGTATCGAATCGAACGACGGCTCCGGCTTCGACGGCGGCGCTGTGGTACGCGTCGCTGATTTGCCCGAATCCGTCGCGGGGATAGAAGAAGTGAGCACCTCGGCGCTCGCCGGAAGGCAGGAGGGCCCGCAGCACCTTGCTGACGAGGCGCCACTTGGAGTTGGCGGACACCCTTCGTCGCGCCTGCTCGGCATCGAGCTCACTCGCGCCGACTCCCCAGATCTTGGTGGCGTAGGGAAAGTAGAAGTCGCGGCAAATCGTTCGGCCAAGGCCCTGCTCGAGGACGGTCGCGAAGGTCTCTTCCCCGCGGGCCGGCCGGCGCGGCACGAGGGCGTCGCGGGCAAAGCCCAACATGAAGGACGGCGGCAGGCTGGACACGAGATCGAAAGGCTTGAGGGGGAAATGCACCCATCTGCCCCGCAACAGAATGCGGCCGTGCCGCGGCCGCTCGAGGAGGTCGTCACCCAGCATGCCTCGGATGTCTTGCATGACCTCGGCCGAGCATGCCGGGTGGAGTCGGTGACTGCCGAAGTCGACACGAATTCCGTCGACGTCGAAGCTGGCGGAGTTGCCGCCTACCGAAGCCCCGCGTTCGAGGACGGTCACGTCGAACGTCCCGCGTTGGGCGAGCTTCAACGCTGCTCCGAGGCCGGCCGGGCCGGCCCCCAGGATCACGATCGGCACGCGGGGCGAAGTCACGGTTCCGATACCAGGTGCGGCACTCTGCTCACGCGTTCGGCTGGCCGAGTTGCAGGCGCACGATGAGGTCGGCGAGGAGCCCGACGGCCCAGACCAGGCAGGCGCCCAACAGCGCCATTACGGCGGTTTCGGAGATGTTAAGCAGGAAGAGGTCGTAGATCAGCTTGCCGAGCCCCGTAACGAACAACAGCGTGCCGAATGGGAGAAAGACCTTCAGCGGATTGAACAGTACGACGGTGCGCAGCACGAGAACGAGAAAGCTGACGGCGTCAACGGCACGAATCTTCGAGGCGCCGATGCGCTTCTGGCAGACGATCGGCTCGTAGATCACACGATACGAGTTGCACAGCATCGACAGTGTGATCGTCATCGTGAAGGAAAAGCCCTGCGGCAGGATATGAACAAACTTGAGGAGCACCGAGCGCCTCATGACCCGTAGCCCCGAGTTCAGGTCGGGGATCTCCTCGCCCGCCAGGTAGCTTGCCAGCTTGCGCAGAACCCACTTTGCCGGCCGCCGAATGAGAGGGCTGCTCACGTCGTTGGCGGAGCGGGACCCGACAACCATGTCGGCGTCGGCGGCGAGGTCCACGAGCCCGGGGATGGCGTCGAACGGGTAGGTCCCGTCCGCGTCGGTAATGACGACGAACTCGGAGTCGCTCTTCTCGATACCGGCCTTGAGCGCCGATCCGTAGCCGCCGTTCCGGGGCTGCTGGATCAGTCGGGCGCCGTGCTCGACGGCCCGTGCCGCCGTCTCGTCGGTCGATCCGTCGTCAACGACGACGATCTCGAAAGAGTAGCGGCTGGATTCCAGCGCCCGGCGAACGCCTTCAACCGTTTGGCCGACGCCTTCCTGCTCGTTAAAGGCGGGGATGACGACCGCGACGTCCCGCACCGCAGTTGCACTGCTGGTTTCGGTCGCAACCGGGGCGTCTGTTACCGGGTCGGAATACACAGTCTGCTCACACTGTCATCAGATCGTTCCGACAACTCGGCCGGAGCGCGGCGCACGTCGGAGACCGTACACTTCGCCGGATACGAGGGTCAATCGAGAAAACACCGCGAAGGATCTCGTCGCTATTCTCGTTCAGCAAACTCCGCTATTGCGCTTCGTCGACGGCTGCCAGTAGTGTTTTATCGGAGTATCGATGCGGACCTCAATCGCTGCCGAAGGACCGTGCGCTCGGCCTTCGAGAAGCAAGCCTCTCGAGGTCGTCGCCTGAGCTTCACCGATCCTGGAGAACGACGTCTGATGACAACCCACGCGCGCGTGGAGAAAGCAATCTCACGAGCTGTCGAGGACCTTAACGAGCAGCTTCCCGCCGATCGGAAGGTGTCCGTCGCCGAGAACACGACGCTTCTGGGGCCGGACGGCAGGTTGGACTCGCTCGGACTCGTGAATCTGGCGGTTCTCACCGAGCAAGCCGTCGAGCACGAGTTCGAGACACCGGTCTCGTTGGCGGATGAATTCGCCAAGCCGGTAGAGGAAAACCCCTTTCGTTCGCCGGCCGCTCTCGTCGAGCACATCGCGGGGCTGCTGGGCGCTCCGGACCGGGTCCCGGCGGACAGCTGAAGTTAGGCCCCCATGTCGAACCGACTCCAACGCTGCCTTCTCCTGTCCGACTTCAATCTCCAAAACCTCGCCGGTTACCTTGCGAATGACCCGGATGAGCCCTCGGTCGAGGTGGAGGTTGCCCCTTTCGGACAGGTAGCGACCGCCCTCTCCGACACCGACGCGGAGCATTGGCGATCGGAGCCGGACGTGGCCCTCGTGTGGACGACGCCGGACGGGGTCCTTCCCGGCTTCCGGGCGGCGGTGGAGACCCTCGACGCCCAGGCCCCTCTGTTCGATGCGGTGGATGCGTTCGCCGCCCAGTTGAAGGCCGCGAGCGACAGGGTCGGAACATTGCTCGTGCCCAGCTGGACGGTACACCGAGCGGGGCGAGGTCTCGGGATGTTGGAGTGGCGAGCAGGTCTCGGTCGTGCCGGCGCTCTGGCGGAGGCGAACCTTCGACTCGCCCGGCAATGCGCCGAAAAGCCCAACATCTTTCTCCTCGACGCGGATCGCTGGATACGAGCGGGCGGCGAAGAAGCCTTCTCGGCCAAGCTCTGGTATCTCGCCAAAGTTCCTTTTTCCAACGATGTCTTCAAGGCGGCGGTGACGGACATCAAAGCAGCGCTCCGGGGGGTTGGCGGCGGTGCGCGGAAGGTCGTCGTCGTTGACCTCGATCAGACCCTCTGGGGCGGGATCGTCGGAGAGGTCGGCTGGCAACAGCTGAGGCTGGGAGGACACGACGGCGTGGGCGAGGCATACGCGGATTTTCAACGTGAGCTGAAGTCCTTGACCCGGCGCGGCATCGTGTTGGCGATCGCGAGCAAGAACGAAGAACAGGTAGCTCTCGACGCCATCCGGAACCATCCGGAGATGGTGCTGGAGATCGACGACTTCGCCGGCTGGCGGATCAACTGGGGTGACAAGGCCGAGAGTATTGTCGACCTTGTCGGCGAGCTGAACCTCGGACTGCAGTCGGTCGTGTTCATCGACGACAATCCCGCCGAGCGCGGGCGCGTGGCGAGCGCGCTTCCCGAGGTTCTGGTTCCCGACTGGCCGGCAGATCCCTTCGCGTATGCGACGGCCCTGAGGAATCTCGACTGTTTCGACTCCCCGTCGATAACCCCGGAAGACCGCAACCGGAGCAATCTGTATGCTTCCGAACGAGAGCGCTCCGAGCTCAAGAGGACGCTGCCCAGCGCGAGCGAGTGGCTGGCGCAACTCGGCACCCACCTGACGATCGAGGGGCTGAACGACGCCAATCTCGCCCGCGCAGCACAGCTCTTGAACAAGACCAACCAGATGAACCTGCGGACACGACGCCTATCCGAGACCGACCTCGCCGACTGGGCCGGCAAGGACGAGAACCGCCTCTGGACCGTGCGCGTCAAGGATGTGTTCGGAGACTCGGGGCTGGCCGGCATCGTAGGCCTCGAGATTCGGGGAGACTGCGCAGAGCTGACCGACTTCCTGCTGAGTTGCCGCGTCATGGGCAGAGGCATCGAAAACTCGCTGGTGCACACGCTGGTTTCGCTGGTTCGCCCACTGGGGATCGAGCGGCTCCGGGCGGAGTACACCGAGACTGCGAAGAACAAGCCGTGTCGGGATTTCTTCGAGCGATCGGGTATGGAGCGCGACGGTGACGCGGTCTTTGTCTGGGATCCGCGCAAGCCCTACCCTGAGCCCGAGCACATAACCGTTGAATACCTGGAGCCGCTCCATGCTTGACGCGGACATGTTCGGTGAGGGCGCCGAGCTCGATCACATCGGTCTCGCCGTGCGGTCGATCGATCGCACGCCCCACAAGGGACTGCAATCGACGCACGATCCCGAGCAGCGAGTCAACGTCGCGTTCATCAAGGTCCATGGAACCACGGTGGAGTTGATCGAACCGGCGGCGGAGGATGATCCGATCTCCGCCAGCCTGGAACGGGGAACCAAGCTCGTCCATCTTTGCTTCCGAGTTCCTGAGATCGATCGGGCGATCGACGCCGCGCGCGAATGGGGGTTTCGCTGTGTGCGAAAGCCCGTTCCGGGTTCGGCATTCGAGAACCGCCTGATCGCTTGGCTATTCAGCGACGTCTACGGCCTCGTGGAATTGGTGCAGGCGCCGGCCTCCTCTCGGTGAGCGAGAACATCACGGGGCGGCAAACGCGAACCGCACCGAACTTCGATCGTGCGTAGTCGAGTATGGCCATCGTAATCCAACCTTATGAAGCGGCTCACGAGCCTGCCGTGAAGGCGTTCAATCAGCGACTGCGCGCTGGTGGGGCGCCGACCTACTTCGTCTTTCCGGAGCGTCATGAGCCTCGCTGGCTCCCCGAGATCGATGGAGGCGGGCCGTTCAATCGGATGTTCGTCGCCGTCGACGGCGAGAGCGTACGCGGGGCGTACGTGCTCAAGCAGCAGGACTTCAGCTTTGGCGGCGCCGTTCACTCGCTGGCGTACCTTCACCATCCCTTCTCGGAGGGGATCATCGACGGCACCTACTCCTCGGTCGGCATTCAACTGATCATGGACGCGCTCCGGCGACAACCGATGCTTCACGCGCTCGGGATGGACGGGTACGAGAGCGCACTGGCGCGCTTGCTCCTCGCCATGGGTTGGGGGCATTTCCCCGTCCCTTTCTACTTTCGCGTCGAGCGCCCCGCTCGATTCCTGCGCAAGATGCAATTGTTGCGCGCGCCGTGGTGGCGTCGTTTGGCGGCCGATCTCGCCGCCCTGACGGGTACCGGCTACGTGGGGATCCGAGCGGTCCAAGCCGGTCGATCTCTCGTGCAGGCCGCCGATCGAGCGGTCACGTACGATTCCGAGGAGGACTTCGCCGAGTGGAGCGATGCGGTGTGGGAATCCGGCAAGGACGAGTACGCGATGATCGCTGTTCGCGATTCGTCTACTCTCTCGGTGCTCTACCCGCGGGAAAATCAGAATTTCTCCCGACTGCGGGTTCGGAAGGACGACAAGACGATCGGTTGGGCGGTGGTCGCGCTTCGACGCGACGCGGCACACCCACGGTATGGCGATCTGCACGTGGGCACGGTTCTCGACGGGTTTGCCGCACCGGAGCATGCGCCTGCGGTGGTCTCGTGCGCCACGACCGCGTTGCGGCGGCTGGGCGCCGACGTGATCGTCTCGAATCAGAGTCACGAATCCTGGTGCAAGGGACTCGAGGCAGCAGGGTATTTCCGCGGCCCCTCGAACTTCATTTTCGCTGCCCCGAAGAAGGTCTGCGCCCTCGTCGACCCGCTCGAGGAAGTGAAGGTCCGCATTCACCTGAATCGAGCCGATGGCGACGGTCTGTACCAGTACATCTGAGGGACGGCGTCCCGAAGGAGAGATGAATGCGTTGGCCCGACGATAAGAGGTTCGCTTTCACGATCTTCGACGATCCTGATTCGCAGACCTTGGAGTCCGGGCGCATCGTGTATTCCTTCCTGGCGTCGCACGGATTCTTGACGACCAAGGCCGTCTGGCCGCTGGCGCCGCCACGTACGCCGTCTGATCACGGTGGAACATGCGGCGATCCGGCGTATCTGGAGTGGTGCTTGGAGCTCCAGGACATGGGATTCGAGATGGCGTTCCACAACGCCACCAGCCATACGTCGACGCGCGAGGAGACACTCGAGGGGCTCGAACGCTTCCGCCAACAGTTCGGCCATTATCCGCACACGATGGCGAACCACTATTTCTGCGACGAGAACATGTACCACGGGCAGTACCGCGTCTCCGGGGTGCACCGACTCATCTACAATTTGCTGACACGAGGTGCCGGGCGACGTTTCTACGGGCATGTTCCGGGCCACCCTCTGTTCTGGGGCGACCTCTGCAAGTCGAGAATCAAGTACGTGAGGAATTTCGTCTTCGGGGATATCAACACCCTGAACGGATGCCCGTTCATGCCCTATCGAGACCCGGACCGGGACTTCGTGAACGCGTGGTTCGCGGCATCGGAAGGCAGTCCCTGCTCTCAGTTCGTCGACCGCATCTCAGAGGAAGGCCAGGACGCCCTCGAAGAGGAGCAAGGCGCGTGCGTCATGTATACGCATTTCGGCCATGGCTACGTCGAGAACGGGCGGTTGAACAAGCAATTTGCCCACTTGATGGAGCGGTTGAGCGAGAAGAACGGCTGGTTCGTGCCCGTGAACGTGTTGCTCGATCATATTGAGGAGTCTCGTGGTATCCACGAAATCCAGCCTTCGGAACGGCGGAGCCTCGAGCGCCGGTGGCTGATGCACAAGATTCGCCACGGATCCGCGTAGGCGTGGGAGGGCCACCGTATTGAGCCAAGCAACGCTCAGCATGAGGAGAGTCGAACCGGCTGATACGCCGGCGTTCGACGCGTATCCCGATCGGATGATCTACCACACACGCGAGTGGATGGGGTTCATCGCCGAGACCCAGGACGCCGAGCCGGTAGTAGCCGAGGTGAAAGACGGAGGGGCGGTCGTCGGGCTCTTCCACGGGTTGATCTTTCGTCGCTATGGACTGCGGTTGTTCGGCAGTCCGTTCCCGGGGTGGACGACCATGTACATGGGGTTCAACCTGGACGAGGGTGTGGCTCGGCATGCGGCGGTCAAGGCTGCCGCCGACTTCGTCCATCGCGAGCTGGGGTGTGTCCACATGGAGCTCGTGGACAGAAACATCACCGCCGAGATGGCGTCGGAGATCGGATTCCGCTACGACTTCGTCGACTCGTACGAAACGGACCTGACGCAGTCGGAGGATGAGATCTTCGGCAGCATGAGATCCGCCTGCCGGCGCTGCATCCGTAAGGCCGAAAAGAGCGGTGTTCAGATCGAGGAAGGCGGGGACGAGCAGTTTGCCGACCAGTACTACCACCAGCTCGAAGACGTATTCCTGAAGCAGGGGTTGGTGCCGACCTATGGGGTCGACCGGGTGCGGGCGCTGATCAAGTGGCTGTACCCGACGGGCAACCTTCTTTTGCTTCGAGCCCGCGACCCCGAGGGCAACTGCATCGCGACCGGGATTTACCCGGGCATGAACAAGACGGCTCAGTTCTGGGGCAATGCCAGCTACCGCGCCAGCCAGGGGTTTCGCCCCAATGAAGCCCTGCACTGGCACGCGATGCGGTACTGGAAGAAGCGGGGGGCGCACGTCTTCGACTGGGGCGGTGGGGGCACCTACAAGGAGAAGTACGGATGCGCGCGCCTCGAGGTGCCGCGCCTGATGATCCCCAAGTACGAAGCTCTCCTGCGCCTTCGAGACGCGTCGAAGCGACTCGTCGAGAGCCGGCAGCGATTCCTCGGCCGGATGGCCTCGAAGAGGCAATAGCTAGCGGGTAGCGAGCGAAGCCGCGCTGGACGTTGCTTCCTCGACGTGGTGTGTGGGGCGCGCAGCGCGTGCGGGCCAAACCGGCGGTCTGCAGAGCCTACTTTCGAGTTGGCCCCGGACGCGGGAAACGACACTATTACGAGATGCTGAATGCTGTGTTGGTCGCGGTAGCTCCGTGAGCAAGGCGAATCTCTCCTGGGTCCTACGACTCACCGTCTCGGCGGTGGTGCTGGGGTTGCTTCTCTGGCTCGTGCCGGTCGACGAGCTCTGGGGTGCGATGCGCCAGCTCCCGCCCGCCCTGTGGCTCGGGTCCGTGCTCCTGTTCTTGATCGGGCATGTCATCGCCGCGTTCAAATGGCGGCTGTTGATGGGTCGCCGCGCGGACGTTCCGCCGCGGCTATGGCTCACGGGTCACTTCGCCGGCCTGACGGCGAACCTCGCTCTTCCCGGCGTGGCCGGTGGCGACCTGGTTCGGGCCGCATGGGTGATGGGAAAGGTGGGCAAGAGCGAGGGGGTCGCGGTCGCCAGCCTCGTCGACCGAGTCGTGGATCTCGTCGCCTTGCTGACGCTGGCGTTCGTCGGGTCGGTATGGGCGGGTCAGTCCGAGGGGGCGGGTCGGACGGCGTTGACCATCGCCGGCGGCGTGATCGTGGCGGGTATCGTCGTCGCGGCTGCGTTGTATTTCTACCTGAAGGAACGCGACCTTCCGGGGATCGCGGGGCGCGTCGTTGACGCGGTTACGTCACTACGCCGGTCGTGGCTTCCGGTCTGGGCCCTGATGTTGTCGCTCGTCGTGCAGACCACGTTTGTCGCGATCAACGCGCAGCTCGGCTCGGCGCTCGGGGTCGAGCCGGGCTTCGGAGCGTGGCTCATGGCCTGGCCGCTGGCCAAGTTGGTGGCGACGTTGCCCATTAGCTTGGCGGGCCTCGGTGTGCGAGAAGCGGCGCTTGCTGCCTTCATGCGCCCGTTCGGCGCATCCGCGAGCGTGGTCGTGGCGGTAGGACTGTTGTGGGAGACGATCCTGGTCGCGGGCGGTCTCGTGGGCTGGATCACCACGCTGGCGCTTCCCTCCCTGCGCAGGGCGGCGGAAGAAGGGACCGCGACCCGATGACTGACGATCGGCGTACGGCCTGCGCGGTCGTGGGACTCACCGCCATCGCGGCGGTTCTGCGCGCCATCCGGCTGGATGGTGGGCTCTGGGTCGACGAGATCGTCACCCTGGTCGAGTTCGCCCGGCCTCCTCTGGGGGAGATCCTCACCAGCTTCCCGCACAACAACAACCATCCGCTCTACTCCCTGCTCGCGCACCCGTTCATTGTTCTTTTCGGTGAGCATCCCTGGAGCCTGCGGCTTCCGGCCTACCTGTTCGGGGTCGGGGCCGTCCCCATGTTGTACCTGCTGGGGACAGTCCTGACGACCAAGCGAGAAGCCCTCTGGTCGTCGGCATTTCTCGCGGTGTCGTACCACCACGTGTGGTTCTCGCAAAACGCCCGCGGCTACACGGCTCTCGTGTTTCTGACCATGCTCGCGACGCTACTGTTGATCCGCGGACTCGAGCACAACGGCATTGGTGCCTGGATCGGATACGCGGGGGTCGCCGCTCTCGGCGTCTACACCCACCTGACGATGGTCTTCGTCGTTGCCGCCCATACCCTGATTTGCCTCTGGCTCGCGGTCTTCGGTGGAGACGACAAACGCTCGCCTTCCTTCCGTACGTGGTCGCTGGGCTTCGGTTTGGCGACTCTCCTCGGTGCGGCGCTGTACGCGCCGATGGCGGAGGAGGTGATCGCCTTCTACACCGCTCCGGCACTGCCGGCCGCCAACGTGGCAACCGCGGGGTGGGCCGTTCGCGAAGCGATCCTGGGCCTCTTGCTCGGAATGACCGGGCTCGGTCTTCTGATCGCGGCCGCCGTCTCTTTCAGCGGTGTGGTCAGCTACTTCCGGCAGAGTCGGCTCGTTCTCGCGCTGCTGGTGTTGCCGGGTGTCTTGACCGCGGCCACCGTCGTGGCTCTGTCGCAACCCATCCGACCGCGGTTCTTCTTCTTGTTCATCGGCTTCGGAATCCTCATCATCGTTCGGGGCGCCATGGTGAGCGCTCGCTGGGTCGTTGAGCGTTGGTTTCGCGGCGCCGTACCGACCGGCTTCGACCTGAAGGCCGGCGACGTGCTCGTCGGGCTGATGATCGTCGGTTCCACGTTGTCGCTCGGCGCCGCCTACCGATACCCCAAGCAGGACTTCGAGGGCGCCATGCTGTTTGTCGAGAGTGAGCGCGCGGCGGGGGAGATGATCGTCACGGCGGGGGCCGCCGGCTACCCTTACGAGCGTCTTTACGAGAGGGACTGGGAGTCGATCGAATCTCTCGGCGAGTATCGGGAGCTGCGCGCGCAGACCTCGCGATTATGGTTGCTGTACACGCTCGCCGACTATCTGGAGGCACAGACGCCGGACTTGATGCGGGCGATATGGGACGAATGCGTGCCGGTGAGGACCTTCCGCGGAACGGTGGCCGGGGGCGATGTCGTGGTGTGTGCCGCGCCGGCGCCGGATAGCAGCGGGGGCTCTCCGTGAAACAAACGACGGCCTCGCGGCTGGGCTCCGTCAAGCTCCGCCTGTTTCTGGTTTGTTGGGTGCTCTTCTCGGTGCATTTCGCCACCAACGTGGTCCGTGAGCACTACCCGGCATTCAGCCTGATCGAGCGTGGAGACTTCGTTCTCGACGAGTACTTCGGTTTTCACTCCGACATCTTCATTCACACCGACGGCCACGCGTACGTCGGCAACCAGGTCGCCGGTTCACTCATTGCAGCAATCCCCCTGCTGATCTTCGACCCTGTGCTCGATGCGCTGGAACGTCCGCCCCAGGAGCCGGGCTCTGACTCGGGTCAGGATGCCCAGTCGGCGTACGACACCGAGTACCCGAACCGGGCGATGTTCTTTCAACTCGTCAAGGAGCGAGGCCTGGAGCTTCGTTTCGGCGCCTCCACGGCGGTGACCTCGGTCTTTCTCATGGCGCCGCTTTCCGCGTTATTCGCCGTGCTGATGTACTCGATCCTTCAGAGCCGTGGGGTTGGGCGGCGGCGTTCGCTGGGGCTGGCTTTCTTGTTCGCCTTCGGAACGCCCGTCTTTTACCGGACCGGCTACCTGAACCACAACGTTTTCCTGATGATGTGCGTCTTCGTCGCTTTCTGGTTGCTGTGGCCGAGGCCCGAGGACGCCGTTCCCATCGCCCCATGGCGGGTCGCCGCCGCTGGATTCCTGGCAGGGTCGGCGCTGGCGCTGGACTACGCCGGCGTCGTGCCCTTGCTCTGGCTCTACGCTTATCTGCTCGCCGTGCGCTTCCCCTCCGGGGGGGTCTGGCGCAACTTCAACGAGTCGTTGCGGTTCGTCGCCGCGAGCGTGCCGCCCGTCCTGTTCCTCTGGTGGAGCCAGTGGGTCATGTACGGGAATCCGTTCTTGCCGGGGCAGTACCACATGCCGATGGTGAACTTCACGGATCGCGGATGGCGCGGCATGGACTGGCCCAGCCCGGAGGTCCTGTGGAGGAACCTGGTCGATCCGGACTGGGGCATGTACGTTTTCGGGCCGCTGCTTCTCCTCGGCCTCGTGCCGGTGTGGTTCTACTCGGACCGAGACCTGATCCTTCCGCGACGCGAACGGCGCGCGGTGGCTGCCTTCATCGTTGCCTTCATGCTGTTCAACGCGATCAACCAGTACTCACTGATGCAGTGGAACACCGGCTTTCGCTACCTGTTGCCGCTCGTGCCGTTTATCTTCCTGGCGCTCTGTGATCATCTGGTGCGTTGGCCGAGGTGGGCTCTCGTCGTCGTCGCCGTGCCCGTCGTATTCCACACCTGGGTACTGTCGATGGTGCGCTACACCCGGGTCGATTTCGGCACGGGCAACTCGGCGGTCGTAGGTTCATGGGAGAGGTTTCTGACCGAGGGGGTCCGGCTCCCGTGGCTGGCCGTCATTCGCCAGACGACGCCCGATCCGAACAGCCTCATTCACGCGCAGTACCTGCCTCACGCGATCCTTCTGTTCGCCGGCGCGATCTGCGCGGGGATCTGGTGGCTGGGAGCGCGGTTCGAGGTCATCGCCGCCTCGGAGTAGGAGCGGCTCTTCGGCGTCGGCACCGAAGGGTAGTGGCGGCGAGGACAGAGGCCGGGCCTCCGTCCGGATGCAGATGTAGCCTGCCCGTTGAGGTTGCCTGACATATGTAGGATCTTCTACGCCGCGCTGCATCGAAGATCGACCCGACCCGGGCAGTCGTCGGCTGGAATCGTCCGGACCTCAGAGCGTGACATTCGTGAATCGCGAGGAGACAGGACGAGGGAATGAGGGAACCAGAGAACGCTAACCGGCTCGAATTTTCCATCGGCAGAGGCCCAGGGATTCTCGCCGTGGGGTTCCATACCGCGCTGCTCGTCGGTTTGATCGAATGGTGGGTCGTAGGCCGCGGCGGTTTCGGCTTGTTCCAAGGCGAAGCATTGCGATCGCTGGCGGCCGTGATCTTGCTCTATGGCGGTGCCGGCGTGGCATCGGGCGTTCTGGTCGTGGCTGCGCAATACTTTGGCGCCGCGCCAAGCACCAGCTGGGTGATCCCCGTAGGTGTCCTGTTGGCGTTGGCCGCCCTTCGAGGTGCCGACGGCTTGTTCTCCCTTTTGGGCGCCTTGAGTCTCCTGGCCGTCGTCACGGTGCTGGGGACAAGGCGCGGCGGCTCGCTGGATGGCGCCGTGCGAGGATTCGTACCGCCTGCGGTCGCGGTTGGTCTCGGTGTCGCTCTGGCGATCAGTTCCTTGGGCGCCCGCGACTCGAGCAGATGGGCCTGGGCTTTGGTGGCCGCTGTACTTGTAGCAGGGCTGGGAGTCGTGGCTGTTTCCGGCCGACAAGGGAGAAGAGCAGTACTCTGCGGAGTCGCCGTCGCTGTGGCCCTTGCTGTCGCCGTCGTTGCCGGGGTCGGTCCGCCGACGGCCGATCCGGACTCGACGCCAAGCGACCAACCGGCGGTTCTCCTGGTCACCATCGACACTCTGCGAGCCGACGCTGTGGGCGCCTACGGTCATGAGCAGGCGCGTACGCCCAACCTCGACGGCCTCATTCGCCAGAGTCTGCTGTTCGAGAACGTTGTGGCACCCACCGTCTGGACCGGGCCTTCCCATGCCTCGATCTTTACCGGGCTGGTGCCCGAGAGGCATGGCGTGTTGCTCAACGCGAGCCGGCTTGAACCGGATGTAAGGACCATCGTCGAGAGTGTCCGCGAAGAAGGCTTCGTCACCGCCAGTTTCAACGGTGGCTATACGACTTCCGAGAGCTCACTGGGCCTGCCCGGGCGATTCCACTTTTTCGACGACGACATGCGGAACATGCGGTGGCTGCCCCCGAGAGCTTCCGAGCTGACGCTCGTTCACGCCGCGACGAGTGTTGTCAGTCGGCTGGGCGTCGATGTGGGGTACGCTTGGCCCGGTTATCGCTCTGCCGGCAGCATCGTCGACGCTGCCGGCCGCTGGCTCGGCCGCAACGGCGATCGTCCGTGGTTTGTCTGGGTGCACCTCTTCGACCCCCATTTGCCGTACCGCCCGCCTGCGGAGCTGGTACCCGAGCCCGGCCCTGGAAGCGAAGACGTCAGCGGCGCATTCTACGGACTGTCGGCCGACAAACGACTGCAGATCATTCAGTCCGACGCGGCGACAGCGCGGATGCTTCAGCTCTACGATGCCGAAATTGCCTACGCGGACCGCGAGCTCGGTCGCCTCCTCGCCATGGCGCGGGATGCGGCGCCGACCGCTGGGCTGGTGACCGTCGTCACGTCGGATCACGGCGAGGCGATGGGCGAGCACGGCCTGTATTGGAATCGCGATCTGCACGACGAGAGCCTGCGTGTGCCTCTCGCCATCACGGGTCCGCGAGTCGGACCCAAGACGCACCGGGTGGCCGATCAAGTCCAGCTGATCGACCTTGCGCCAACGATCTTGCAGCTACTGGATCTGGATGTCCCAGACGATCTCGACGGAACAAGCTTGGTACCGTGGCTCCTGGGTCAAGATCCGCCGGCATCGAACCCGGCCATCAGCGTTATTTATCAGCAGTTCAATGATTTCCACAGGCCCAGCGCCTCCGTACGTCTGAACGAGTGGAAGCTGATCCAGACCTCCGAAGGTTGGCTCGGTGGTCGCCTCGGTCCTACGGTGGACGCCTCTCAGCAGCTGTACGACCTGGTGCTGGATCCCCGGGAGTTGGTCAATCTCGGCGCATCCCGAACAGAAAGACTCGAGGAGCTCTCATTACTCCTGGCGACCCGAAAACGGCCGGAGAGTATCTCGACCGAGTCGCTTACACCGGAACAGCAGAGAATGCTGCGCAGTCTTGGTTATCTGCGGTAACGCCTCCCAAACTGCGACACAACGACATTGCCGCGTATATGTCCGACTATCTCCTGCCGACACTCGTGACGTT
>CAYSHI010000207.1:0-6972 GCA_964430745.1 uncultured Acidobacteriota bacterium | reverse complement strand
GTCACGGTGGCGTTCACGTTCGCCGGAATGACGGCGCCTTGCAGATCTTC
Source organism: uncultured Acidobacteriota bacterium (assembly GCA_964430745.1). Classification (GTDB taxonomy): domain Bacteria; phylum Acidobacteriota; class UBA890; order UBA890; family UBA890; genus CBDCGW01. Next base: position 6,922 of record CAYSHI010000207.1, on the reverse strand, counting down.
GACCTTCTGCATCACACGGGCCACCACCGCGTGCGCATCGGCTCCTTTTCGTTTGGCGATCGACAGCGTCACCGCCGGCACGAGTGCGTCGGTGCCCGCTTCCGCGGCGATACCCTTGGCGTGAGCCGCCGCCCCCGGCATGAAGTAGACGTAGTTCGACGGCTCCTCGCCGCCGTCGTAGACGTCGGCCACCGCCTCGAGCTTGACGGGTCGACCGCCGTGCACGCCGACCACCAGCGAGGCGACGTCATCGACGTTGGTGAGGAAGGCCCCGGTTTCGACCAGTAACTCGGTATCGCCGGTATCGAAGGTGCCGGCCGGCGCCGCGGCGTTCTGCATCTGCAGCGCCATGGCCACGGCCGAGCCGTCGAGGTTATGAGCCGCCAGCCGATGGGGGTCGAGGTCGACGCGGATCTGGCGTCGTTGGCCGCCGATGATATCGACGGTGGAGACCTGGTCGATGGCGCCCAGGTCGCGCCGCAGCTCGGCGGCGATGCGCCGCAGCTCATCGCCCGAGAGGTCGCCGCCCCAGAGGGTCAGCGCCAGCACCGGTACGTCGTCGATGGTGCGCGACTTCACCAGCCACGGCGTGGCACCGACGGGCAGCAGGTCGGCGCCTGACATGAGCTTCTGGTGGACCCTGACCAGGCTGTCCTCCTCGTCGTCGCCGACGAAGAAACGCACCGTGACCATGGAGACCCCGGGCATCGAGGTCGAGTAGACGTATTCGACGCCCGGGACCTCCCACATGCGCTTCTCGAGCGGGATCGTCACCCGGCTCTCGACCTCTGCCGGCGCGGCCCCGGGCAAGCCGACGAAGATGTCGACCACCGGTACGACGATCTGCGGCTCTTCCTCGCGCGGCGTCAGCGATACGGCCAGGGCACCGAGGGCCAGCGCCAGGATCACCAGCAGCGGCGTGAGCTTGGAATTGACGAAGTACTGGCCCAGCTTGCCGGCGGGGCCCAGCGTCATCGGCGTAGTCATCGGCCTTCCACCACGTTGGCGCCGTCGTGCACATCGGGGGTCGGCGCCGGCAGGTAGCGCTCACCGGGCTGCAGACCCGAGAGCACCTCGATGCGATCGTCGAGGCGCGCGCCGAGCTTGACCCAGCGCAGTCGCGCGTGGTCTTCCTCGACGACGAACACACCGACGAGCTGGCCGCGGACGACGATCGCCGACTCCGGGATCAGCACACCGCTGCGGCTCTCGGTGTCGAATGCGGCTCGCGCGAACATCCCCGCTTTGATTTCACCGTCAGGATTGTCCAGAACCATCTCTACCGTGAACGTGCGCGTTGCGGGATCTCCGGCCGGCACGATGCGGTCGATGGTTGCCGGCCGGGCCCGCTCCAGAATTGTCACGCTCGCAGCCTGGCCGGCGGAGAGGCCGGCCACAACTCCCTCGGGAACGCTGACCTTCGCCTTCACGCGCGAGAGGTCCTCGATGACGAGGAGTGGGCGACCGGGCGCCGCCATGTCGCCTTCTTCGACCATCTTGGAGGTGACCCAACCGCTGATCGGCGTGCGTACGACGGCGTACGAGAGCATCACCTCGGCCGCCTCGAGGTTGGCGCGCGCCACATCCAGATTGGCTTCGGCGACCCGGTGGCCGGCCGTAGCGTCCTCGAGGTTCTTGTCTGTCACCGACCGTTGCTCGTGCAGTTGCTCCATACGGGCCGCGTGGGTGGCCGCGTTCTCGAGCGTCGCCTCGGCCATGGCGATGGCGGCGCGCGCTTGCGCCACGGCGGCCTCGAGATCCGCACTCTCGAGCCGTGCTACCACCTGGTCGGTGTCGACCCGGTCGCCTTCACGGACCGTGAGCTCGCTGACGCGCCCCATGACCTTGGTGCCGGGCGACACGCGTCGCCAGGCCTCGACCGAGCCGCTTGCCTCGGACATCATCGGGATCTCGGACATCTCGACCACCGCTACCTGGGCGGTCACGGTTGCGACGGACGCCTCGGCGGCCGGAACCGTCTCCTCGGGTCCCCCGCACGCCGCCAGCGCGAGTGTCGCGATCGCGATGAGCGAGGCCGGGAGGTATGCGCGAAGTAAAGATCTGCTGGGCGATGCTATCGGCTTCATGGTGTTTCCTCGTTGGGTTCTCATCGGCCTACCGCCAGGTCGAGTGCGGCGAGGCCCAGCATCAGGTCGCGGCGGGCGGCGACGACGCGCGTCTGCGCCATCGTCACCGCGGTTTGCGCGCCGAGCATCTCCACGGAGGTGGACAGGCCCTCCCGATAGCGGTTCTCGACGATCCGCAGGTTCTCGCGCGCCAGCTCGACGGCGGTCTCCGACTGCACGATGCGCTCGCCGGCGGCCTGCACCTCGTAGAACGACTGCGTGACTTCCAGCGCGATGGCGCGTCGCAGCAGCAGAGTCTGCTCCTGAATCTGGCGTCTTTGCGCCATGGTCTGATCGACCGCCGCACTGCGCGCGTTTCCCTCGAAGATGGTGAAATTGGCGCCGATCATGAAGCCCCAGTTGCCCGACTGGCTCCCGAACATCGAATCGGAGTTCGACTCGGCGAAGCCGGAGAACGCCACCTCGGGCATGTAGTTGGCTCTCTCCGCCTCGATGTTCTTGCTCACCGCTTGCTCTTGCGTGTTCGTAGCCCGGAGGTCCGGCCGGCCGGCCAGTGCCTGCGCGATGAGTTCGTCGAGGCTCTCGGCACCGGAGGCAGTCTCGTCAAGGTCTCCGGGCAGTGTCACCGGCGCCTGCAAGTCGCGGCCGATGACGAAGTTGAGGGCCGTTTTTGCCACCGCCAGGCCGCTCGTGGCTCGGACCACGGCTTCCCGTGCCTCACTCGCGCGAACCTGCGCCTGCAGCACATCGGAGTCGACGACCAGGCCGCCACTGCGCATGCTCTCCGCAAGGGCTACGTAGGCGTCGGCGGTGGCGAGCGCCTCCTGGGCGACGGCCAGGTGGCGGGTTGCCACGACCGCGCCCGAATACGCCTCGACGGTGTCGAATACCACCTGTTGACGAGTACGCGCCTGCCGGAGGCTGGCGGCCTCGACGTTTAGCTCCGCCGCCTCCTCTCGCCGTGAGATGCGCCCGCCGGTCCAAATCGGCTGCACGATCGAGATCGCCGGTGTGAAGTTGTTGATGGCGTCGGGGTTGTTGAGCTGGTCGAGATCGAAGTTCTCGGCGGTGAAGTTCCCTTGCCGCAGCAGGTTGCCGAACACGAACACGGGATTGTTGGTGCGCTGGTACACGTAGGAGAAGTCGATACGGGGCAGCTTGTTCGCCCCGGCACGCCGCGTACCGGCCTCGGCTTCCTGGACGGCCGCCTCGGCAACCGCGAGGCGCTGGTTGTTTTCGATCGCCTCGGCAATCGCCCGTTCCAGGGTCAGCGCGGGACCCTGTGCTTCGGTGACGACCAGCGAGCTCGCCGTCGGTTGCTGTCCCCGCGCGTCGGCGCCCGACGGGAATCCGGCCAGGGCCAACGTGATCGCCGAGGTGACGACCGCGTAGTGGAGTCGTTTCATGCGAGATTCCTTCGTTTTTCGGGTAAGTGTCGTGCGAGGCTCCTGATCAGAGAGATGCGGGCCCCTCGAAACGGTCACACGTGCGCGAGGGGCGCCGAGGGGCGTGCCGATGAGAGCCGCTCGCGGGCCCACCGTGACCGGCGAGAGCCGTGCCCGACCGGCCGCGCACAGATCGTTGGCCCCGCGGCGACGGCGCCGTACGCTGGCAACGTTGCGAAACCGCATTCAACGATCACTGTCCTCGTCAGGCCCGATCTCCCCGAAAGGAGCCTCACCGCATGCTCGCACACTCGATCAATCGCATCAGCCCGGTCGTGCGCCGATCCCTCATGTTGCTTGGAGCGCTCGCGCTGATGGGCCTGCCCCTCCATGCGCAGACCGCCGTTCCGGGCGCAGAGGCTGAGGCCCGGCATGATGTGAGCGTGGCACCGGCGACCGGCCGCGTTGCGGCGGCCTCATCGGCGCAGCATCTCAGCGTCGACGAGATCCTCGCCAAACACTACGAAGCGACCGGCGGCGACCCGTATCAGCAGGTGCAGAGCATGCGCATCGACGGGCGGTCGATCGTCATGGGTATGGAGTCGGCCTACACGCGATGGACCAAGCGGCCGAACAAGGCGTTGCTCGAGATCTACGTGCAAGGGATGACCGGCGTGCAGGCTTTCGACGGTGAAGTCGCGTGGGCGTACATGCCCTTCATGGGGCAGAGCGCACCCGCCGCCATGCCCGCGGGTGAGGCGCAGGCCGTGCTCGAAGGGTCCGACTTCGACGGCCCGCTGGTGAATGCCGAAGAGAAGGGCCATCAGGTGGCGTTGACCGGCACGGAGGCGGTCAATGGTCGTGACGCCTATGTTCTCGAGGTCACCCTGAAGACCGGCGGCGTCCAGACCCACTACGTCGACGTCGAGACCTTCTACGTGACGCGGGCGATCACCGCCTCCGGCGAGTCTGTGTTCCTCGACTATCGCGACTTCGAGGGGTATCCCATGCCGTCCGTCATCGAGATGATGGGCCCGATGGGCGAGCAGATTATCTACATCGACGACGTTGAGCTCGGCGTTGAAATCGACGACGCCAGGTTCAGCATGAAGTAGTTGACTCCAACGGCCGAACTGGTCACCATCCTCGAAGGTTGGCTCGTGTCTCCCGGCCTAGATCGGGAGCCGCAGTGATCGACGCAAGGCGTCGAATTGTCGCTGCGACCGGACAGGAAGGCTCGTTGCCCATGCGAACGCCGTCGTGCTCGTCGACCGTCACCAGCACCCTCTTTCTACTCGCCGCGCTTTCGATTTCCGCTTGCGCCGCTGACGAACCGGAGAATCCGGCGCCCGACCTGCAGCGCCAGGCCGATGACATGAGGGCGGAGGGGCGACTCCAGGAGGCCATCGCATTGTATGAGCAGGCCGTGGAGGCCGATCCCGAGCTCGCTCCGGCCTTCCTCGGCCTGGCGATTTCTCACTCGTCGCTGGGCAACGATGCGGAGGCGGAACGGTTCTATCTGGTTGCCGAGGCGAAGGACCCGTCGGACGTCCAGACCAAGCTAAACCTGGCGGGCTTCTACTATCGGGGGCGAAACTACGAGCGCGCTCTTCAGGTTCTTCAGAAGGCGAGCGACGTGGCGCCGGGAGGTGACGAGGCGCAGATTATCGCCGGGCTGTACAGTCGCGTGGAGACTGCCCAGGTGCGTGCCAATATGCGTCGAGGTCTGCTCGATACACTGGCGGAGAACCCCGGCGACGAAGAAGCAGCCGCGCGCCTCGCCGACGTATACGCGAAAGAAGCAGCCGATTTATTGCAGGCCGGCAATGCGGACGCGTCTCTCGCGGTGCTGCGGGAGGGGCTCGGCGCTACGCCGGAGATCATGCAGGCGGAGCTCCGCTACGTCGGCGCGCAGGCGTACAGTGTCCAAGGCGACAGCGCTTCGGCGCTCGAGTGGCTCAATGCGGCCATCGAACTGAACGACGACGCCCCCTCGTACCATCTGGCTCGCGCCGGCTTCCATATCGAGCAGAAGGAATATGACGAGGCACTCGACGAGCTCGATCGGGTTATCGAGCTTGACCCGGCGTCGGAGGAGGCCGAGTTCGCCCGCATACGCCGTACCGATGTAGCGAGGTTTCAGGAGGTGCCGGAGGGAGAGGTCGAGGCCTATCTGGAACAGCGCCGCAAGAAGGTGTCACCCGCCAAGAAGAAGAACGAGGGCGGGGTCCGCCCGGGTCGCCCGCAGGGGGACTAAGCATGCTCGTGTTCTTCTCCATCGTTCCCGTCGGGGGCGCGTCTTCTCTGAGCAACGAGGTGGCTGACGCCATCAGGATCGTGGCCGACAGCGGCCTCGACTACCAGGTGACGGCAATGGGTACCCTGGTGGAAGGGGAGTGGGACGAGGTCATGGGCGTCATCCGCAGGTGTTTCGATGCCCTGCACGAGCACGCCGATCGGGTCACCTGCACGGTAAAGATCGACGACTACAGGGGGCGTTCGGGGCGCATCTCCGGGAAAGTGGCGAGCGTCGAGAGCGTCCTCGGCCGGGAGCTCAGCAAGTAGCGGAACGCTACGAAAACGAGTCGGACTGCGGTCCCGGACTGATCTCGACGACACCGCCCGTGTTGATCGACACCCACTGGCCGGACTCGATGCGTTCGAAGTCCTCCTCGTTGACCATGACGACGGGAAAATTGCGTCCGTACAGCTCGTCCGCGACGATCGACGCCAACGCCAGGAACGACGCCAAACCCGTGGTGATGACGGCGGCCGGCGCCTTGCCCTGACGTACCGACTCCAGCAGCACCGCGGTCGTGGTGCTCGACCCCTTGGTGTGCGGGATGGCGATCACGCGATTGGTGCCGATCTTGCCCGACAGCGGATGGCGTCGGTCGATGATCTCCCCGGTGTTCTGGTCGTAGCCGCCCCAGAAGCTCAGCGGCTTGTCGGACCACAGCGCCAGCCCTGCGGCCTCGCCTTCCACCAGCGCCTTGCCCCTGATCACCGTGTCCACGCTCAGGCCTCCCAGCGGGAGCGGTCGACGGTGACCGTTCCCTCGACGGCGGATCTCACGCAGTCGGCCATGTTGCCGAAGGCCACCTCGACGCCGAGCAGTCCCGGCGAGTAGTAAGCGTATTTGGCCGAGTTGGTCATCAGCCGCTTCGTTTCCGGATACAGCATCGGCGTGGTCAAGATGCACGTATCGACGGTTACCCTGCCTCCGAAGGCCTCGAGCGGCTCCAGCAGGCCGTTGTCGCGTGCCAGGGCCACCATCGCCCGACTCGAAGTGACGAGAAACTCGACGCCGGCGTTGCGTTTCTTGCCTTCGAGCAGGGGGGCCAGGGTGCGGAACTCCGCCAGCGAGAAGTGCGGGCTTCCCAGCACCACCATCTCGAGTGTCTCGCCGTTGGAGCTGTTCAGCTCTTCGCGTACCGCGGCGAGATCCTC